>CADBSK010000115.1 GCA_902797305.1 uncultured Spirochaetaceae bacterium | reverse complement strand
ATTTTTGAAGCTTATTCAGAAGCTGATGAAGATTCCTTAAAAGACATAGTTGATAAAGTAAAGGAACGTTTTGTTTATTTAAAACATGAAGCTGAAAAACTTCCTTCAAAAGATATAAAGTTTGAAAAGCTACTCCAAACTATAAAAGAAAAACAGGAAATGGAAAAAAATAAGATTATTATTTTCAGTACATTCCGTCATACTTTATCTTATTTGCTTAAAAAGTTAGAACAAGAAAATTATCGTGTTGCAGTTATTCATGGTGATGTTCCAGATGATGACCGTCGTGCTTTGCGAAAAAGATTTATTTTAGACAAGTCTGATCCCAAAGCCTTAGATATTATGCTCTTCTCTGAAGTTGGCTGTGAAGGTTTGGATTATCAGTTCTGTGATTATATGGTTAATTATGATCTTCCATGGAATCCTATGAAGGTTGAACAGAGAATTGGTCGTATCGACCGTAATGGTCAGAAAAGCGAAGCTGTAGTTATTGTTAATATGATTACAAAAGGAACAATCGACAAAACAATATTCGATAGATGTTTAACTCGTATCGGTGTTTTTGAACATTCAATCGGTGATTGTGAAGGAATACTCGGAGAAATTTCAGATGAAATAAATCATATAGCAAGTTCCTTTGAATTAACAAAAGAAGAACAAGATGAAAAATTACTTCAGCTCGCTGATAATAAAATCCGCTTAATTCAGGAAAACGAACGTCTCGAAGATGAACAGTATAATTTACTTGGTATTAAGATAAACAAAGAAGATATGGAGAAAGATATTAAAGAAGCTACAAATGAATGGTCTTCTCCTGATGAACTAAAACTTCTTGTAAAATCTTATCTCGAATATATAGGCTATAATCAATTTGAAATTGAAACAGATAAAACCTTATATCATTTAAGAGTCTCTAAAGAACTAAAAGAATTTCTTCTTAATGATTATAAAAAACTAGGTGTCAAAAATACTGGTGTAAATCTATATTGGGAACGCTGGTTAAAAAAAGGTGATCAATATTTAGCAGTTTCTTTTAATTCAGATGAAAAATCATCCAATGAAAAATGTATGTTATTAAATGTACAACACCCTCTTGTTAAACAGGCAGCTCAATTAATAGATATTTCAAAACCAAGATACGTTTGTTTAACTTTGAATAGATCAGAATTAGATTCAACTTCATTTGATAAAGATGAATATTATTTCATGGTTTTCCAATGGAAATTTACTGGTGTTACAACAGATACTAAATTAATAACAATTGCGGAGTCAGAAGAATTAGAAAAAATAATTGAAGAAAACCTGGCAAATAATGATAAGCTTTCAAGTATTCTAAACCCAAATCGTGATTTTTGGAGTAGTTTAAATACAATCCATCAAAATCGCTGGGTACAGGAAAAAGATAGCTTTATTCAGAAAACTAAGAAAATCATAGACTTCAAAAAACGTAGTCTTGATACAAGTTTCCGTGCAGAAAGACTCTCTATTGAATCTGTCCTTGGTGAAACTACAGACGATAAAATTAGACTGATGAAAGAAAGCCAGCTAGAACACTGTATCGATAATCACAATCGTAAAATCAAAGAACTTGATGATAAAATGAATAGCGTTGATATTCATTTCAAAACTTTAATATATGGAATTATAAAAATCGGAGAATAATTAAATGGCAAGAGAATGTAAATATAAAACTATTGAAGAATTACAAGAAAGAAGAACATCTTGGGTTGCTGATAGTAAAGAACAAGGTATGTATGATGGATTTAGAGCTTATCTAACTAAATTGTATACATCATCGGGGCATTTTATTTTTGAGCTTCTTCAAAATGCAGAAGATGTATTTGCGACAACAGTAACTTTTAGACTTGAAAGTGACAAACTTATTTTTGAGCACAATGGAACTCGAAAGTTTGATATGAATGACATTGATTCTATTACAAATATTGGTAATAGTACAAAAGAAAAAGATAATGGAAATTCTATAGGAAAATTTGGAATAGGTTTTAAATCAGTTTTTGAATATACAAATACACCTGAAATTCATTCTGTTGATTACCACTTTTGTATTGAAGAACTTTTTATACCAAAAGTAATACCATCCATTAATGATTATGACAAATCTAAAACTCTTATTATTTTACCTTTTAATGGACCAAAAAATACTTCTGATTGTTATTCCGAAATTAAAGAGTCTTTTGAAGCTTTAAGAGCTACGGTTCTTTTATTTTTAAGAAATATAGTTGAAATTAATTGTATTTATGAAAATAGAAAAATAACAATAACACGTGAAGATTCTTATAAAGATAATTCATGTCCCGAAAATGTTTGCAGACTTCAGAGAATTATGTCAAATAATGGTGAAGTTGAAAAAGAAAAAAATGCATTATTTTATAAACGTTTCTTTAAACAAATTACAGTTTTAAATGAAAACAATGAATTACAAAATATAACAATTGCTATTGCATTTAAAATGTTATGTTCTAAAGATGATAATAAATGGAAAATAATCCCTATATTTAAGAAAAATACAACAATTCCTGCAGGTAAAATATTTGCATATTTTCCGTGTGAAAAAGAAGAAAAAAAATTCTGTTTCCATATTCATGCCCCTTTTGCATTAACTATTGATAGAGAAAAATTAAGAGATGATGCTGCTAATACAAAGGTAATCGAAGAAATAGGAACTCTTCTTTGTGAATCAATGAAAGAATTAAAGCAAGAAAAACTTATTAATTTAGATTTATATAAAACTCTTCCAAATGAAAAGGATGATGATGATCTTGGTAAATATCTTATCATCAGATCAAAAGTTCAAAATCTTTTTTTGAATAATCCATATGTTTTAATGGCAGATGATTCTTATCAGGAACCACGTAATAAATATATGGGCTCTCGGCAACTACAAGAATTAATTTCAGATCAAGATTTATCTATCCTTAATAATTCAAATCAAAAATCATTCTGGATAAAGAATCCTAATCAAAAGAATCAAAGAGATTATAATTTTCTAAAATCCCTAAAAATTTATGATTATACATCTGCTGATTTTTTAAATAGTTATGTGAATTTATTAAATGATAAAGAAGATGAATTTATTTTATTTAAGAAATCTCTTGAAGAGCGTGGAGCAAAATGGTTTGCAAAATTATATTCTATTATGCACACAAATTGGTCATATATTTCTGATTTACCTTTCTTTTATGATAAAAATTCTATCCCACTCTGCTTTTGTGATGATAATAAATTATATCCATTTAATGAATGTTATTTATCTAATTCCATTTTTGAAAATAATGAATATCCAATACATTGTGTAAACAAAGATTGTTTTGATAAAAAATATACAGATGCCGATAACAGGTATTTTTTAAGCAGATATTTCGACATACAAGAATTTGGACTATCAGATTTAGTTACGGCAATATGTTCTAAGTTTAATAAAAAAGATGATAAAAAAATTGAAGATATAAAGATATTTTTTGATTTATATAAACAGGATAAAACTATTATAGAAACTTTGAAAAAATATAAAATTCTTATGTCTGAAACTGGTAAATGGGCAATTCCTGAAAATTTTTATATTCCAGAAGAAATTCTTAATGATGTTTCTTTTATGTTTGATACAGTAAAAAACATTTCTATTTATTTTGATTTTTATAATACTAAGGTACAAGGTCCAGTTTATAAATTGAATCCAGAATATAAAAAGCTGTTTGATGATGAAAAAGAACTAGATAATTTCTATATCTTTCTTGTAAAACTAGGTTGCAAGGATAATATACCTGTTTATCATGCTGATTGTTGGGAAAATCCAAATTGGGATGAAATAGCTGATAATTTTGAATCAAGTACTTTTAATGCGGGTAACAGAAATAAAACAAATTTTGATTATAAAATACTATATTTTGATGAATTTCTAAATAGACCTATAAATGAAGCTGTTTTTGAATTAATTGTTTCTTCATTAATAAATTACGGAAATAATTTTATTAAATGTGTTTATACACCTGCCCAAAGACATCCACCAGTAAAATATCCATCACAAATAGTCTGTTCTCTTAAAAATGCAAAATGGTTTATTCAGGAAGATAATGATAAAGTATATTTTGCAAAACCAGAAGAGGCAAGTAAATCTCGTGTACCCAAAAAATATGAAATTTTTATGCTCTCACAAAAATTAAATCTTTGGTTACGTGAAATGAATTTTGGTGTTCAAGAAGAAATAAAAAATGAACAGTATGAAAAAGAAAATGATATTATCTCTTCTGTCGTTGGTTTAAATGATAATTCAATTGGAATTTTAAGACAGTTT
>CADBSK010000114.1 GCA_902797305.1 uncultured Spirochaetaceae bacterium | reverse complement strand
GGCGCGAAGGAGCAAACTGGCTTACAAAAACACTCGTTTTGTGCTGCCGCGTGAGCGGCGAATGTATATAATTACAAGCACAAAACGAGTGTAGCAAACTAGTTTGCGGTTTTGATAAGCCGTTTTTGCGACTGGGAGCCATTTTTGCAGGCAGAACAGTTTATAATGCGGTTGCCCTGATAAGCTAAATAATTGAACTTTATATTTATCAGTTTTATAATACAAGAGAAATCATTATTTAAGGACAAATTTTATGGTTATTCTAACACTCAACTGCGGATCTTCATCTGCTAAATACCAGGTTTATGACTGGGACAACAAAGCCGTTCTTGCAAACGGAGTTGTAGAAAGAATCGGCGAAAAAGGTTCTTGCATTACACATAAAGCAAAAGGAAACAAGACAGAATTTGAAAGCCCTTGTCCAACCCACAAAGAAGCAATCGAACTTATTTTAAAAGAAATCACAGATAAAGAAGTTGGAGTTATCTCCGACATGAACGTAATTGGTGCCGTAGGCCACAGAGTTCTTCACGGTGGAGATAAATTTACAAAATCGGTACTTGTAACTCCAGAAGTACTGGACACATTCCGCTCTGTAATCGATCTGGGACCTTTACACATGCCTGCAAACATTATGGGAATTGAAGCAGCTCAGAAAGTATTACCAAATGTTCCTCACGCAGCTGTTATGGATACAGCATGGCATCAGACAATGCCAGAAAGTTCATTTATGTATGCAATTCCAAGGGAATGGTACACAAAATATGCTGCACGCAAATACGGTTTCCATGGAACTTCTTTCCTTTACACTGCAAAACGTGCTGCAGCCCTTTTGAACAAAGATCCAAAAGACACAAATCTTATTATCTGCCATATCGGTAACGGAGCTTCTTGCTGCGCTGTTAAAAACGGTGTTTGTTACGATACAACAATGGGTATTACCCCTCTCGAAGGCCTCGTTATGGGAACTCGTTCAGGAGACCTGGACCCTGCCCTTCCTTTCTACATTATGCGTAAAACTGGTATGAGCGCTGATGAAATGGACAGAGCTTTAAACAAAAAATCAGGACTTTTAGGTATTACTGGTAAATACACAGACCGCCGTGACATTCAGAAAGGTGCAGAAGAAGGAGATCCTCTCTGCAAGCTTGGCCAAGAAATGGAAGGATACCGCATCAAAAAGACAATCGGTTCTTATGTGGCTGCCCTCGGAAAAGTTGACGCAGTAATCTTTACTGCAGGAGTTGGAGAACACTCTCCAAAAATTCGTAGTCTTGCTACCGAAAACCTTGAAGTAATGGGTATCAAACTTGACGAACATAAAAACGCACTTTCAAATACCTCAAACGGAGAAACAATCATTAGTGCAGATGATTCAAAGGTAAAGATTTTTGTTATTCCTACTGACGAGGAACTCGTTATGACAGAAGATGCCTTTGCTCTTATGAAGGGAACTTACGATGTACATACAAAATTTACCTATAGTTTCCAGTCAAAGGACTATGTAAACAAGGCAAGAGAAGCCGCTCTTCAGAAAGAAATTGAAAAGAATCCTGAATTAAAAAATATTATCGTAAAATAGTTTTTTAATTTAAGTACTGTTTAAGATAAAAAAAGGGGCTGTCTAAAAAGAAGTACGTGTGGTGGTTGAGCCTGTCGAAACCACCATATACAGATTTCGACAAGCTCAATGACCGCAGTCGATGAACTTATTAGACAACCCCTTTTTGTTTATTTTCTAAATACTCGATAATCTAGATGAATTATCAACTTCTTCTAAGACAGATTCCACAGTAGAAACTGTTTCTTCACTTTTTTTGTTTTCAGTACCCAGCTTAAATCCTTCAACAAGTCCTACAACATTATCTGTTGCTTTTTTGTTTTCCTCAGAAGAATGAAGTGCAAACTTTGCAGCCTGTTTCATTTCATTCATTTCCATTCTAATACTCATTGACTGAGTATGTGTTTCATAGGCAACAGATTTTAACTCATCGATTTGTGTAAACAAGTTATCACTCTGACTCTTCATTGATTTAGAAGCATCAGTCATATGCTGTGTTACTTCGTTAATAACCTTTACATTAGAAAGAATATTACCAGCGGCAGCCTTTTCTTCCTGCATACCATTCTGAATCTCTTTCATATGGAAATCAATCTCTTTAATCTTATTACCCATCTGTTCAAAAGATTTTGAAGATGTATCAGATGCATCTACAATACCTTGAATTGAGGAAGTTACATGTTCCAGAAGTGTTTTAATTTCATTTGACTGACGGGCAGATGTTTCTGCAAGTTTACGAATTTCATCAGCAACAACACCAAAACCTTTACCAGCTTCACCAGCATGAGCTGCCTCAATTGCAGCATTCATAGCAAGAAGGTTTGTCTGACTTGCAATCTGAGCGATTGCCTGGTTTGCGAGATTCAAGTTATGACTCTGTTCAACGATTGTTTCTACCTGACTGGCAACATTCTTTTGAGTTACCAGGCCTCTCTCGCTTTCTCCCACAAGTTCTTTATATTCATCGCTGATTTTGTCCATTGCAAGAGAAACAGACTGAATATTTGCAGAAATTTCTTCAATAGCAGTACTTGCAGTCTGAATCGCGCTATACTGTTCAGTAATCTTTTGTTCAAGTCCATTGAGTTCAAGTTCAACAGAGGTTACGCTTCCTGAGATTTGTTCAACTTTTTCTGACTGAACATTAATACTATTATCAATTTTTACGACATTATCCAAACTTGTAGTAATAGAATCTACATGCTTAGTCATCTTATCTATTAATTCACCACCAGTTTGAGTAAGAACGTCAGAGTTGCTTCTAAGCTCTTCAACCATTGAAGAAAGATTATTGATTACGCCATTACAGTTTTTAGCAAGTTTTACAAGTTCTGAACTACCTTTTTCAGGTATTTGAGCAGACAAATCCGCCTTTCCATTCGAAATATTTTCCATAGAGTCTGAAATAACATCCATTGCAGAGAAAATCTTTTTCATAACCAGGAAAAGAACGAAAGCTCCAACTGATGCAAGAACAATACAAATTAATATAATCTTAACTGTTGTTCCATTAGCAGCTTTTACAGCCTCATTTACGGCAAAGTCACAACCAACAAAACCTACAACATCTCCTCGAGAATTTTTAATTCCCGTGTAAGCACTGATTGTGTACCCCCAGCCTTCCTGCAACTCAATTGAAGTTGTACGGGTTTTTCCATCTGCCATTGTTAAAGAAACCTCTTTACCCCAGCTGGAAACATCTTCTTTTTCACCGCAAGCACTAAAATTATCAGTATCGTCTGGGGTTGAACTGCCATCAATTACATAAACATAATCATTACCAATCTTTGCCATTGTAAAAAGATATGCACAACCAACATACTGTTTAATATCATAAAGCCAGTCATAGGTTTCCTGATAGTACTCGTCAGTATCATCCATATGTTTTACAAACGCTTCAAAGGCATCTCCATCGATATTTTTAGAAACATTTGTTACAACAGGAACACCCTGATTCTCAGCCATAACACTTGCTACCTTTGTAACCTCAACGGCAGCTACAGTTGCTACTACTGTGATAACGACTGCAATCAGAAATAAATACAGTAAAATTAATTTTGCTTTAATCGATTTGAACATATATACCTCTTTACCGTTGTACAGTAGCGGCTTTTACTTTTAATTGAGTTTCCTCTCCTGCTGTTAAACGTACCAGTTCCATAGCAAACTCTTCTGCAGCACCGGCTCCTCTACCTGTTACAACATTTCCATCTGTAACAAACGGCACATTTCTGTGATGAGTACTATTTTTCATCAGTTTTTCCGTCAATGCCATGTCGCCAACATATTGTGCAGTATCCTGCTCCATGTTTGGATAACAGGTCCAGTTTCTGCCCTGAAGCACTCCCAGCTTTGCAAAAACAACAGCTGGAGCCGCGCAGATTGCAGCAATGATTTTTTTACTGTTATTTGCTTTCTTTACGTAGTCACCAACTTCTTTGCTTAGGGCAAGATTTTGAGAGCCAACCATTCCACCAGGACAAAAAACAAGGTCAGCAATTTCATCAGAAAACTGTTCCTTAAATTCTTCCATCGACAAGTCTGCGATTACTGGTATTTTATGAGAACCTATAACAATATAGGGATCATTCATAGTCTTACTTGGTACTGCAACTGTATATACTTCCTGCCCAGCTCGACGTAAATAATCAACAGGCGTTAATGCTTCTATTTCTTCAAAACCATCTGCCAAAAATACAATGCATTTCATAACAAACCTCACGATACATTATATCACTTATTTTCTAAATATGTATAAAAAAACATCTCTTGCGAAGTCAGTTAAATATGTATAAAATAAATATATGAAACATGTTTTGATTGTCGATACGCCTCCCATGTTCCGCGAGTTTATCAAAGATAAACTTTCAGAAGAAAAGATAGAAATCACTTATATTCAGGAAAAGAGAGACGCCATTACAAAAATGATATCTATCCTTCCTGACTTAGTTATTATGAATATCGACGAAACAGAAGACATTGAATATTTTACTTCTGTCATTCAAGACATTCACAAAGATCCTAATGCAGGTCGAATTCCTATAATTGCAACAGGTCCTTTTATGGACAGAAACAACCTTGCAACTTTTGCTCACCTGGGAATCGTAAAATATTTTGTTAAGCCCATTAAATTTGATGTATTTTTTGAATCAATGGGAACAATTCTAAAGACAAACTTTAGTATCGACAGCACACCTTGCGTTCTGGATATTCACCGTAACGGTAACATCGTATTTATCGAAATTGCACGAGGACTTAACAGAGAAAAACTTACTTTATTAAAATACAACCTTACAGAGCTCATTCAAAACGATAAACTGGATAATCCAAAGATCGTCGTAATGATGACAGGTCTTGAACTGACCTTTGTTGACGGCTTAAACCTTGAACTTCTGTTTGATAACATTCTCGCAGCCCCAAAGGTTCATACAAAAAATGTAAAAGTCCTTTCGTTAAGTTCCTTTACCCGCGATTTAATCGATGGACACAGTCAATACGACGGAATCGAAGTTGTTACAGATATTTCTCAGGTTCTCACTTCTCTAGTAGAAAGCAATAACACAAGCCGTGTTTCAGATTTAATTACAGATAATATTTTAACTAACACAGAAACAGATACAAGCACAATGGAAATGAGGTTCAGTTCTGATACAAAAGGTATCAAATCCGATGAACCAGTTTCGCCCACCCCTCAGACAACATCACAACAATCAAACTCAATGCAAGGTAACCTCTTTAAGGTCGCAATTGTTGACGATGATCAGATTACACAAAAACTTTTGGCAGCGGCATTCTTTTCGGCTCATTTTGAATGCGATGTTTACAACAATGGAATTGAGTTTCTTAGTTCAATCAACAAAAAACAGTACAATATTATTATCCTCGATATCTTGATGCCTGGCCTTTCGGGCTTTGATACATTAAAACGTCTCCAGGGAATGCAGAAAAAACCACCTATCATCATTTACTCTCAAGCTATGAGAAGAGAACTTGTTGTTCAATGTCTTGCATTAGGGGCAAAACAGTTCCTTGTAAAACCTCAAAAGCCTGAAAACATTGTACAAAAGGCTTTGGAACTTATAAATGCACAACAATAAGGCAGATCTTTTTTTCTCTAACGCAGTACACGAAATCCGTACCCCAGTTCAAACTATAATCGGTACCCTGGATTTATTGTCTGACACCAATTTAAATGTAGAACAAACGGAATATGTAAGACAGATTCGCTATGGTGCCTCTGTTCTTCTAAATCTTGTTAATGACTTACTTGATTATTCCAAAATTAAGTCAGACAAACTGCAGCTGGAAAACATTCCTTTTGATGTAAAAACGCTTGTAGAGAATGTTGTTCATCTCATAAGCCTGGAAAGTTTTACAAAGAAACTTGAAATTGTAAGTGATATAGATTATTCCATTTCTAATCTTGTAATGGGCGACCCCCTCAGAATTCAACAGGTGCTTATAAATCTTTTAAAAAATGCTGTTAAGTTTACCGAGCACGGATACATTCACATAGAATTATCTTTACAGGATAACAATCTTCTTTTTCAGGTTACTGATTCTGGAATCGGTGTTGCCGAAAACAAAAGAGAGCAAATTTTTGAAACATTCTTTCAAGCCGATGCAGACTACAGCAGAAAATATGGAGGCACAGGCTTAGGACTAACAATCTGCAAGGGCTTAGTCTCTAATATGAACGGTAAAATCGGGTTTAATCCAAATCCATACGGAGGATCAAAATTCTGGTTTACTATTCCATATAGCCCTATCTGCGAACCAAGAAAAGAAACTTACACACTTCCTGTACCTGCAACAACCAAAATACTTATCGTTGACGACAGTATACTGACAATTAAAAGCCTTCAGAACCAGTTAAATTATATCGGACTTCAATACATACAGCATGCAACAAACCCAAAAGATGCATTTTTAATGTTGTCCTACGCAGAAAAAATAGGCTCTCCCTTTGACATAGTTTTTATCGATATGATTATGCCTATGTCCGAAGGCTGGCATTTGGCATATGACATAAAAAATGAAAAAAACTTAAAAAACACAAAACTATATATGCTTGTTCCAGAAGGACAGATGGGACGAGATGCAAAAATGAAGAGTCTGGACTGGTTTTCCGGCTATCTTTATAAACCTGTTAGTATATCTAAGCTTGATTCCCTGTTAGTAGAAACAAACGGTTCTATTCCATCATTAAAAATGCTGGATAAGCTTCAGGGAAATGAACAGGGACAAAAAAACATCCAAAAAGATGATTCTGAAGTTGCAAAAGATCTTAATATTCTTGTTGTTGACGACCATCCTGTAAACCGAAAAATTCTTGTAGAATTCCTGAAAAAATTCCAGGCGAATGTTCTGGAAGCGGAAAACGGACAGGAATCGATAAAAGCCTTTATGGAACATCCGGAAATTCAAATTATTTTTATGGATATTCAGATGCCAACAATGAGTGGTATAGATGCAACCATAGCCCTCAGAAATCAAGGTTTTAAAGGCATGGTTATCGCCTGCACCGCAAACAATGCGCCTGAAAATTTTAATGAATATATAAAAATCGGTATGAACGACATTCTTGTAAAGCCGTTTAAGCGAGACAATGTAAAATCCCTCCTTGAAAAATGGAAAGTCGTTATAAGCCTGCCGGCCGCACTCCAATTGACCAAAATAGATTCTTCCCTCGTAACAGAAAAAGAATTATGGGATTCAGCAGATTTTGAAGATACTATCGGTCACAATCTTGAGCTGGGAAAACAGATTCTTGAAGATTTTATCACCCAAACCAAAGGCTTTTTGCACGATACAATAACTCTTATAGAGGTAAAGGATTTTGAAGAATTACACCGTATAGCGCATACCTTAAAAGGTAGCTCTGCATCAATTTCTGCAAACAAACTTGCAAATATAGCTTCAGAAATGAGTTCTGCCACAAAGAAAAATGATATTTTCACCGTAGAAAAAACGGTTAAAGACTTTTCTTCTCAATTTGATTTTTTTATTATAGAAACACAAAAATGGCAACACAGAATTGAGGTATCCGATGATTAAAACAAACTACCACACCCATTCTTTATACTGTGACGGTAAAAACACCCTGGAAGAAATGGTTCTTTCAGCAATTGATAAAGGTTTTTCCATACTGGGCTTTTCAGGCCATGCTATGTACCCATATTCAAGTTCATGGCATATTCCTGTAAATAAAATCAACGAATATGTTACAGAAGTAAACACTCTAAAAGAAAAATACAGGGATAAAATCACCATTTTATGCGGTTTTGAAGCGGACTACATAAAAGGATTAACAAGCCCGAACAAAGAATTATACAAAAAATTTAACCCTGATTTTTTAATTGGTTCGGTTCATTTTATTTACAATAAAGACTTTACTTTTGCAGTTGATGATAGTGCAGCACAACTAAAAGAAAATACAGAAAAATATTTTAACGGTGACTATAAAAAATTAACCTGTGAGTACTTTCTTGCACAAAGAGAAATGCTTAAAACGCCGAATTTTGAAATCATCGGACATCCGGATTTGATTCGTAAAAATAATGAAACACTCAAAATGTTCACTGAAAAAGAAATCTGGTATAGAAAGGAATTAAAGTGTACTGCAAAGGCAATTGCAAAAGCTGGTGTCATTGCAGAAATCAACACAGGTGCAATCGCAAGAAAGAAAATGGACGATGTATACCCGGCCTTACAATTTTTAGAACTCTTACATGAATACAAGGTTCCAGTAACTTTATCCAGCGATTGTCATAACGCACCTGACATTGACTGTGCCTTTGAGCGCGCAATCCAAATCGCTTGTAAAGCCGGATATACAGAACTGGCGTACCTTGATAGGGACGGTACGCCAAAGTTTGAAAAAATTTATCTGTGACGGCGTTCTTCAGCACTTGCACAATTTACACACATAAAGGCATAAGGCAAAGCTTCAAGACGAGCCTGAGGAATTTCTTTTCCACAGGCAAGACAGATTCCATATTTTCCAAGACGAATTCTTTCAAGCGCATTATCAATAAGAGTAAGTCTCTGCTGATCTTGTGCTCCAAGAGAATTTAACAGCTGACGGTCAACTACATCAGAAGCAACATCAGCTTCGTCTCCAGATTCAATAGGCTTTACAAGGTTTCTTAAATCAGTTGTTTGATTTTCAAGTGCAGCCAGGATGGTAGCTCTCTGAGCAAGCAATTTTTCTTTTACATCTGCGACAAATTTATCATCCATACGGTGTCTCCCACTGCCAACAATTAGATGTTTTGTTGACAACTTTTTTTATTTTGTACATACTATAATAGTATATAATTCTAAAAATACAACTTTTTTTTAGTAAAAATACACAATCTTTTGGAGGAATCGTGGCTAAAGAAGAAGCTATTGAAGTTGAAGGTATCGTAAAAGAAGCATTGCCTAACACAATGTTCCGTGTAGAACTGCAGAATGGTCATATGATTATGGCTCATCTTTCAGGAAAAATGCGAAAGCATTACATTCGTATCGTTCCAGGCGACAGTGTAAAAGTTGCTCTTTCACCTTACGACCTAGATAAAGGCCGTATTATTTTCCGCCAACGCTAGCAATCAACAGCCGGAGAGCTCTTACTGCTCCGGCAATTCCCTTACCAATCATACCTAAGCCGATAATTAATGCCGGCAATACAAAAAGAAATGTTCTAAATCCAAATTGCATAACAAAAAATCCCAAAATTGCCCACAATACATTTGAAAGCATAGAAGCAATCAGCGAACCCTTTGTCATTTTTTTACTGTAATTATTATATTCCTGATAATCATATTGTTTGTTCTGATTATCATTTTGATAAGAAGCATTGTTAAACCACTGCCAGAATGTATCTTCATCAGCAAAAGGGTTACCCTGATAGTTACTGTTTGCACGAGTGTAGTATTGATATTCATAAGCGTTTTGATTCTGTGCATATGCATCTGCATATTCATTAGAACCATATCTGTCATAGTTTGCTTTTTTAGCTGGATCACTTAGAACATCATATGCCTGAGTAATCTGCTTAAATGTTTCTTCTGCGGCAGCATCCCCCTGATTTCTATCTGGATGATACTTAAATGCGAGTTTTCTATATGCTTTTTTTATTTCTTCTTCGGATGCATTTTTTTGCAAGCCCAAAATTTCGTAATAATCTTTCAATGTCGTTTTCCTATATCTATACTTTAAACTAACAATTATCTTTCTAAGTTACAAGAAAAATCATTTAAAAATATTGTTTTTTAATATAACCCAGGTAGCACCTTTGCCACCCATATTATAATCGGGATGGCCGCTTGTTCCTAAGCGCTTATCCTGTTCAATAAATTTTCGAACCATTTCTCCGAGAACAGGATCAGTTCCGTGAGTATGCAGGCCCTTACCATGCACAATAAGGATTTTTTTCAAACCTTTACAGTCGCATTCTGTTACAAAGCTTTCTAAACGCTGCCAGGCTTCTTCTCGTTTCAATCCATGTAAATCAATACGGGCCTCACATTTCATTTCTACGAGAGAAGAGCGACTTTTATATTTATTTCTGGATTCTTCCTGCTCCGCAAGCTTATCCTTATCGATGGTCCCATACATTCTGAGCCAGCTTTCTATGGGATTAATTTTATTTTCGCGTTCTTTTATATAATCATACCCCATAGACTGCTGTTTAAGAGCTTTTTCTTCTGGAGTTGGAGCATTTGCTTTTTTATGTGAAACCTGATTTTTTCCACTTTCTTTTTGTTTTTTAGCCTGCTCCTTCTGAAGTTTATCCCACTTATCTAAAATTTCACCAAAATCCATAGCATTCCTACTTTTTAATAAGGTAAATATTATTCTCTTTTGCCCATCCGCCTGTAGAACCATATTCTACATAAACCCAGTCGCCTGCTGTCTGAGCAATTTTTACTCTTTTTCCGCTCTCTATCGAAACAACAGCATCTACCTGCTCTTCTGGAATCGGACTAATATTTCCGCCTATAAAAATACCATATGTTGCCGACAAACGCCCCAACTGAATAATACTGAAAACAAGAAGCAAAACAGATAATGCAGAAAAAATTAATATTCCCGGGAGTTTTTTTATAACAATGGAAATTACAAGTAAAATGATACATAACACCATTAGCGCCAGACAGAACCACAAAGTATATTTTGTAGGTTCATTTTGTGATTCAGTAATTCCAACTCTTGCTTCCGCATTTTTACGCTGCTTATAAATATGTCCAAATGGAAGAGAATTTCGCTCCTGACGTCTCAATTGAGCAATCGTATCACATGCTCTTGCACTGACTACATTTTTTGTAAGTTTTGTCTGTTTTTTCTGGTTCTTAGTAAATGCATAAGCAAACAAATCTTCGTATGATTCTGTTCTCTTAACGGAATTTTTACCTTCTAATACCTGAATATATGCATCTTCCAGACCAAGTTCAACACGAGTTCCGTTGTAAGATGTTGCAATAATCTTTAAATCCGGAAGATAAAGATTACCGGTTAAAAGCGGTTCCCATTCAAAAGAAGCAACTGGAATAGTATCTTCTGAAAAAACGGAACTTCGAATGGTTCCCTTTGTTATCTCATAGCGTTCCTTTTCTAAAAACAAAGCATTTTTAGGAACACTCCAGTTATATGAAATTATCTGTACAGCGTACTGAAGAGAAACTGTAAAATTAAAAACATCACCTGTGTGGGCAACAAAGGCAGGCTTATTCTGAGGTTTTCCTCTATGCTGCTGAACAAATTCAACGCCATTATCAAAGGTAACAACAAGTTGCGGAAGCATATTTCTTGGATTGTCTGAAATTATTACAGGTTCAAAAGGAATATTATATGCTCTGTTATTGATAAAAACTCGCATATAGCGCAAATTGTAGCGACCGGAATCAGAAAAATTGAGCCATAGTTCTATTTTGGTACCAGACGTAGTATCAGAATATTCTGATCGCCTTAGAGAAACAAAGTTTACACCAGAAGGAAGATCTGGAATCTGAGCCTGAACAACATCAGATTTTACATATGGAATCTTTAACTCAAAAGCAACATCCGAGTTGCTGAAGTTTTTTTCATTAACTGTATGTACAGACAAATCCATTATCATAGAATATGTCAGCCTTTGAGCATAAGATGGTATATGAATAACGCAAAACAAAACTATACTAAAAAAATAAACTAGAAATCTTGCGCTGAATTTGTTGTTTCTGATTTTTCGCTGCTTTTCCATTGTTTTTTATCATACTCCCTAATTCTTTCAAATACGGCATTCTTCATTGCATCAGGACTATTGCCCTGGCTAACCTGATTTATCGCACTATCCCTTGCTTTTGATTCTTTTTCTTCATTTATAAGAGAAAGCTCAAGATTGATTTTTGCATCCAGTTTACTTCCATCCAGAGATAGAGCTTTTCTAAAGTTTTTACTGGCTTCCTCGTAATCTCCTGATCTGTAATAAATTACACCTTTATTGTAATAAACAGAGTATAAAACCGGTATAGGAGCATCTTCAGTAATAGAATTAAAGCGTTCCATGGCTGCTTCGTTCTCGTTTTTCATCAGATAGCTTACCGCAAGATTATACACCGCATACTGTTCCAAAATTTTATCCTGGTTATTTTGAGCTTCGTATGCAGTCTGCAAATAACCAGCAATTGCAGTATTATATTTTTTTTGATACCAGGACCAGGAACTTTCTAAAATCCGTTTAGATCCTTCAAACCTTGCGTTACAGGAAGTAAATAATGTAGTTAAAACGATTCCTGTCAAAGCAGCCTTATGCATGCGGTTATTAATTGACCAAACATCCAGTTCTGTAACTATATACCCTAAAATGTAAAAGAAGAAAGCAATCCCAAGGAACAGTGCATAACGCTGAACTGGTTTTAATTCGTAAGTTACAGAAGCATCTGGCTCTCCCTGTTTTGCATTTGAATCAGCATTTTTAAGCGGTTCAAGCAACGAAAGTGCAGATCCTGCTTCTGTCGCATCGATATATTCAATTTTAGTATCACTTATGAGGTGAGCTATATTTTTTTCCATTGCGACATCACATGCCTTTTTCATTTTTGCAGAACGCAGAGCTGTATTAACAGTTGTTTTACCATCCCCTGCAAGAACAGGAGTTTCACGCTCTGTTCCAAAACCAATTAAAAACACTGAAACACCGGCTTTTACACACTCAATCAAGGCTCCTTCTAACTGCCCATCAGTTTCGTCGCCATCGGTAAAAACCCAGATAGTATTTTTAAATGCAGAATTTGCAGGGAACGACTTGAGTGCTGCGCGGATTCCTTTTCCGAGACTTGAGCCACCACTAGTCATAAGTGAAGGTGAAAGAGATTCCAGCAAAGTCTCTACTACAACTTTGTCATCTGTTAATGGAATCAAAAGCTGTCCGTCTCCTTTTGCAACAACTGCCGAAACGCTGGAATTTGGCATATGTGAAAGCAGCATGGAAGCATAATTTTCAGCAGATTTAAGACGAGTAAGTCCACCAGGACCATCATCAGCTTCCATACTGTAAGAAATATCAAACACCATGGAAACTGCCGTTCCTGATTTTTCTACAGGCTCAAGATATGTACCCCACGAAAAACCGGCATATGCTAATACAAGCATTACCCACGCAATACTTCTAAAAATCGTACGGAGCAAAAGCGTAACAGGAAACTTTTTCATTCTCTTAGTAGCAGATGAATCTGTATCCTTTAACACATACAGGCTGAAATGCTTCATTATTTTTTTGTATCGATAGACACAAACTATAATAGCCGGAATTAATAATATTAAAGCCCACAACGCATTTGGGCGTTCGCAAGTAAAGTTCATTCTATATTAACTCCTGCAAATAGATTCGTCTGATTATCCAGGAAGCAACAAAAAGCAGTCCGGAAATAAAAATCAAAATATCGTAAATTTCGTAAGAAGTTGTTTTTGAGTGATAAGTTTGAACAACGTTCTGATTTTTAGTAATTACAGTAAGCGCAAGAGAGAGGTCATTCAATGATTGAATTTCAAAAAATCTTCCGCCGCCCACCTGAGCAATCTGCCGCAAGGAACTAACATCAAAGGTGGAGTTTAAGAAACCTGAATAATTTTTTCCTGTTTTTGGGTCCACGTATTCCAGAGGAACAGAGCCACTGGTTCCGATTCCTAAAGCGTAGACTGTGATATTATTGCGGGAGGCAAGTTCGCTTGCGGTTTCTGGATGAATGGCTCCCGCGTTGTTTTCTCCATCAGTAATCAAAACAATACATTTTTTAGGCGCAGAAGAAGTTGAAAGATGAAAAACTGCGGTGGAAAGCCCGGTTCCAATTGCGGTTCCATCCCCCAAAGTTCCGATACGAATTGAATCAAGCCGTTCCAGAAAGATTTTATGGTCACTAGTTGGAGGAACTGTGATTGCAGCTTCTTCTCCCATAGAAACGATTCCAAAAGTAGCCCCGGAATTAGTTTCTACAAGTTCTTTAATTGCATTCTTTGCAACTTCAAATCTGGTTCCGCTGGCCATATCCTTAGCCGCCATGGAAGGACTATTATCTAAAACGAACATGATATCTGTTCCGCGGCTGGTATAAATGCGTTCCTGTTTATAAATTACAGGATCTGCAATAGCAACAACTGCAAGAATATAGGCTGTTAATGTTAGCGTATAAGAAAAGATAGAAATAAAATTTCTAACTTTTTTATTCCAGACAAAGGATTTTCCGTTCCAGTTAGAAAAGGTGGTAACGAGAGAAATTCTTGAAAAAAAACCAAGTTTTCTAAAAATAAAAAGCAGAGGAATAAACAAGAGTAATAAAAATGCAGCTGGATAATGAAACTCAGGCATGATTCTCTCCTTCTGATGACTCTAATACTTGAATTACAGTATTTGACTTTGAAATAAGTTCGCCTCTCTCCCCTTTGTGAAGAGTTCCCTGATGAGCAAACCTTATATAATCAGATCGAATAAAAATCGAATGTAGAATTTCAAGTTGTTCAAGTTTTGTATCGCTAAAGAAATCTCCAGTAGCCTGACTTACAGCTTGAATCAACTGGCTTGTTGCAAGAGGCAAGAAATTGATTCCAAAGCGCTCTGTAAGGTACACTCTAAAAATCTGCTGGATAGCAAAACAAAAGGAATCGTCCTGAAGTTTTTCCTGATTCTTTTCAAGCTTTCTTATCTGTTTAAGGGCCTTACGTGCATTTCGTGCATAATTTCGTAAAGTTCTGTGTTTTTTGTAATTAAGGGCAATCTGATGTCTTTTTGCAAAAAGCATAATTCCTAATACGATTAGTAAAATTATTAAAACAATACACCCATAAATCACATATATTGTTCCAGGAGCCAGAAGAGGCGGAACAACTGAGCGCAAAACAGTATCTTCACCCTTAGGCAAAATAGAAGCAATTTCTACAGGAGAAGGGTCTATATTAAACGGAACGGTTGGCTTAGTACCATAGATTGCCCCTAAAAGATCAATCTGGCCAAAATCAAGGAGACCTGGCTTCCATGGAACAAAGGTCAAAACTACGGTGTACATCGGACCATTTCTTTTGATAATGGCCTTCTTGATGGTAAAAGAGTCTGTATCTGTAGAATATGGAAATTTAGTAAGATCAAGAGTCTTTTCATCAATATCTGCTTCGTCCTTAAAAAAATCTACATTAGAGCGAAACATAAAATTTAGTTCTGCTGTATCACCCACAAAAATTCTCTTTGGGATAACAAACTGATTAATTTCTGTCTGTGCAAAAACAAAACTTAGCGAAAAAAGAATAAACAACGAAAAAACTGCTTTTTTTAATTTGAAGGTTTTCATCTAAAACCTCCGAAATGTCTGGAATTAAAGAAATTAGAAAGACTTCTTACAGGATCTTCTTCTGTAGAAATAGAAACAAAACCTGCACCGTGTCTCTTAAAAAAGTTTTCCAGTTTATTAGTTCTCTTTCTAAAATCATCCAGCCAGCTTGATTTAAAAGACGCAGAAGAAGTTGGAAGAACAATTCTTTCTCCAGTTTCACTATCGGTAAAAGGAACTGTCCCAACTTCCGGCATATCTGAATCAGATGGATCTGTTACTCTGATTGCCGCAATATCATGCTTTTGAGAAAGCTGCTTAAAGGCTTCTTCCCAGCCGGTGGTTCTAAAGTCAGATATTATAAAAACAAGAGAATGATGTTTTAACATTCCTACGGCGCCCTTGATGGCATTATCTAAAACAGAGCCTTTCTTCTGTCGTTTTATTTCGTCGAGACGGCTTAGTAAAAGCATTGTTCTGGTTCGGCCATATTCAGGAATGCAGGAAAAATGTATTTCTCCATCATAAAAAACAGCTCCGACAGGACTTTCGTTCTGTTCGCCTGCCAGAGATAGCAAAGCCGCAATTTCGGCAGCGGTTTCGTATTTATATTTTCCTCTAGATCCTGTAAACATTGAAGCAGAACGGTCAACAATTAAAAAAATCTGTAATTCGTGTTCTTCTTCAAATAATTTTACAAAAGGTTTTCCCATGCGGGCTGTTACGTTCCAGTCTATAGTGCGTACATCATCACCTCTAAGGTATTCACGAACACCGCAGAATTCTACACCTTGTCCGCGATACATAGATCTAAAACCGCCGGACTTAAGACTGTCTGCAAGACAACCAGAAGCAACCCTTAAATAAGCAGCTTTTTGAGAAAGAGAATCACGAGAACCAGCTAACAAATGTTGCATACAAACTCCTAATCTAAGCTCGCCAATTTTCGTAAAAAAATTGGAAAGCGAGGCTGTAAAAGCTTTCACTACAAAAAATGCCTCTACCCCAATTGCCCTAGCCAATTTGCCAGGCAAATTGGAAAGCGAGGCCGATAAATCTATCGCTATAAGAGGGCCTATTTGCCTCGCTTGCGCCGTTACGGAACTGGAATAAAGTCTAGAATTTTAGCTATGATTTCATCTGCAGTAATGCTGTCAGCAGCTGCTTCGTAAGAAAGAACGATGCGATGACGCAATACCATTGTAGCAACAGTCTTTACATCTTCAGGTAGTACAAAAGCACGACCGTTTAACAATGCAGTTGCCTTTGCACACTGTAACATTGCAATACCAGCGCGAGGAGATGCTCCAAAAGTTATATAACGGGTAATATCGTGTTCTGTCTTCTTTTTATTAGAAGGGCGAGTAACTGCAATGATTTTTACAATATATTCAATAATCTTTTCGTCACAAGTGATGTCATTACAAAGATCTCTAAACTTCTTTAAGTCTGAAGCTGTAAGAATCTGTTTTACAGGAATCTGTCCTGCACGACCTCCAGTCTTAAGAATATTAACTTCTTCTTCCGCTGTAGGATATCCAACGTTTAACTTAATTAAAAAACGGTCCAACTCTGCTTCAGGAAGGTTATAAGTACCCTCAAGTTCAATTGGGTTTTGAGTAGCAAGTACAAAGAATGGATCTGGAAGTGAATGAGTATTTTCACCGATGGTTACCTGTTTTTCTTCCATTGCTTCAAGCATTGCTGACTGCACTTTTGCTGGTGCACGGTTAATTTCATCAGCAAGGACAACATTTGTAAATACAGGACCTTTTCTTACACTAAAAGAACCTTTTGCCTGTTCGTAGATTAAAGTTCCGCTTACATCTGCAGGAAGCAAGTCCGGAGTAAACTGGATACGCTTAAAATCAAGACCGCTTATTTCTGCAAAAGTCTTTACGGCAAGTGTTTTAGCAAGTCCAGGGACACCTTCAAGCAATACGTGACCACCTGCTACAAAAGCAGTCAAAATTCCTTCTATTAAGTTTTCCTGTCCTACAAGTCTCTTTTTTGCTTCATCACGACATTTCTCAGTTAAATTACGACAATTCTCTAATTCTGTTGAACTAATGTTATTTTTTTCCATTTTTACTAACTCTTTTTGCATAAATATGCATCATTTTTCGATTTTTAATTGACATTAAACCCTCAATTTATAATAATTTACTTTATCATGTTAAACCCTTTAGCACAAGAATTAAACGAATCACTCAAAGGAACATCAGCAGAAGCTCTTTTCTCTGATCTTGGTAAGCGCATCTACTTTCCAAAAGGAATCATTGCGCAGGGTGGCGAGGCTAAGCAAAAAGCTAGTGTTGCCAACGGTACAATCGGTACAACTGTTATCAACGGAAAGCCGGCAATTCTCCCTTCTGTTCAAAAATGGGCACCAGAACTTTCTTCAAGCGAATTAGTTGCATACGCTCCAACAGCAGGTAATCCGGCTATTCGCGAAGCATGGAAGCAGAAGCAGATCACAAAAAACCCATCTCTCGCTAACAAAAAAACATCTTTACCAGTAGTTGTACCTGGTCTTACAGCAGGACTTTCATACATCATGGACTTATTCGTAGGCGAAAACAAACCTATGCTTGCTCCAAATCCTAGCTGGGACAATTATGTTTTAATTGCAGAAGCTCGCCGCGGTTCTGAATTCCATCAGTTTGATATGTTTAAGGACGGCAAATTTAATATCGCCGGTCTCGAACTGGCAGCTAAAGACGAAGCAAAAAAATACGGTTCTGTACGTCTCATTCTTAACTTTCCTCAGAACCCAAGCGGATACAGTCCAACAACCGCAGAAGTAAAAGAACTTTGCCGCATCCTTAAAGAAATTGCAGAAAGCGGTGCAAAAGTTCTTGTAATCAGTGATGATGCTTACTTTGGATTAAACTACGAATCTAATATTGAACCAGAAAGCTTATTTGCTCATATCTGTGATTTACACGAAAATATTCTTGCAGTAAAAGCTGACGGTCCTACAAAAGAAGACTTTGCATGGGGATTAAGATGCGGTTTCTTAACCTTTGGATGTAAAGGTTATACAGACGCTCAGTACGACGCTCTTGTAAAAAAATTGATGGGAGTTATTCGTTCATCAGTTTCTTGTGCAGCAACACCTTCTCAGACTCTTATTCTTAAGTCTTTCCAGGATGCAAATAACGATGCAGAAAAAGCTGCATTCCGCAAGGTTCTGGAAGGTCGTTACAAGGTTGTTCGCAAGTTCGTTGACACTCACACATGCTCAGGTCTAGAAGCTCTTCCTTTTAACTCAGGCTACTTTATGAGTTTTAGAACTCTTGGTCTTGATGCAGAAGCATTACGCGTAAAACTTCTTAACGAAAAAGGCATCGGTACAATCTCAATCGATGCCCAGACTTTGCGCGTAGCATTCAGTAGTATAGAAGAAAACCTTATCGAAAAGGTTTATACAGAAATCTATAATACTGCAGAGGAAATGAAGCGTGCATAAGATTAAAAATTCACTGTCTGCAGTTCTCCTACTCTGTCTTTTTTGCATTTTAACTGGTTGTACCAGAAAAGAAGACAGAATCGTTATATGGACCAGCAACAGTGAGTTTGCGCCTTATGTTGAATACTACAACAAAACGCACAAATCAAAGGCTGTCCTGGTTTACAAAGAAAACCCGGCAGCCTCCCTTCCTCCTGTAAATCAGGATGATTGCCCAGACCTGGTAATTGGGCCTCTTTTAAGAAACGAAAAAACTACGAGTAACTTTCACTCAATTGATTTTTTATTTGACAGAAAATTTATCTCTCATAATTCTTTTTATAAAATACTTCTTAAATCCGGACAAAAAGGATTTACCCAATATTTGCTTCCTGTAAGTTTTAATCTTCCGGTTCTAATTTTTTCTAACGAAAATAAAAGTTTGATCTCTAACAGTTACACCATTTCTTTAGATGAGATGCAAAAAATCGGTGCAGAATACAACAAAAAAGATAAGAGAGGAAGATACACAAATATCGGATTTGCACCTCAGAGCAGCGATGATTTTTTATATACAGTTGCAAAAATAAAAGGAGCATCTTTTAAAGAAGGAAAAAAAGGCGAGTTCACCTGGAATAAGGAAGGTCTTGCTTCTTCTATTGCCTACCTTAACAACTGGATAACAAACAGCAATACCGATAATCAGACAGAAAACGACTTTGTATACAAATACCTTTCTGTTACAGATGATAAAAGAGTTATTAGTGGCCGCTCCTTACTGGCCTTTACTACCAGCGACAAACTATTTAGTTTTTCTAAGGAACAGCTTTCTAAAATTGACTTTAGATGGCTTGAAAATGACGGATTAGTTCCTGTAGAAGACGAAATGATAATGATGGGAATTTCCAGAAAAGCAAAAAATGTAAACGGTGCCAGCAAATTTATTTCCTGGTTTTACAGCGTTGAAACTCAAAAAAATCTTCTGGAACACACAAACAACGATAAACTTGAAGTAAACACTTTTGGCATCGCCAACGGCTTTAGTGCAATACGGGAAGTTAACGAAAGAATTCTACCTGTTTACTACACGACACTCCTTACAAACATTCCTCAAACAGGAACTTTTAAGGTTGCCGAAAAAAAGCCTGCCCGCTGGCAGCAGATTAAGGCAAAAGTCGTTCTTCCTTATCTCAAAGACAGTGTTAATTCAGTTCCTGGTAAAAAAATCACTACACTGGAAGAACACTATTCCGACTTTAAAAAGCAGAGATATAATCAATAACTTCTAAACCTTTTATATGCACTTCCGATAATTATTATAGAAATAAGTTTCGGGAGTGCGTTATGGCAGTTTCAGTTAATCCTAATTACAGCAGTATATCCTCAAATCACGGAAAATTGTACGTTCCAGTTAATCCTTCTAAACTTATTTATTCGAACTTTGACCATATTTCGGGATACAAAGCAAAAAAAGGCGAAAACGGCGTTTCTATCAGTAAAATCCAAATCCTTAACACCTTAATTGACCATCTGAGTTCTATTAAAGGTGGAAAACAGCCTGCTGCGGTAAAAAATACAACTCCAGAACAAATCGATTCTCTTATCGAAAATTATCAAACCCAGATTAAACAGGCAGTACAGGCCGCAGAAATTACTCCTTATGCAATTGCCGGAGCCCGTCCAGAAGTAGGTTCCCTCTTTTCAATCTCTGCATAACTTTCAACTTCTTAATAAGTCAGAGTCTCAACCTTCAGGCATAATCCCTCTCAACATAATCCCAGGGCAAAAGCATTATATTTGACTTTGTATCAAAAATGGCGCGAAGGAGCAAACTGGCTTACAAAAACACTCGTTTTGTGCTGCCGCGTGAGCGGC
>CADBSK010000113.1 GCA_902797305.1 uncultured Spirochaetaceae bacterium | reverse complement strand
CAAAAATGGCGCGAAGGAGCAAACTGGCTTACAAAAACACTCGTTTTGTGCTGCCGCGTGAGCGGCGAATGTATATAATTACAAGCGCAAAACGCGTGTAGCAAACTAGTTTTCGGTTTTGATAAGCCGTTTTTGCGAGTGGGAGGCATTTTTGTAGGCAGAATAGTTTATAATGCGGTTGCCCTGTATTAAAAAGTTACTGTCATTGAAACTAACTGTCAAATCAGATATATTAATAGATAGAAAATTATATTCATAAGGAATGCTATATGTTGATTAACGGTTCACAGATTGTAATTGAATGTTTGATAGAACAAGGCGTAGATACTGTTTTTGGATATCCGGGAGGATGTATTCTTAATATCTACGATGAACTTTATAAAAATTCTAACCGTATTACACATATTTTGACTGCCCATGAACAGGGAGCAAGCCATGCTGCTGATGGTTACGCTCGTGCAACTGGTAAAGTCGGTGTTTGTATGGCAACTTCTGGTCCTGGTGCTACTAACCTTGTAACAGGTATTGCAACAGCATATATGGATTCAATTCCTGTTGTTGCAATTACATGTAATGTTGGTAAAGCTCTTTTGGGTAGAGATTCTTTCCAGGAAATCGATATTACTGGAGTTACTTTACCAATTACCAAGCATAATTTCCTTGTAAAAGATATTTCGGAACTTGCAGATACAATCCGTCAGGCCTTTTTGATTGCAAAATCTGGAAGACCGGGACCGGTTTTAATAGATATTCTCAAAGACGTTACAGCTCTTAACAATATGTACGAATTTGAACCAAGCAAGAATCCTGATAAACTTGCATTGGAGGCCATTAACAAGACTAGTTTTAAGCGTGCTGTTACAGTTCCAACTCCAAACGAAGATGATATTAAAAAGGCTGCAGAACTCATTAATTCTGCTGAACGTCCAATTATTTACGCCGGTGGTGGTGTTAAAATAAGCGGCGCAGAACAGGAACTTCTTGCATTTGCAGAAAAAATCAATGCACCTGTCAGCGAATCTTTGATGGCACGAGATTGTTTCCCTTCTAGTCATTCTCTTTGTACATGGATGGTTGGTATGCATGGAACCTATGCAAGTAATATGGGAATTACAGAAAGCGACCTTGTAATTGCAATTGGTGCACGTTTTAGTGACCGCGTATACGGGGATGCTTCTAAGTTTGCTCAGAAGGCAAAAATCGTTCATATCGATATCGACCCTGCAGAAATTAACAAGAATATCGAAACAAATGCAAGCGTTGTAGGTGACGTTAAAGAAGTTCTTTCAAAGCTTATTCCTCTTGTACAGAAAAACGAACATAAAGAATGGATTAACCAGATTAATGAATGGAAAAAGGTTTATCCGGACTGTTACGATAAGAATCCAAAAGATTCTATTAATCCTAAGTTTATCTGTGAGCACATTCATCAGGTTGCCGGTGACGACTGTTTTATTACAACAGAAGTTGGTCAGCACCAGATGTGGACAGCTCAGTTCTATCCATTTGGCAAAAAAAGACGCTTTGTAACTTCTGGTGGTCTTGGAACAATGGGATACGGAACAGGAGCTGCAATCGGTATTTCTCTTTCAAAAACAGGAAGCCGTGTCGTTCATATTGCAGGAGATGGTTCATTCCGTATGAACTGTAATGAACTGGCTACAATTGGTCATTACAATCTTCCAATTGTAATTGTTGTAGAAAATAACAATGCTCTTGGTAATGTACGTATGTGGCAGAGACTTTTCTACGGAAAACGATTCAGTCAGACTACCCTCGATATCGGTCCTGATTGGGTAAAACTTGCTGATGCATATGGAATTCAGGGCTATCGTGCAACAAATGCAAAAGAATTTGCAGAAGTGTTTGATAAAGCCTTTAAGTCAGGAAAAGCCGCAATTATCGATGCTCGTGTTGATAGAGACGAAATGGTATTGCCAATGGTTCCTGGTGGAAAACCAATTTACAGCATGATAATGAAATTAAGTGCAGAAGTTATGGTTAACGACTAAATTGTTGTTAGTTGTCTTTTACAGGAGTAAATATGTACGAATCTGGCGAAGATTATCTTGAAGCAATCCTCATGATACAGAATGAAAAAGGCGAATGCCACTCTGTTGATGTCGCTCATAAACTTGAAGTGTCTAAACCAAGTGTTAGTCGTGCGATGGGAATCCTTAGGGACGATGGTTACATCTATTTTGACGACAATCAGCATATTATTTTTACAGATAAAGGAAAAGCAAAAGCCCAGGATATTTATGGACGACATACTTTGTTAACACAGTTTCTTATGAAGATTGCCCATGTTGAAGAGTCGCAGGCAGAAAAAAATGCCTGTCGTGTTGAACATTGTATTGACGATGATATCGTAGAGGGAATTCGCTTGTGGATGGAAAAAAACTAAATGGAACACGGAACTCATACTCAAGATAATCATGCCGCTTTATGGCATGGTCGATTTCAAGAAGGTCCTGATGCCGCTGCAGTTGCTTTTGAAACATCTATTAATGTAGATGAAAGAATGGCTCTTGACGACATAAAGGGTAGTCGCGCACATGCACAAATGTTAGGACATGCAGGAATAATCTCAAAAGAAGAAGCTGATGCTATTATTTCTGGTCTTGATTCTATCGAAAAGGATTTGAATGACGGTTCTCTCAAGATTGATTATTCAGCAGAAGATATTCATTCTTTTGTAGAAGCAACTTTGACAGACCGTATTGGCGAACCTGGAAAAAAAGTTCACACAGGGCGAAGTCGTAATGATCAGATTGCGTTAGATGAACGACTTTATCTCTGCCGCTATATTCCTGATTTACAGAATAGACTTTTAACTCTTATAGATGCTCTTACTCAGATTGCAGAAAAGCACACTAAGGACATTATGCCGGGCTATACACATATGCAGCATGCTCAGCCTGTTACTCTTGCTCATCATCTTTGTGCCTGGAGCTGGATGCTTACTCGTGACTGGGAACGTCTTGAAGATTCGTTAAAAAGAATTAAAGTAAGTCCAATCGGTTCTGGAGCTCTTGCAGGTTCTGGACTTCCTCTTGATAGAAAATATGAAGCAAGCCTTCTTGGTTTTGATAAGATTACAATGAACAGTCTGGATAGTGTTTCTGACCGTGATTATTGTATCGAAGTTAGCAGTGCCTTGAGTTTGATTCAGATGCACCTTTCTCGCTTTTGTGAAGAAGTTGTTCTCTGGTCTACAACAGAGTTTAGTTTTATTGATTTGAGCGAAAAGTGGTCTACAGGTTCTTCTATTATGCCACAGAAGAAAAATCCTGACTTTGCAGAGTTAATCCGCGGTAGAACAGGCCGGGTATATGGAGATCAGTTTGCACTTTTAACAATGATGAAAGCTCTTCCTCTTGCGTACGATAGAGATATGCAGGAAGATAAACAGCCTTTGTTTGATGCATGCGATGTAGTTCTTTCTTGTGTTCAGGTATTTACTTATATGATTTCTTCTGCAAAGTGGAACTTAAAGTCTATGAACGACGCCTGCCAGGACGGATTTTTGAATGCGACTGATGTTGCTGACTATCTTGTTCGTAAAGGTCTTCCTTTTAGAACAGCTCATGGGGTCAGTGCTCATTCTGTAAGACTTGCAATTGAAAAGAACTGCAGACTAGAAGATCTTTCTCTGGAAGATTTTAAGGCATGCTCACCTCTTATTGAAAAAGATATTTATGATATTATTCCGCCACAGGCTTGTGTAAATGCTCGCAAAACAGATGGTGGACCAGCGGAAGAGAAAGTAAAAGAACAAATAGCTGCTTTAAAGCAATTTGTAAAGCAGACAAAATAATGCGGAGGCATAAAATGAAAAAATTAGTAAAAATTTTGGCTGCAACAGCAGTACTTGCAGTTTCATTAACAGGTTGTAAAAAAGCTACCGATGGAAAATTCGTCCTTGGTCTGGATGCTTCATTCCCTCCAATGGGATTTACTGCAGCTAATGGCGAAATTATTGGATACGATATTGATCTTGCAAAAGAAGTTGCAAAGCGTTTGAACAAAGAATTTGTTGCAAAACCAATTAACTGGGAAGCGAAAGAAATGGAACTTTCTTCTGGTAGCATTGATTGTATTTGGAACGGATTTACAATCACTCCAGAAAGAGAAGAAGCAATGTCTCTTACAAAGCCATATTTGAATAACGATCAGGTTCTTGTAGTTCGCAAAGAAGGTGACATAAAGTCATTGAAAGATGCAAAAGGCAAGGTAATTGGTGTACAGGCAAGTTCAAGTGCAGAAGACGCAATTAAAGCAAATCAGGAATTCAATTCTTCTGTAAAAAAAGTTGTTCTTTACGAAGAAAACCTTACAGCACTTACTGATTTGGAAGTGGGTGGTGTAGATGCAGTTGTAATGGATAGCGTAGTAGCAAATTATACAATTCTTACAAGCGGTAAACCATTAGAAATTATTGGTGAATCACTTGCAAAAGAAGCTTATGGTATCGGATTCCGTAAGGACGAAAAAGGTCAGGCTTTGCGTGATCAGGTACAGGCTACTCTCGAACAGATGGCAAGTGACGGAACTGTTGAAAAGATTTCTCTTAAATGGTTCGGTTCAGACATCAGTGTAATTGGAAAATAAGGAACATATACCTTGCTAAGTTATTTTACTAACAACGCGGATATGTTTAGTGCAATGCTTAAGGGAACTCTTACTACCTTAAGCATTTTCTTTACGACTTTACTCTTTGCAATTCCTCTGGCTTTGCCAATATGTATGGGGCGCATGTCAAAGAGTAAAATCGTGTCTAAACTAACAAATGTGTTCTTACTTATAATAAGAGGTACTCCTCTTATGTTGCAGTTGTTGATTATTTATTTTGTTCCTAAATTAATAGCTGTAAAATGTTTTAAGACTTCTATTACATGGCCAGCCTTTGTTGCTGCAATTGTAGCTTTTTCCATTAATTATGCAGCATATTTTGCAGAAATATACAGAAGCGGAATCGAGTCTATTCCAAAAGGGCAGTATGAAGCTGCAAAAGTTTTAGGCTTTACCGGAAGTCAGACTTTTTTTAGAATTGTTTTGCCCCAGGCCGTAAAACGCATTATCCCTGTTATGGGAAACGAAGTTATCACTCTTATAAAAGATACCTCTTTAGTTACAATCTTAAGTGTTCAGGAATTGATGTTCTTTGCAAAAAGTTCTTCTAACAGAATGGTTTCCTTTACTCCTTTGTTAATTGCCGGAGTATTTTATTTTCTGATGAACTGGGTAGTTTCTTTTGCATTTAAGAAGCTTGAAAAGAAATTTTCTTATTATAACTAGGATTTTGTATGGATGATGTAATTATTTCTGTTAAAAACATAGAAAAATCCTTTGGCGATTTAAAAATCTTAAAAGGAATTTCCTTTGACGTGCACCAGGGAAAGGTTCTTTCTATCATTGGACCAAGTGGTTCTGGAAAGTCTACAATTCTCAGGTGTATCAGTCAGCTTGAAACTGTAGATAATGGTTCTATCACCATATGTGATAACGCTCTTGTTACTGATGGAGTTTATTGCTCTAAGCAGAAAATGCGGGAAATATCACTTTTAAAGGGGCATGTTTTTCAAAATTTTAATCTGTTTCCTCATTACAGCGTTTTAAAGAATATAACAGATGCTCAGATTCATGTATTAAAGCGTGATAAAAATGAAGCAAAGCAGAATGCAATGCAACTTTTAGAAAGAATGGGCTTAGGCCATAAGGCAAATTCTTATCCATGTGAATTGAGCGGTGGTCAGCAGCAGAGAGTTTCCATTGCCAGAGCTCTGGCTCTTAATCCAAAAATTTTGCTTTTTGATGAACCAACCAGTGCGTTAGACCCTGAGCTTACAGGAGAAATTCTGGAAGTTATAAAAGATCTTGCTAAAACAAAAATGACTATGATTGTAGTTACTCACGAGATGTCTTTTGCCAGAGATATAAGTGATGAAATTATCTTTATGGATTCAGGTGTAATTGTTGAGAAAGGAAGTGCAGAACAGGTTATCAATTCTCCAACCCAGGAAAGAACTAAGGCTTTTTTAAGCAGATTTGCCAACTGTTGACTTTTTTAATTTGAAAATATATTCTTAAGTTAAATGAGCAAAGGCGTTCATTTTATTTACTGATATTATTGTCGGTAGATAAAATGAGCGCCTTTTTTTTATGTTTAGAGGATTAAAATGGCAAAGTTCATTGTTGTTACCGGTGGTGTAGTTTCTGGATTAGGCAAGGGAATTACAGCTGCAAGTTTGGGACGCCTTTTAAAAAACAGAGGCTTGAAAGTTATTTCTCAAAAATTAGATCCTTATATGAATGTAGACCCGGGAACCATGAGCCCATTTCAGCATGGCGAAGTATTTGTTACAGAAGATGGAGCAGAAACTGATCTTGATTTAGGACATTATGAACGATTTATCGATGAGAATCTAAACAAGTATTCAAATTTGACTTCTGGAAAAACTTACTGGCAGGTGTTAAATCGTGAACGAAGAGGAGAATACCTTGGAGAAACTGTACAGATAATTCCTCATGTTACTAACGAGATAAAAGACTTTATCTTAAAAAATCAGAGTGAAAGCAATGCTGATGTAAGCATTATTGAAATCGGAGGAACAACAGGAGATATAGAAAGTCAGCCCTTTTTAGAGGCTGTAAGACAATTAGCTCTTGAAGTTGGAAGAAAGAATATCGTTTTTATTCATGTTTGCCTTGTTCCTTACATTTCTGGTTCTGACGAGTTTAAATCTAAGCCTACCCAGCATTCTGCAAGAGAATTGCAAGGCCTTGGAATTCATCCGGATATTATTGTTACTCGTTCAGATAAGGTAGTCCCTGATTATGTAAGAAGAAAAATCAGTCAGTTCTGTAACGTAGAAGAGGATTGTGTAATCAGTAATACAACGCTTCCGTCTTTGTATGAGGTTCCTGTAATGTTGAGCGATGAAAAAATGGACGAAGTTGTCTGTCGTAAACTCGATATTCAGAATACGGTATGCGATTTAACAGAGTGGAGGGCAATGGTTCAGAGTATTTATGCCCGAAAAGGCGAAGTGCAGATTGCCCTGGTTGGAAAATATGTTAAATTGCACGATTCTTATCTCTCTATCGTAGAGAGCCTGAATCACGCAAGTTTTGTTATAGGAAAGAATGTAAAGATTAAATGGGTAGACAGCGATACTGTCACTTCTGAAAGTGCTCCAAAGATTTTTGAAGATTGCGGTGGAATTATTGTTCCTGGTGGTTTTGGTTTTAGAGGAATCGAAGGAATGATTAACAGCTGTCAGTTTGCCCGGGAGCATGATATTCCATATTTTGGAATCTGTCTTGGTATGCAGATAAGTGTTATTGAGTATGCCCGTCATGTTCTAGGACTTTACGATGCTGCAAGTATTGAGTTTGATGATGACTGTCCAAATCCTGTGATTCATTTAATGGCAGATCAGAAAGGGAAGCAAAAGGGTGGTACAATGCGCCTTGGTAAATATCCATGCTCAATAAAAGATGGTACAATGATGAAGAAAGCTTATGGCACTGATTTAATCTATGAACGACATCGACACCGCTATGAGTTTAATAACGATTATCGTCAAAAATTAGAAGCTGCCGGACTTGTTATAAGTGGAACTTCCCCTGATGATTCAATCGTAGAAACCGTTGAAGTCCAGAAAAATAGATTTTTTGTGGGAGTTCAATTTCATCCAGAATTTAAGAGCCGCCCAAATAAAGCTCATCCGTTGTTTGTTGAGTTTGTAAAAGCGTGTTCAGAAACAAAAATAGAACAATAGGGGTAACTATGTATACCGTAGAAGAAGTATTGGATTTTATCCAGGAAGAAGATGTAAAATTTATTCGACTGGCTTTTTTCGATTTAAATGGAGTTCAAAAAAATGTAAGTATTATGGCAGGAGAATTGGAACGTGCTTTTGAGTATGGCATAAGTTTTGATGCTTCCAGCATTACAGGATTCGAAAAAGCAAATCATTCGGATATGTTTCTTCATCCGGATCCTTCTACCCTTGCAATTTTGCCATGGCGACCGAGTACAGGAAAGGTTGTGCGAATGTTTTGCGACATCCGGTACTCAGATGGTACCCCTTATGAAAAAGACTGTAGAAATATTTTGAGAAATGCGGCAAAGAAAGTTCAGGAAGAATGCGGTATTTCCCTTAATTTTGGCACAGAAGTTGAGTTCTATCTCTTTAAGCTGGATGAAAAAGGAGAGGCGACAAAGATTCCATTTGATAATGCTGGTTATATGGATATAGCTCCAGAAGATAAGGGTGAAAATATTCGTCGTGATATTTGTTTTACACTTGAACAGATGGGAATAAGACCTGAGTCCAGCCATCATGAAGGCGGCCCTGGACAGAATGAAATAGACTTTAGATATGGTCCTGCTCTAACGGCTGCAGACAATTGTTCTACTTTTAAATGGATTGTACGTACAAAGGCAAATGCCAGCGGCCTATATGCAGATTTTTCTCCAAAGCCACTTTTAAATCAGCCGGGAAGTGGAATGCACATAAATATTTCCTGCAATTCAAAAGATAAAACTCAGGATTACACTTCTTATATGGTAAGTGGAATTCTTAAGCACATCAGTGAGATTACATACTTCTTAAATCCTAGCGAAAATTCTTACAGCAGACTTGGAGAATGTAAAGCACCAAAATATGTTTGCTGGGGAAAAGAAAACAGGTCTTCTTGTATTCGAATTCCTGCTTGGAAAATTGAAGAACGACTTGAAGTTCGTTCTAGTGATCCTCTTGCAAATCCATACATAGCTTTTGCTCTTTTGATTTATGCTGCGATGGATGGAATAAAAAATAAACTGGAACTCGTTCAGGGAACAGAAGAAAACCTTTTTGAAGCAGACAAAAAAGTAACTACTCAGCTGGAAGAATTGCCTTCTAACCTGGAGCAGGCATATAAACTCGCTGTTAACAGCGAATGGGTTGAACAGGTATTGGGCAAAAAAGTACTGGATTCTTTTAGAAGATAAGCGGGGCGCAAATTGCAATTGGATTCTCACAGCGTTTTAGTTGTGACTAAAGACAATAAAATTTCCTCAGTAATTCAGGTTATGTTACAAGCCCCTTATTTTTCTGTCGTAATTGTAAGTGATTTTAATGAAGCAAGGCGCAGAATCGGCGAGTATTCTTTTGATATTGTGATTGTTGATTCAGGGGATGGCAGTGATACAGAATTTGCAATGGATATATCTGATTCAAATTCGTCTGTAATACTACTGGTTCCTCAGGAAAACTTTGACCAGATTTCTTATAGAGCAGAGCCTTTTGGTATTATCACTGCGGCAAAACCCTTTGACGGCTTTTATTTTTATAACATGATAAAAGTTGCAATTGCTTTTCAATATAAAATACAAAAGCTGACAAGCCAGACAATAAAACTAAAAGAGCGCATGGAAGAAATAAGAATCGTTAATCGCGCAAAAATGCTTTTGATGCAAAAATATTCTATGACTGAAGACGAAGCCCATCATCATCTTGAAAAAATGGCAATGGATAAAGGGCTTAAACGTCTTGCCATTGCAAAACAAATAGTTGAATCAGAATCTTAACTCTAGCGGTGGTTTTTGCCCCGCTGGATAAAGTCCATGCTTCTTAACTGTTTACCGGTAGGTTTTGTGTTTTTTTGATTTTTTATTTCATCGTAAATATCTTTTTGTTTTGAATGAGATGGCTTTTGGGTTTGCCATACCGGCTTCTCTTTGTTTCCTGTGTTGTTCTTTACACAATCCAGCCATTCTTTCGGTTCTGGAATTTCAAATTTAAGGTGTTCACCTGTAAACGGATGGTCAAATTCAAGAGTTCTTGCATGCAAGGCTAGTCGGAAGAATGGATCTGTTTTTGCCCTGTAATTTTCGTCTCCGGCAAGAGGATAACCTTTACTTGCTAAGTGGGCTCTGATTTGATTTTTTCTTCCTGTATCAAGGCTTAATTCAAAAAGCGTGTAGTTTTTTCCTCTTTCAATGATTTTGTAATGGGTTCTTGCACTGATTGTTTTAAAACTTGCTTCTCCATTTTTTACGGTAAGGTTTCTCTGATATATCGAACTTTCCTGATTTTTTCCTGCTGCCTTAACTTGAGAGAGGGCTTTGTTATTAGGTTTGTCTCCTGCTTTTGGTACGAATCCTATGTTGTATGCGTTGTATGCAAGTTCATCTTCAATTGTTCCTGATAAAGGTAAGAATCCTTCCTTTGGATTTTCTGCAACAGCGCGGTAAAGTCTTTCTGTGACCATTTTATGCCAGGTATCCATAATTCGTTTCTGGCTTACTTCGTTCAAAGCAAACATCATAACTCCGCTTGTTTCTCTATCAAGTCTATGAACTGTTAAAGGTCTGTGATTTGAGGACCAGGTTCCCCGTTTTCTAAAGATTTGTTCAAGAGTGTCTAAAGCGGTTCTAGCGTGACTTCCTGGGTACGGAACGCTAAGCATTCCTTCAGGTTTATAAATTACGATAAGATCTTTGTCTTCGTATAAAATCTCGATTCTTTCTTTTCCAAAATCTGCTTTATGTTCTTTTTTAAACTGTGTGCTTGCTTTCATGATGAGTAGAGTAGCACTAAACAGAAAAATTGTATATCTATATGAATTGACTTAGCGTTTTTTCACTTTTATAATAATGTTTATGGATGAAAATGTTGCTGAATCTCTAATGGAACTGGGATTTACCTCTACAGAAGCAAAAGTTTATTGTACAATGGTTAAAGAAGAAAAAATGAACGGATATCAAATTGCTAAAGCATTGAATCTTTCCCGTTCTTCTGTTTATGCAGCTCTTGAAAATCTTTTAGATAAAGGTGCAATACTTTCTGCTCAAGGGGAATCAAACGATTATATCGCTATAGAACCTGATAGTCTCATAGAAAAATTTGTTTCAAGATATAAAAGAAACGCTTCTCTATGTAAAGAAAAATTTGATGCTTTATCAATAAAAAAACGTGCCACAAACCTTTTTTGCAACATTCAGGGTAAGTCAAATATAATAGAAGAAGTTAGAGGCTTAATCAGCCGTGCAAAAAAAGAAATAGTAATGACTTCTTCTTTCCCACTGGACTCGTTTTATGATGTTTTAAAAGAAGCAATTGACCGCGGTGTGCGAGTTATTCTTTTTAGTTTTTTAAAGATGGACTTGATGGGTCTGGATATTGAGTTTTATGGTGGGGTAATTGATACACCTCTTTGTGACTGTCCAGATCATCGTATTCTCGTTGTAACAGATGTTGAGACTGCAATTATTGGCAGCAATGACAAAAACGATTATTATACACTTCAAAAGATTGTAGAAGATAAAAAACTAAACTTTTCTTTTGAAGATAAAGCTTATACAGGTATAAAAAGTACAAATCGACTTATGGTTAATATTGTACTTGAACATATTCATCACGATATATATCTTCAAAAATTAAAGGCAAAATACAATAAAGAAATAATTACTCCTGATATTCAGATAGGCTCTATCATGGAAACAGGAATGTAGTTTTTACAATTTGGGTGGGAAATGGCATACGTAAAAAATTTATTTGACCAGAACTTTATTCAATATGCGAGTTATGTAATTCGCGACAGGGCGATTCCTGATATTATAGATGGTTTTAAGCCTGTTCAGCGGCGAATTATACATACTTTGATAAAAACTGATGACGGTCGTTTTACAAAGGTTGCAAATGTTGTTGGTAAAGTAATGGCATATCACCCTCACGGGGATGCTTCTATTTATACAGCGCTTGTTAATCTTGCAAACAAAGAACTTTTTATCGATAAGCAGGGAAACTTTGGTAATATGTTTACCGGAGATAGTGCCTCTGCGCCCCGATACATAGAATGTCGTTTAAGACCTATAACAAGGGAAATTTTAAACACTAATCCAAAAATTACTGATTATGTAGATACTTACGATGGTCGAGATACAGAACCGGTGGCCTTTAAGGCAAAACTTCCTTTAGTTCTCATTATGGGGGCCGAAGGTATCGCTGTTGGTATGTCTACTCAGATTATGAGCCACAATGTTTTTGAAGTAATTGAGGCAGAAAAGGCATATCTTAGAGGTCAAAAATTTGAATTGTATCCTGATTTTCAGACTGGCGGCTTGATAGACGTAAGTGAATATAAAGATGGGCTGGGTAAACTCGTTACAAGAGCTAAAATGGATACAAGTGATGATAAAAAAATCATCATCACAGAGCTTCCATACGGTTCTACTTCTGAAAGTTTAATGGACTCCATTGAAAAAGCTGCAAAGAACGGAAAGGTAAAAATTGCTTCTATCAATGACTATACGGCAAAATCCTTAAATATTGAGATAAAACTTCCTCGTGGCGTTTATGTAAAAGATGTTGTTGATTCTCTTTACGCTTTTACTGAATGTGAAAAAACAGTTTACTGCAATCTTCTTGTAATTAAAGATAATATGCCTGTTCAAATGACTTGTACAGAAGTTATTGCATATCACGCAAAACAGCTACAGGGCATTTTACACGACGAACTTGAACTGGAAAAAGCAGAATTAACGGAAAAACTCCATCTTAGAACTTTGGAACGAATCTTTGTTGAAGAAAGAATTTATAAATCAATTGAACAGCAGAAAACTGAACTTGCTGTAAACAAAGCTGTAAAAACTGGTTTTATACCTTTTAAAGCAGAGTTGATTAGAGATGTTACCGACGAAGATGTTGAACATTTGTTAAAAATTCCGATTAGACGTATTTCTTTGTATGATATAAATAAAAACCGCAAAGAAGTAGAAGCTATCAATGCTCGTATCAAAGAAATTAACAAGCTTCTTAAACATATCGTTGATTATGCAATTTCTTATCTTGATGGAATTGAAGCAAAACTTGATCCAGAAACTGCAAAACGAAAAACAAAAGTTACAAATATCAAGACTGTTGATGTTAAGTCAGTAGTAAAACGTGATACTCCACTCAAATACAATTCTGATACCGGATATCTTGGAACAGCGGTTCCTGGTGGAGAAGAAATTCTTAAGATTACACCGTTTGACAGAATTCTTTATGTTAGAAAGAGCGGTATTTACACCATTACAGAAGCTCCTGACAAGGTTTTTGTTGGTCCTGATCTGAGATATTGTGGTTTTGCAGATAAAGAATCTCTTGCAAAAGTATTGTTTACAATTATATATCGTGATCCTGAAACTCAGTATGTATATGTTAAACGCTGCAAAATTGCCGGTTACATTATGAACAGGGATTATTTCTTTGCGCCGGATGGAATGGAAGTTCTACATGTAGATACAAGAAAAGATTTTAATTTTGAACTTAATTATGTTAAAAAGCCAAAAATGAAAATCTTTACAGAAAAGTTCAAGGCTTCTGACTATATGGAAAAAGGTCTCAAGGCGGGTGGAACAAGGGTTGCTCCAAAAGAAGTTCAGTCAATTGTAGTTGATAAGTAATGAAAATATTAAAGGAACCGGTTCAGAAAGAATTTGTTGTAAAAGGTTCTCGTTTTCTGGGAGAATTGTTTCCTTGTCAAACTCAGACGGAAGCAAAGAACCTTGTTAAGGAACAAAAGGCAAAATACAGCGATGCTACTCATGTCGTTCATGCATTTATTATAGGGCTAAAAGCGGAAGTAATGGGCATGAGCGATGACGGAGAGCCTGCAGGAACGGCAGGTCGACCGGCTCTGGATGTTCTAAAAGGTTCTGGATGTACAAATATTCTTCTTACAGTAACCCGATGGTTCGGAGGAACTCTTTTAGGCACTGGTGGACTTGTTAAAGCCTACGGAGATAGCGCTAAATTAGTTCTGGCAGAAGCTTTAAATCTTAACTTTTTAGAAGAATATATAAAAAAAGAAGAATTTTCTTTTTCATGTGATTACGGACTTTTTCAGCAGATAAAGCGCCTTTTACCACAATGGAATGTGCAGGACGTCCATGAAGAATTTGGTTCAGAAATAATTGTAAAAGGAAAAGTTCCCGCTGAAAACCTTGATGTTATGAAGAATGCTCTAAAAGAATTGAGTAACGGTAAAATCTTACTTTAGAAAAAAGTTATTTTAAAACCACATTAGGAATTGAATCCTGGGTTTCCCGTTTAAAAAGCCATTTTAACGGATGAATGTCAAAAGAGTTTATTGACCATCCTCCTATAGCTTCAAGGTTGATAACGTTTGCGCTTACAGGATGCTGTATTGGCAGCACCATTGCCGAATCTAAAAGCAATTGTTCTGCTTTTGCTAAAAGTTTAGCGTGGTTTTCATCTGTAAAAAGAGCCGCCTGGTCTAGAAGGTTATCGTATTCGCTAGAAGACCATTTGCTTACATTTAAATTGGAATTGCTTCTAAATAATTCTAAAAAAGCCAGAGGGTCTGCAAAATCTCCAATCCATGTATAGGTATACAAGTCATAGTTTGTAATTTCAATAGAATCCAGGTATAAAGAAGATGGAACTGGGGTTATTTCCAGATTAATGCCCAGGGGTGACCACGCCTCTTTTAGAGCCTGTGCAAGTTTTTTATAAAATTCATAATCAGGAATTGCAAAGTTAATTGTAATTATTTCATCTTCATTTAGGCTCATTTCTTTTCTGGCATCTTTAGCGAGTAAAATGCCGTTTTGAGTATCAGTAAATACATAACCTTCTACAGCTGGATACCCGGCTAATGGATAGACAAAAGTTGTTGCAGGTACATAAGTTCTTTCTCTTAGAGTTTTCCATGGAGCCGCTTCTAAAAGGGCCTGACGGAGAGTTACGCAGTTTAGGGGGCTATTTTCGTTTAACTTAAAGAAGAAATACTGAGTTCCGAATTGTGCGCTTATACGGATATCTTCGCTTTTTATAATGCTTTTTGCTTCATAATCGTCGCTGAGCCAGTCTGCTTTTCCAGTATTGTATAGGTAAGTGTTTTCTTTTCCATCATTGCATTGAATAAAAGTTATAGTTTTTAGGTCAATTTTGTCATAATCGTAATAAAAGGGATTTTTTTCTAATACGATTGTATTTTGATCGATGCTTTTAAGTAGGTATGGACCGGAGAAAGCTCCGTTTGCAAAATCGATTACGCTAAAGGCTGGCATGCATAGTATTTTGGGTAGATGAGAAGCAGGACTTTTAAGGTGAACGGCGATTGTATAATCGTCAACAATGTAAATTCCTACTTCGTCTTCAGTTGCCTTGTTTAATCTGTATTCTTTTGAACCTTTGATTATGTCAAATAAAGAAGAAAAAACTGCCTGAGGATTTGAGATTAATCTCAACCAGCTTTCTTTTACATCATGAGCTGTTATTGGATCCCCATTGCTAAATTTTGCATCGTCTCTCAGTTCAAAGGTCCATCTTTTTTTGTCTCTGCTGAGTCTGTAGTTTTTTGCAATGGCATACAAAGGGTCCAGAGTTATTGGGTCATAAGAAAACAGGCCTTCGTAAAGTCCCACTAAAATCTGACTTTCAGAAACGTAAGCTGAGGTGTGAGGATTTAAATTATAGTTATGCTTCATGCAGGTGATGGTCAGATTTTTGTCTGATGATTCTTCTGATTCTGTTGCTGTTATAAAACTTGAATTGAATATAAAAATGGTTGCAAGGACTGCAACCACTTTTTTTGTTAAGTAATTAAATTTCATCTGAAATACCTAGTTTTTTCATCTGTTCCTGTTCTTCGATAATGGATAAATATTCTCCTCGTTTTTGAACAGTTTTGACTACTATGTTCTTTATAGTTACTAAGTCCATTTTTAATCCCTTGATTTTACTTCTGTCCATAGAAACTACATTGTTCTTAAAATACTCGTCAGCGGCATCCAGAAGTGTTAAAATTTCCTGATTTTCTGTTACCTGCTTATTAAGGTATTCCAGGATTTCTGTCTCCTGAAAAGAAGACAGTTTTTTAAATTCAGGGCTATTTTTATTTATCAATACACCAAAGAAACTGGCCTTTTTTTCTATATTTGAAATAAATACATTTATATCTACAGCTTTTACGGATTTTGTTTCTTTCTTTGGGTCTACGATGATAAAGTTGTAAATGATTGCGGGATCCGGCTTTCCCAGCATCTGTCTGAAGATGTCTTTCAGTTTTTCAAAGAATGTTTTTTTCTTACCGCTTAATACGGTTTTATTATTTACGAGTTTCTCTGCTACTTCTGTGTAGGTTGGGGCAAGAGTAGCAATTGTGTGCATTGCTCCAAGCAGAATTGATTTTGTATCAATTTTTACTTTTTGCTGTACATTAACTTCCTGGACAACTGCAAGCTTTTTTAAAACTGCTTTTTGGGAGGCCTGTTTGTTACTTCCTCGCTCTTCGCTTATTATTTCGCTTATTAAGTCGCTGTAATAAGGGGTTTTTCCCATAACAGCAGGGAAAATTCGTCTGATTTCTGAAAGCTGGCTATCTTCGGATTCTTCGGCCTTTGTTTTATTGTATGTAGGATGCTCAAAAATGTTTAATCGAACTTCCAGTTTATAACTTTCTTTCTGAAAATCCGTTAAATCCCTAAGAATTTTTGCAATCTGGTCTAAAGCTTCGCTGCTTTTTGCAATTGAGTCGTTTATGAGACTTAAGGTGATTTGTGGAACATTCTTTTTTGCTTCGTTAATAAGAGTAGCAAGTCCTCTTGTATTAACGCGAGCATTATTTAAGGTCATATTGTTCCATTGAAAAGCATTGTTTATTTCCATCAATTTTTTAATTGTAGGAATGTTAATGCTTTCTACAGAAAATTTTACGTAAGTACAGATAAAATCCAGCATGCTTTCATAATCGCTAAAGCGTGCTCCGATTACCATTGCTCTTTCGTTTTCGGCGTAAGGTCCCTCTTCTGGAGCCTTTATATCAGAAATCTTTTTTTCAAGTTTATATGGATCCGGAGTGATTAAAGCTTTCTTTACTAATGCCTCGTAAATATTTTTTACACATGTATGCAACAAATGATACTGGTCCAATAATTTAGGAAGTTCATTTGTATTGAGGTAAGCTGTTTTATTTTTTATTGCTTCTTTTAATTGTTCAAGAAAATTAGCATCTTCACTCATAACTATATTATCGGCTATATAGCCTAAAATCACAACAGAAAATTAGAATCTGAATTGGATTCCTGCAGAAATAAGAGCATTGTGCAATGGATTATTCTCAATAAATGAGCCGATTGGTAATGAAACACTGAACTCAGGACCAGCCTGGACACTAGAGTTAAACTTATATAAATATAAGGCATGTGCTTTGATAAATAAAAAATTAGCATTCTGCCAGAACCAGCTGTTTATACAGGACAAGTCCCCTTGAGCAGAACCTGTAACTCCGTAATCATCTGCGTTAACATTATTAGAGAGGGTCGCAAATCTAATTAAGAAGGATGGCCCCGCACCAATCTGAAATATGTGGTTTTTGTTAAAAGTTTTTGTAAAATCAAAAGGACAGTCGAGCATAAAACTAAAGGTCGTACCTGTTCTGTTTTCTATTTCGGCAGGCAGGGCTCTGTTATTGGCCCATAAAGAGTAGTAGTAAAAAAATGAAAGTCTTGGTTCAATACAAAAGTTTTCTTTTATTTTTAGATTAATTGCAAAATTTATAGGGGTAACTATAGGAGAGACGGCACTGTTTAGAGAAGTGTCTGTGTTGAGCATCAAACTAGGACTAAATCCCAGTTGAAACTTTGTTTCAAGAGAATAAACTCCAGAAAGTGAAGAAATAAAAAAAGCAAATACTAAAAGATATTTTTTCATTTTACATCTCCGTTTCTATAAAGTGCCTGTGATAAATCAACTGATAAAAAACCTGAGCGTTTTGTTTGATAAAAATCTGATTCTTCCCATGCTATGTACATTGTTGTTCCGCTTATTGCAAAATCTGAATACATAAATCCGGGAGTAAGTTTCGGAAGTTTTATGGCAAGTGTTTTTCCGCTGTTTAAAATCTGTCGGTCATATAGTGCTCCGTTAAAAAATACTGTTCCGTCGGCAAAAACTGCACAGGACCAGGAATCACTTAGAATTGCACTAACGCTAAAATCAGTTGTTTCTGCATTATGTTTAGAGTGAATAAAAGTTCTTGGAGAGTGCCCTGCATTTGTATAAATTTTGCATGTAAAAGAGAGATCTTCTGGTACGGTTTTTAGCAAATTCTTTATGCGTTCAGGGGCTTTGTCAAAAGTCTGAGATTTTTTTATGTTTCTAAAGGCATTAACATTTGTCTCAGAAATAAACAGATTTTTTTGAGCTGTCATGGGAGTAATAGAGAGCAAAGTTTCTTTAGGCTGGAATGTAAGGTACGAAAAATCAATTTTTTCTTGAGAGGTATCCTTTATACAGCAGGTCCAGAATTGCTCGTCCCAAAGATAGTCTACTACCTGAGAAGAACTGTTAAGATTTAAATTTTCAATATTAACAATTGGAAAAAATAGATTTTGATCAGGATTAAATTGAATGAGAAAAGGGTGCTGGCCTTTCTGGTCGATGGATGAATTAAAAAAACTACTCTTATAAACTAAAAAAACAGGGGTTTTTGCGTAAAAAACAAGATTATCAGCAGTTCGTCGTTCGAAAATCCCAAGGTCTTTTATAAATTCAATGTTTGCATCAGAGAATTTTAAAATTCCTTTTCGGTTAACAAGGGCGTAACCTGTATTGTCAGAGTTTGTTGCACAAGAAATGCGGGTGGCTTCAGTCCATGGCTTTGGTAAAGATAACGGTGCATTTTGCGGTTTATCGATTTTTTCGTATCCGTTATCCGTAAAATAGTAAAACTGATGAGAAGAAACTGTTTCTGGAATGTATTCACTAAAAGCGTTCTTTTTGCTGCAGGAACAAAGACTTGTGCAAATAAGAGAGAGTATAGTAAAAAGCAAGATATATGAAGATTTTTTCATCTAAAATAAGTTTATATCGGGATAGGGTTTAGTTCAAGGGTTAATTTTTTTGTATCATCCAAAAATGCTGTACAAAATTTGCACTCATTTTCAATAATAATAAAAGTACAATAGGAATCTGTCTTAAGTGGAATAATAATTTCTCCTATATCCTTGCATAATAGGGGATAATACTGCGGAACAATTATAAAATCCCATAAATTCAAAATATTTTTTATTGTATCAAGTTTTACATTCTGAATACCTTTTGGCTTAAGATAACTGGAACTAAATTCTCCGCAAAAAATCCCGTTCAAAATTAAATCTGTGTCTAAAAGCCAGGGATTATCCGGAAGTGTTTTTGAAAATTTGCACCAGTTAAAATGTGCAGCATAGGTTAAAACATCCTGAGATGAGTTTTCTGTGTTACTACAGGCAAAATAGTATTTTTTTAGAATATCAGCACTAAAACCCTCTTTCCAGGAAAGGTCTGTGCTGTAGGGAAAAATAGCTCCGCAAGGAAAAAAGAACTGTTCTTTCCAGTTTTGGCAGTTCGTTTCCGGATAAGCAATAATAGCAGTGGGATAAACAGGGGAAAGAAACGATTTTTCTATAGAGAAGGAACATACATCTGGGGTAAGAGAAATTTCTTTAATCGTGTCACCGCAAATTATCTGAATTTTCCAGCTGGTTAATTCTATTTTTTCAGGAAGATTAGTTATATCTGGTAATGTAAAAATAACTTCATCACAAAATAAATCGGACTTGCAGCTAACGATAGAAATTGAAAACAGAAGAAAAAAAATCGGGATGAAAAAATAGACATTTTTTTTCAATAATCTCATATAAAATTAATCGTTTGAGATATTAAAAAAAACGCAAAATTATTCAAATTTAGCAATTTCTTTTTGGCAAAGCTGGTCGCATATTTCGTTGTATTCAATTCCTGCATGACCTTTGACCCAGTTCCAGTTAACATTTAGTTTTTCGTTTAATGCATCCAGTTGCATCCAAAGGTCCTGGTTTTTTACAGGTTTCTTATCTGCTGTCTTCCATCCTTTGGCTTTCCAGCTTTTAATCCATACTGTTATACCGTTTTTTACATACTGGCTGTCTATATTAACGGTGATTTCTCGTTGAGAGAAACCTGGCGTATTTACAATAACGGAAAGAGCTGAGATTGCCGCGGTTAATTCCATTCTGTTATTTGTGGTAAGTTTTTCTCCTCCACTCAACTGTCTTACTTCATTGTCTGCAATTACAACGATTCCCCATCCTCCGGGGCCAGGATTTCCGTGACATCCACCGTCTGTATAGATAGTTATTTCATTCATAACTGGAATATATAAAAACACCGGATTAAATGCAAGATTAAATTTAGGTGAATCAATAATTGTCAGGGCAACTGCATTATATTTGACTTTGTATCAAAAATGGCGAGAAGGAGCAAACTGGCTTACAAAAACACTCGTTTTGTGCTGCCGCGTGAGCGGCGAATGTATATAATTACAAGCACAAAACGCGTGT
>CADBSK010000112.1 GCA_902797305.1 uncultured Spirochaetaceae bacterium | reverse complement strand
TGAACACCAACCGCATCAATATTTTCGATAGTACAGATTGCAACCATCTGATTCTTAGAGTCGCGGACAACTTCAACTTCAAGTTCTTCCCAACCAAGAATACTTTCTTCTATTAAACACTGGTGAGTCATAGAAAGGTCTAATCCGTTTGCAACGATTGTACGGAGTTCTTCTACATTGTAGCAGAAACCGCCGCCCTGACCGCCCATAGTATAAGCCGGTCTAACAACCAGAGGGAAGCCGATTTCTTCAGCAATCTTTTCTGCACCTTCAACAGTATGACAAATGCCTGAACGAGGAGTGTCGATTCCAAGTCTCTTCATTGTTTCTTTGAAAATCTCACGGTCTTCACCGCGTTCAATAGCATCAAGGTTTACACCTATTACTTTTACACCGTATTTATCAAGAACACCGGCCTTATTCAATTCCATAGCCATGTTCAAACCTGTCTGTCCACCAAGGTTTGGAAGCAATGCATCTGGGCGTTCCTTTTCAATAATCTGAGAAAGACGTTCAACGTTCAGCGGCTCAATATAAGTAGCGTCTGCCATAACCGGGTCAGTCATAATAGTAGCCGGGTTAGAGTTCACCAAAACAATTTTATAACCCAATTCTCTTAAAGCTTTACATGCTTGTGTTCCTGAATAGTCAAATTCGCATGCCTGTCCAATTACAATCGGACCCGATCCGATAATCAAAACCTTTTTAATGTCTGTTCTCTTCATATATAAATAACTCCTATTAAAACCTAATTAAAAACTCCCGAGAGCTAAAAAAAAAGGCGATTACTAAAAACAAGTAATCGCCAATAAAATTCAAATAAAAATAGTATGAGCCGATTTATTCACCATGAGAATCTCAATGTTCAAACAGCCCTTTGTATTCATACTAAACAAAAATGTTATCAGAAATTGCCATTTTGTTCTAGTACTTTTACATACAAGTGTAGCCGCCATCAACAGCGAGATTAACTCCCGTTACGTAGGTAGAAGCAGGACTTGCAAGGAATATTGCTGTACTGTCTAGCTCGCCTTCTTTTCCATAGCGTTCTAGAGGAATCATAGTTTTTGCATTCTGCTGGAAGAAATCACTGTCCAGAGTTTCTTTTGTTAAAGGTGTGTAGAAATATCCTGGACAGATAGAATTTACGGTGATTTTATATTTTCCCCATTCTGCTGCAAGGGCACGAGTTAGATTTACAACTCCTCCTTTTGCAGCATGATATGGTGCTGAACCACAAATCTTGTTTCCTACAAGACCGTACATCGAAGCAATATTAATAACACGACCATAATTAGCCGGTATCATAGCTTTCTTTGCAACTGCTCGGGCAAACTTAAATGTTCCTGCCAAATCTACGTTCATTTCACTGTAGAACTGTTCATCTGTGATATCTTCTGCTGGAGCAACAGCACCTGTTCCTGCATTATTAATTAGAATATCAATTCTACCAAACTTTTTTAGAACTTCGTCTACACAGGCATTAACTTTTTCTGTATCTGTAATATCACAAGGAATCGCAAGAGTTTCTACCTTATAAGTATCTGCAATCTCTTTTGCAACTTGTTCAATTAATTCTTTACGGCGTGCCACAGCAACTATCTTTGCACCTTGATTAGCAAGTGCCTTTGCCATTTGAACACCTAAGCCTGTTGAACAACCAGTAACAATAGCTACATGCCCTGTTAAATCAAAATAATTTGTCATAACAACTCCTGAATTTATATTTTTTGAACCTGCTCTATCGTTGTTGTTCGAGAATCAGATTCTATTTGTTCTTTATTTGTTTTAAGCCCACCTAAAAGACAAGCTACAAATATCCATATAAAAATCGCAACTGCAACCATCTTTAAACCTGTTCCAAGCAAAAATCCCTTAAAAGCTCCAAAAGCAGCTTTTAAGCATTTTTTCATATCGCTTGAATCATTTACCATCTCACCAATTAAAGCTCCGATAAATGGCCCGATAAGAATTCCCCATGGTCCTGTAAATAAGCCTACTACAAGACCAATAGTTGATCCCCATGTTCCAGCTTTGGATCCCCCGCTTTGTTTTGTCATTGCAACCGGAAAAATGTTATCCGCAACTGATACAAATATCGCTATTACAGCACAGATGATTAAAGTAACAACACTCATTTTAACATAACTGCTAAAAAATGCTGCCAAAAGTCCAAACCATGCAAGAGGTGCCCCCGGAAGTACAGGAACAAAAGTTCCAAAAAATCCCACAACAAGCAGCACTATCGCAACAATTATCAAAAGAATATCTATTCCCATTTTACAATAAGGCAACTAAGCCTTTTCCCCTTAAGAATTTAAAGAGTTTTGCACCGCTAACTTTTATTATTATACTTCCCAATATTTCTTCTGCATAGCCTTTTTTTATTAACTCAACAAACAGTTCTGCCTGATTTTTTTCTGTTTTGAAATAATGCATTTCTCCCATATAAGACCAGCAAAGTTCCACAATAGAATGATTCTTTTCATTAGATGAAAGAATAACAGGTTTACCACCAAGCCATATATATTTCTGATTTTCTTTTGGTAATTCGTTATAAGCAGAATCTCGTTTTTGTTCGTATTTTTGAATAAGTTTTTCTACATAGTTTTGTTCAATTGTAGGTTTTGGCATTTTAAAAGGAAAATAAGTTTCTACGCTTTTATTTAGTTTTTCGCCATGCATCCAATATTCTAAAGCTGCATTTAACGAATCAGAATACTTTTGACTTTTCTTTTCTCCTTCAAAATGAATGTCATTTTCGGCAAATTGCCCTTCTGGTACTGGGAGAGGCTTTAAATCCGGATGCTTCCCTTCAAGATATTCTCTATAAACAGTGGAATGCAAAGTCAGGCTAAATTTATGCCAGAAGGCAGAATCCAAAAGACCATTTGCAAACATTTGTCTTAAAGTTTCCATTGAATTAATCAAATCCTGTTCAGTTTGATTCCAGAAACCAAAAATCATATACGAATGAACCAGAATTCCTGCTTCCTTAAATGCACAACAAGAAGAAACAATATTTTCTATACTAGTTCCTTTGTTTACCGCGTCAAGTCCGTTACCGGTTGCAATTTCTATTCCACCACTAACCGCAGTTAATCCGCCATAGCTTAACAATTCTGCTAAATCCCGGCTGAAAGTTTTTTCAAATCGGATATTGCCCCACCAGGTCAAAGGAGTTTCTGTATTCAAAGAATTTAAAAGTGCAAAGCGCTGCATGCTTACAGGAGGACAGGCTTCGTCTACAAAATGTATTCCGTAAACCCCTGCTTTTTTTGCTTGATTGCAGAGCCCCCTATAAAGAGAATCGATATTTGTTCCACAGAAACTTTTTACATAATCCAGACTTGTATCGCAGAATGCACATCGGTGCCAGTAACAGCCATATGCCATATACGCTTTAATCCAAGCTCCATCATTCCAAATTCTATGCATTGGATTGTTATCATCTGCAAGCCGAGGATAGTCCTTAAAATTTATCCCTTCAAAATCTGGTATTGTTTTTTTAACAATCTGAATTTCTTTTTTTTCATACTCATCACTTTTTAAAAGCGGTTCTACAAAATTATCTTGATACAAATATTTTACATTGTATATCTGGCTGCCATCCAATGCTTTTTTTACAAAAAGTTTCTTTTGAACTTTATCAAAAATTTGAAGATAGGAACCGTAGCCTTTGTCATAACTCAAAAAATCGCAATAATCAAAAAGTCGTTTTTCTTTTACAGTTCGCAGTTCTGTATTTACATACCCACCGCCAAAAGCAACAACAGCATTGTTACCCCATTTTTTCTTGATATAGTCTCCGGTAAAAACTGCTAATTCAAGACATCCAGGAAAAGGAATACTTACACAGAACAAAGTATTTTGGCCTTCAAATTCTGACAACTTACTTTTGAGCAAGGGCTCATAAAAATCTTTAAGAATAGAACCATTTAATCCCTGAATTACATCACTAAATTTTGCAGTGCTCGTTGCAAGGCGTTCCGCATATCTTATCAACGCAAAATTGGAATCATAACACATCGTGATGTAATCAGCTAAATCTGCTAATGCAAGACTTGCTAAAATCTGGCTGTCATCAACCCCAACGTCTCGATCAAGTTTAGAAAGATAACGTTCCATGCGGGCACCGCGAGGCGCATGTGCAGAACGGATAAATTCATGGGTAAATTCTCTGCCACTTAAGCTTGAATTATTTGCACACAGAATTGCAACGATGCAATCTATCCATTTTATCCAGTGCCCACTCAAACTTACATAGCGACGCAATTCAAAAGCTGAATCTGCATCTCCATTTTGTTCCATTGAATCCGCAATTTGTAAAGCTCGTTTTGAGGAGCAGGAAAAAATATGGGCTAAACCTTTTTTGCAAAAAACAGAATGAAAAAGTTCGTTACTCAAATCAAGCCATTTAATCTTTCCCTGAATATTGCGTTCCTGGTATTGATCCTTAAAAAAACTTTGCAAGTATGCACCGCTAGGATATGGAGTATTTAGTTGAACGAGAGGTGGCTGAATAATTACTGTATTAAGCATAGTTTTATTCTAGCAGAATATAAAGTTTTAGACAGTCATAAAATCCCTTTAAATTTACCTACCTTTGTGATAGATTTTTTTTGTGTATTTCAATGGAAATAGGTACTTTTAAACTAACACTCGTTAGTTTAAAACGAAGCCTATACTGGGTGAGCAACTGTATCGACATAACTAACAAGTGTTAATGTGTTAATAAACGCCACTGCCACAAGCGGGAAGGCAACACTTGCGTCGGAGTCAGGAAACTTTGGTACACGTCGAGCTAACTACTCGTACCACCCGTATGGGATGGTAAACTTTAATTTGGAATCTACTCAGGCCCTGGATTCCGGAGCATATTATGAAAAGCACAAGCTTTACTCTCGCAAAGGCAAAAAAATTATTTGCCTCAATTCTTGTTTTATTTACCTTGACAATCGGTATTACTTCTTGTTTACCAGATGGATCAGATCCATCAACAACATCTGTTGATTTACCTCAATCAATTATAGGTACCTGGCAATCATCCTTTGGTGACAAATATATTATTTCAGATGGTAAATTGCTTAATACTTACAGTGATGAATCGGCTGCACAATATACATTGAATATTATCGATATCAAACAGATTGAAGGTACAGAAAACAATTCTTATTATTTATATTTGCAATCTCCTGAAGATTACTCTTATGAATATTCTGGATCAACCTATTATTATTATCATAAAAATTATTACACTGCTTTTTACATTGAAGTTCTTTCAGACTCTACATTAAAAATTTCCGGTGCTTGCAATTCTACCACATGGGAGTCTGAAAATTCTGATTACGACACAGTGTTAAGTGACTTTACCCTAGGCAATGGATATTTTGGAAATCAACCAGAATATACTTTAGTAACCGAATAACAACTTAATTTTATGCCAACTATTTTAGTTGGCATTTTTTTTGTTCCATATGAAAAAAAACATCCTATTAATAATTTTCTCAACTTTGCTTTTTTATGGGTTTGCACAAGAAGAGCCAGCGTTGCGCTCGGCGATTGAGAGTGCAGAGGGGGTAGCGCAAAACGGGAAAGAGTCAGAAAGTTTTGACGATTCAGAAATTTCTTTAAATAAAGAAAATGGCACTTACGATTCTCAAGAAACAAAATCTCTTGACCGGTTGGAGCGAGGGGGAGACCTCCCCCACCTTTATACTTATCTAAATTCTCCTCTTGTTGAACAGAGGCAAGTTTATAATCTTGAAAAAATCGAAAAGATGCATGTCGAAAATCTCACAAGTTTTTTTGAAGGGGCTGGAATTCAAATTCTTTCTTATGGGCCATACGGGCTTGAGCAAAAACCATCGATTCGCGGTTTTACCGATGAAACTGTACGTGTAGTAATTGACGGAGTTTGTGTTAATAATCCACAGTACGGTACTTTTGATTTTTCAAGCATTAATATAGAAAGTATCGAACGAATTGAGATTGTTAGGGGCGGATTTACCGAGGGAGTTGCTGAAGATAGCGCTGTGGCCGGTGTAATTTATATTTCTACTAAAAAACAAGGGATTGGGCACCACTTTAATACCGATTCAATGTTTAAAACTTTTTTCTATGGATATAGGCCGGTAGACACATTTAGTCAAAGTTTTTATTACAATGGACAGATTTATAAAAATGATTTTCTTAAGGCAGGATTTAAGGCCACTGCTGCTACAAATGAGTTTTTATATAAAAACTATTTAAATCGTCTTGATGTAAGAAAAAACAGTTCAGTTTACGATGCAAATGTAAATTTAGGTTATTCACATTATTTTGGCTCTGGAAATTCCATTAGTTTCAGCGATTTGGTTTATGCAGGATACAAACATACACCAGGGACAAAAACTTCTACACTTTCTGGTATTCAGCAAGATTACAATAATAATATTTGTTTCACATTAAACTGCCCTTCTGTTATCAAGAATTTTACTTTCAATTCTAATTTAAGCTGGATTAGTAATAACAGGTTCTTTGATCAGAGTTCTGAAAGCAGTAAACATTATGTAAACACTTTTACTTTTAATTCTTCTACAGAGTTTACAAAGTTTAAGAATTACAAACAATCTGCAGGATTTAATCTTGATCTAACCAAACTTATTTCTACTGACGATGGAAATCATCTGCAGTTTAGCGGGATTTTTAAAGAAACATCAAAATTTATCATCTCAAAACATTTTAATATATCTATTCCACTGGGAATCAAGTTCTCTGGGAATAATTTTGCTTTTACTCCAAAGATTGGTTTTAAGTTTCCTTTTAAGTATGTAGATTTTGTACTTTCGGGATATAGAATGGTCCTGTTCCCTAACATGGATGATTTATACTGGGATGGAGCTGGTTACAAAGGAAATCCAAATCTTTTACCTGAAGATGGCTATGGAGCTGAACTTACATTTAATGTTCATAATATTTTTATTCCTTTTAGTTTCTGTATTTATTCAAACTATTATCAAAACAAGATTCAATGGAGTAATCAGAATAGCATATGGTCTGCTTATAATATTTCAAGTGCTTATTATCTTGGTTTTAACTTATCTTTTGAAAAAACTCTTTTTAAAATCTGGAATCTTAAAGGTAATTTTGAATATCTTTACAATGCTCTATTAAATAAAAATAATTCCTTAACTTATGGTAATCGAATTATGTGGACGCCGGATTTAGTATTTTCGATAATATCTACGCTTAATTTTAATAAGTTTACTGTATTAACTGAGATTAATTATACGGGTAAAAAATATATTTCTAATCTCAATATCGATTATATTGATCCATATTGTTTAGTAAACATAGCCCTGGATTTTGATATCTGGAAAAATGTAAAACCTTACCTCCGAGTTGATAATCTTTTTAATACTGATTACGAATCTGTTCCTGACTACCCTATGCCAGGAATAAGTTTATCAGTCGGCGCAAAATGTATTTGGTAAATTATAATTTTTGTCGAACAACCGTTCATTAGTTTAAAATTAACTTACGGTCGTTCGTTAAGTTTCTCTTTTAGTTTCACGTGGAACATAAACAGTTATTTTTATATCTGACTTTGTTTCATGTGAAACAATTTATTTTTTACTCGAATCATTTCGTAATATTTTAATAATTTTCAAAATTTACTTTTTTATTGTTTCACGTGTAACAAATTTTTCATTCACTTATTTATAATCAATTTTTTTATTAACCAATTTTCCTACAAAAATGTTTCATGTGAAACGCAAGGGAACTTTAACCAAATTCATAATTTTTTTACTTTATAAATTATAGATTTCATAATTAATGTTTCATGTGAAACATTAATTCCAGCACCAGTTAATCATAAGATTATTAAGTTATTTTTTTTGCGTTTCACGTGAAACTCTCATATGTTTAATATCTCTTTAGTAAGAACGTTTTTTTTGTTTCACATGAAACATTATTTTTATCAAAAGTTCCATTTATAAACATTTTATTAACAGATTGTGGATAAGTTAAATTTGATTGTTTCACATGAAACATAAGACTAATATTTATCCACAATAAGTTCACAAATTGTGGATAAGTTGTATATTAATAAAATTTGAAGGGAAGTAAATTTTTAAGCTTATAAAATTAATGTATCAAAAAAAAGAAAAAATACGTCGAATCAAGGAATGCGTACGCTTAAAGCCTTGACTTCGCCGTTTTTAGGGTTTGTAATAAACCCAAAATAAAAGCCAGTCAAACAAGTTTCACATGAAACATTTTGACTGGCTTTGCCTGATGTATTTCACCCCAGTTGGTTTTCAACTGCCCTATATATTAAAGTATATATTATTAAAAATATTTTGTCATCAAATAACAAGGAATTATGAATATTTTTATTCTCAAAAACGTGTAACTCTATATAATACAAAGAATTACACGTTTATAATTTAGTTTTCGCGTTCTGGAACCTTATCAACCCCAACAAGGAAGTCTGGATCAGAGATTTTTACTACTTTTACACCTGTAGATCCTGTTCCCTGTTCGTTAATTGTTCCTGCAGGTACTCTAAGAGTTTTTCCCTGACTAGTCATGCAAACAATTTCTTCATCATCTTTAACAGTAAGAATTCCAATTATTTCACCGCGTTCTTCTGTATTACCAAAAATGCGCTGTCCACCTGTACCACGTCCGTGAGGATTAAAGTCTTCAAAGCTTACACGTTTTCCGTAACCTTTTTCTGTGAGCAAAAGAATCTTTTCATCACCTGTTACTTTTACAGCACCAGAGACTTCATCTCCTTCAGAAAGTTTCATACCCTTTATACCGCAGCTTGCTCTTCCCATTTCGCGAACAGAATCTTCTGCAAAACGTAATGCTTTACCTCGGCGAGTAACAAGAAGAATTTCTGTGTTACCTTCAGTTGGAATTGCACTTACAAGTTTATCGCCGTCCTTAAGTTTAAGCCCGATGATTCCTCTTGTCTTTGCATTTGTAAATTCACTTGTCTGAACCTTTTTAACAATACCGTTGGCAGTTGTCATAAAGAGATACTGGTCATCTCTGAATTCGCGCAATGTTACAACTGTAGTAATTTCTTCATCAGCTCCAATTGCAATCATACTCTTAATATTTGTTCCACGGGCATTCTTAGAGCTTTCTGGGATTTCATGAACTTTAATCCAGTAAGCTTTACCCATATTTGAAACAAAAAGAATATGATCGTGAGTTGAACCGATAAAAAGTTGATTTACATAATCGTCTTCTATCAGGGCTGTACTGTTACTTCCAGTTCCTCCCCTACCCTGCTTCTTGTACTGAGTTACAGATACACGCTTCATGTAGCCAAGTTTAGAAATCATTACGACCATATCTTCTTCTTTAATCATGTCTTCAACATTGATTTCTTCTACTTCGTCTGCAACTATATCTGTACGGCGGTCATCGCCATATTTTTCTGCAAGTTTATTTGTTTCATCTTTTATGATGGTAAGAATCTTTCCAGGGTTTGCAAGAAGGTCTTCCAGGTAATCAATCCATGCCTGAAGTTCCTTGATTTCTTTCTGGAGATCTTCAATCTGAAGATGAGTAAGGCGTTTAAGCTGCATATCAACAATTGCCTGTGCCTGTTCATCATCAAAGTTGAATCGTTTTTCCAAAGCAAGTTTTGCACTTTCTGTATCGCGACTTTCCTTGATGATTTTGATAACTTCATCAATATTATTGATAGCAGTAATCAAAGCTTCAAGAATGTGCATGCGGTGTTTTGCAACTTTTAAGTCATAAATGGTTCGGCGTGTAATAACCTCGTTTCTGTGATTTACAAAGTGCATTATAAGCTGCTTTAAGTTTAATACTTCCGGCTTAAGATATGTTGGTGGAAGGGTGAGCATTCCAGGTTCATCGTAACGAGGAGCCCCTTCTTTTTCCTGAGGAACAAGAGCAAGATTTATAACACCAAAATTTGACTGTAAATCAGTTTTTGAAAAAAGCTGATTCAATACGAGTTTTGTTACCGCACCACGTTTAAGATCAACTACAAGTCGCATTCCCGAACGGTCAGAAGATTCGTCGTTTGCACCAACGATTCCTTCAATCTGTTTATCCCGAACAAGTTCCTTTATGCGGCGAATAATATTTGTTGTGTTAATTCCGTATGGAACTTCTGTAAATACAATTGATTCACGTCCATGTTTGTCGGTTTCAATTGTAAACTTTGAGCGGATTGTGATTTTTCCACGGCCGGTTTTATATGCCTTTTTGATTCCTTCGCGACCATAAATAATACCACCAGTCGGAAAGTCCGGACCTTTGATATGGTGCATTAATTCATCAATTGAAATTTCAGGGTTATCAATGTATGCAGAAATTGCAGCAGCAACTTCACGCAAGTTGTGAGTTGGCATATTTGTAGCCATACCAACAGCAATACCTGTTGTACCATTACACAAAAGGAAAGGAAAAGCCGCAGGAAGAACGCTAGGCTCTTTTGTGGTATCGTCAAAGTTTGACACCATATCAACGGTGTTCTTGCTAATGTCCGCAACCATTTCTTCAGTGATTTTAGACATCTTGGCTTCGGTGTATCGGTAAGCAGCAGCAGGGTCACCGGCGATTGTACCAAAGTTTCCCTGTGGAGTTACGGTTGTATAACGCTGAGCAAAATCCTGTCCAAGACGAACAAGGGCATCGTAAACAGAAGCGTCTCCGTGCGGATGGTAGTGTCCCAAAACTTCACCAACGATGGTAGCACATTTTTTTGTTTTTCCACCGCTTGCAAGATGAAGAGTATCCATTGCGTACATAATTCTTCTGTGAACTGGCTTAAGTCCATCCCGAACATCCGGC
>CADBSK010000111.1 GCA_902797305.1 uncultured Spirochaetaceae bacterium | reverse complement strand
GTATTAAAAAATATCCGTTCTGATGGAACTTTTTGCGCAGGAGCTAAATGGCCTACTGCCTGGACTAGAGATATGTCTTATGCAATAGATTTAAGTCTCTCATTTTTATTTCCAGAAGCCGTTGAAAAGTCACTTGAAAGCCGCATTGAAAATGATTTGATTTTACAAGATACAGGAAGCGGAGGTAGTTATCCTGTAAGTACAGACAGAATTACCTGGATAACTGCAGCTTATGATTACGCATTGTACAAACAGTCTGATGAATATTTTGAAAAAGTCTACAGGGTTGCAAAAAAAACTTTGACCCAGGATTTTAATATAAATTTCTATGAAAAAAATGGTTTATTCCGCGGAGAATCAAGTTTTTTGGACTGGAGGGAACAGACTTATCCAAGATGGGCTACTAATGAATATATTGCAGAAAGTTTTGCATTGGGAACTAACATGATGTATTATTCTGCACTTAGAAAAACAGCCTTGTTAGCAGAAAAAACTAAAAAGCCACAGGAAGAAATCGAGTTATGGAATAAAAGAGCTGATTCATTAAAAAAATCAATCATCGAAAATTTCTGGCTGGAAGAAAAAAAATATTTTGCCTCTCTTATATTAAAAGATATGGATATATATACATATGAGGGTTATGAAACATTAGGAGAATCCCTTGGGGTTATTTTTGAGATTGCACCTGAGAACTTTTATAAATATGTTACAGGCGCAGTTAAACCCCAGGATTACGGATTAAGTGTAGTTGCTCCTCAGCTATCAAATGTACCGGCTTATCATAACGATGCTGTATGGCCCTTTGTTCAAGGTTACAGAGCGCTGGCCTGTAAAAAGGCGGGGGACGCTTTTTATGCAGAAAAAGAATTTGAAGCTATGATTGCTGCTGCAAAAAAATTTGGAACTTTTAAAGAAAACTATGTTGCTTCAACTTTTAGTCCTGATACTCAGACAAATTCTGACCGTCAGTTATGGTCAGACGCTGGATTCCTTTCATATATATATAAGATCTTATTTGGTATAGAGACTGAACAGTATGGAATTTATTTTAAGCCCTTTGTTTTTTCCTCATTGCAAAACGGAATTGAATTAAGAAATTTAAAAATTGCTGATAATAATATTTCGATTGGAATTAAAGGCTATGGGGATAAAGTTGTAAAATATGTGGTAAACGGGAAAAATGTCTCTAATGACTTTTATATTCCTTACGAAGCAAAAGAAGACTATGATATCCAGCTGGAACTTATTCCGTCAAAGGAATTTATGGATTCATATGATGAGGAAAAAAGGGTAATTCCCCATTTTGATGCCAACACAGTAACAACTCCTGTTCCAAATGCCAGATATATTACAGAAAAAAACACAACAGAAATTACTTTTAAGCCTAATAATAAAAGTGGCTTTAAAATTGTTACAGATGGAAAAGAAATAACAACTTCAAATAATACGGTTAGTATAAAAGCTTTAGACAAAGTTATTTTAACAAAGGCCTTTTCTCATCCTTTGGAAAAGAATCTTAATGTTCCTTTATTCCCATCTAAAACAATCAGAGCAGAAAGTTCAAAAAATACTTTCTTTTATGAAGCTGAAAAGGCAGATTTTAACGGTGGAAAACTTTGTAAAGAAGAGACAGAGTCTTTTGTAAATGCAAAATTATCACAGGATTTGATTAAAACTGAAGCAAATGAGGGTGTGTACATTTCTGATTTTGGAAAAACAGAAGGCGAATATATAGAATTTAACGTTAATATAAAAAAAGATGGTAATTATGCAATAGATTTTAGATTTAAAAATGGACATGGTCCTGTAAATACGGGAGAAAAGTGTTCAATTCTTTCTGTTTTGTTAGATGATAACTTAGTAAGAAGATTAGCATTTCCTCAGCAAGGTTCCTGGTCCAGCTGGAGTTTTACAGCCCCTGAAGTGGTTTACTTAAAAAAAGGTAAACATAAAATCAAGCTGTCAGTTGATGAATGGTGCCATGCACAACATGGAAATTTAAATCCTGTACATATCGACTTGCTGAGAGTTGCGCGGATTAATTAGTTTAATTGTGATTTTTTAGTTTACATTTTATAAACCGTATACTAGAATGATTTCATTATGAAATTTACGAGAAGTAGTGGAATTTTAATGCACCCGACATCATTTTCGGGTACCCCTGGTATAGGAACGCTTGGAAAAAAAGCGTATGAATTTGTTGATTGGTTGGAAGCTGCTCATCAGTCTTTGTGGCAGATTCTTCCTATAGGTCCAACCGGATACGGTGATTCACCTTATGCATCTTTTTCTACTTTTGCAGGTAATCCATTGATGATTGATTTGGATACACTTGTAGAAAAAGGTTGGGCAGACAAGAAGGATATTGTTCCTGCTGATTACATCAAATCAGAAGGTCCTGTTGAATACGGTTCTGTAGTCTGGTGGAAAATGCCAGTGCTTTATAAATGTGCTGCTTACTTTTTGGCAAATTGTTCTAAAAAAGATCGTGAAGCATACGAAGCTTTTAAAAACGACAACTCAGCCTGGTTAAATAATTATGCTGATTTTACAAGTATTAAGTCTTTCTATGATTCAGAAGCTGAAAAACAGGGCATAAGCGGCGTCGCTCAGATGTGGAATCAGTTCTGGCCAAAAGACCTTGCTAAATGTGATCCAACTGCCGTTTCTAAATGGGATGGAGAACATACTGAAAATATCGAACAGATTAAAGTTATTCAGTTCTTCTTTGCTGACCAGTGGTTTGCATTAAAGGCTTATGCTAATAAAAAGAATATCAAACTTATTGGAGATATTCCTATCTTTGTTGCCGCAGATTCTGCTGATGTTTGGGCTAATCAGAAATTCTTCCAGCTGGATAAGAATGGTACACCAAAAAAGGTTGCAGGTGTTCCACCTGATTACTTTAGCGCAACTGGTCAGTTGTGGGGAAATCCATTGTACGACTGGGATGCGATTAAAGCTGATAATTATTCATGGTGGGTTGAAAGAACTCGTCGAATGACAAAGCTTGTTGATATCGTTCGTATTGACCATTTCCGCGGTTTTGAAGCTTACTGGTCAATTCCATACGGAGACACTACTGCTGTAAACGGAAAGTGGGTAAAGGGTCCGGATATTGATTTGTTCAATGCTATTAAAAAGGCTTTGGGTGATCTTCCAATCATTGCAGAAGATCTTGGTGTTATTACTGATGAAGTAAGAAAACTCCGCGATGATGCAGGTTTCCCTGGAATGAAAATTTTGCAGTTTGCATTTGATCCAAACGAAGCTGGAAAAGACGGAATGGTAAATGCATACCTTCCTCATATGTATCCAAGTGCTTCTGTAGTTTATACAGGAACCCACGATAACGATACAATGCAAGGATGGTTGGATTCTGCAAGTGATGATGCTTGTAAACTTGCTGCAGAATATGCCCTCAATCGTAAAATTTCTAAAGAAGAAGCAAAAGAATTACGTAAGAACGGACAGTTGTGTAAAGCTCTTGTTAACTGTGCAATCGCATCTGTTGCAGATTTAGCTGTAATTCCTATGCAGGATGTTCTTGGATTGGGAACAGAAGCTCGTATGAATGTGCCTAATACAACAGGTACAAACTGGTCATGGCGTATTGCTCCAAACAGCCTTACAAAAGAAAGTGCTGAATGGTTGGCATTTGTTTCTGACTTGTACGGACGAAATTTAAATAAATAGTATTTATTTAGTATAAAAAAGGTAGAAAATAGCTGTAAAAGGCTGTTTCTACCTTTTTTGCTTTTTTTATTTTTCATGTTATAATTGTTTTTATGAGTACACATATTAACGCACCTGACGGAGCTGTTGCTCCTAGAGTTCTCCTTCCGGGAGATCCTTTGAGAGCAAAGTTTATTGCAGAGACTTTTCTGGAAAATCCAGTTTGCTATAATGAAGTTAGAGGAATGTATGGATTTACAGGAACCTATAAAGGAAAAAAAGTTTCTGTGCAAGGAACTGGAATGGGCCAGCCGTCCATGTCTATTTATGCTACAGAACTGTTTAAATTCTACGGAGTTCAAAAAGCAATCAGAATCGGAACTATCGGTTCTGTAAAAGATGATGTAGATTTAAAAAGTACAGTAATAGCAAATGTTGCTTTTTCTGATTCATATCTTTTGAATCAGCGCTTTGGAGGATTGCACTTTGCGCCTTCAGCAGACTTTGAACTTCTTTATACAGCTTATAACAAGTCAAAGGAATTAGGCATAGATGCTAAAGTAGGTCCTGTTGCTTCTAGTGATCGTTTTTATGATGACAATCAAAACTGGAAATTGTGGAAAAAGTACGGGGCAATTGGTATAGAAATGGAATCAGCCGAATTATATACTCTTGCTGCTGAATATAATCGGAAAGCCCTTGCAATTTTTACTGTTAGTGATCACATTGTAAAGGGTACAACCACAACTGCAGAAGAAAGGCAGTTAACTTTTAAAGATATGATGATTCTTGCTCTCGAAACAATAATTGTTGATTAGTTTTGAGGGGAATATAATTAAATAAATGGAGTGTTTTATATGAAGCCAACACTTTTAGTTTTAGCCGCTGGAATGGGAAGCCGCTACGGCGGAGTTAAACAAATAGATTCTGTAGGTAAAAATGGCGAATGTCTTTTGGATTTTGCAGCCTATGATGCAAAAACTGCGGGATTTGGAAAAGTCGTATATATCATAAGAAAAGATATCGAAAAAGATTTTAGAGAAAAGCTTTTTGACAGAGTTGCCCGAAATTTTGACGCTGATTATGTTTTTCAGAGTCATGACAGTCTCCTAACAGAAGAACAGATTAAACTTTCTGCTGAACGAACTAAACCATGGGGAACTGCTCATGCAATTCTATGTGCAGAAAAAGCTATTAAAGAACCTTTTGCTGTAATCAATTCAGATGATTATTACGGAAGAGAAGCTTTTGAAACTCTTGGTAAACATCTTTCTTCTATTTCTTGCGACAGTACAGAACATGCGATGGTTGGTTATATCTTAAAGAATACAATGAGCAAAAACGGTTCTGTAAGTCGTGGAGTTTGTACTGTTAAAGACGGCATGCTTGATTCAATTGAAGAAAACTTAAAAATCTATTACGAAGGTTCAAAAATTATAAGTGATAAAGGTGATAAAAAGGTTGAACTTACTGGAAATGAGTGGGTAAGTATGAATCTTTTTGGCTTTAGTCCAAAAGCTTTTGAAACTTTTAATTCATACTGGAATGACTTTATCGCTAAAAATGTAAAAGAACCTAAGGCAGAAGCTTTACTTCCTGTTGTAGCTGATCAAATCTCTAAAACTGGAAAGGGGGTCGTAAAGATGTTTACTTCTTCTGAAAGCTGGTTTGGAATGACTTATCCTGAAGATAAAGAAGTTGTAAAACAGGAAATTGCAAAGAAAATAGAAAGTGGATATTATCCTTCTCAACTTTGGGAAAAATAGTATTTTTTAATATTTATAAAGCCTGTTCAGTTATGGAAAAGAAATTTAATCCAAAACTGGACAGGCTTTTTTATTGTTGTAAAAAGCTTTGATATTTAGTAAAATAAAACAATTTTTAATTGTATAAAGAGGTTTTTGTATGCTTACACTTAAATTTGGCGGCACTTCAATGGGTAACGCTCGCCGCATTCTTTCTTCTGCAGATATCATTATTAACAGAGCAAAAGAAGATAGATTAAGCGTTGTTGTTTCAGCTGTGGCAGGAGTATCTAACAGTCTTCAGGCTGCAATCGATGCTAGTACTACAGGGCAAACCTCTACAGAATTTGTACAAGAAATTAAAAATACTCATCGTGAAATTTGTTCTGAGATTCAGTCTGAATGTCCAGGTTTTAATGCCGAGAATGTTATGCAGACTCTTGAGCCACGATTCCAGGAACTAGAAAAACTTTTAGCAGGTGTTTCAATCTTTGGAGAATGCCCTGATACTGTTTATTGTAGAATTATGGGTATGGGAGAATTGCTTTCTTCTCCGATTATGGAAGCAGTACTTTTAGCAAAAAAACAGAGTGTAGTTCTTTTAGATTCAAGAAAATTTGTATTTACAACAGGTAATCAGAAAGAAGGTGAAGCTGATTATTCAAGATGTTCAGAAGCTTGTAGACCATATCGTGATGGCGAAGAGAAAAATCAGCCTCATATTTTATTGTTCCAGGGATTTATTTGTTCATGGATTAAAGGCTCTGGTGCAGAACCTGCAATGGGACTTTTAGGCCGTAATGGTTCTGATTTTTCAGCTGCGATTATCGGTGCTTCTTTGGGAGTAAGCCGAGTTGAATTCTGGACAGATGTTGATGGTGTATTTACTGCTGATCCACGTGTTGTAAAAGACGCAATTCTGGTTGATGATATGTCTTATGAAGAAGCAATGGAACTTTCGTTCTTTGGTTCTAAAGTTCTTCATCCTAAAACATTGGCACCTTTACAGGCTCGAGGAATTGAAGCCTGGAGCTTAAATAGTCATAATCCTAGTGCTCGTGGAACACGTATCGGTAAAGGCCCTTTTGAAAGTCGTGGAAAAACATCAATCTGCGGTGTTTCTGCTTTAAAGAATGTTTCAATGATTTCTGTCGGTGGTACAGGAATGCGCGGTCGTAAAGGAATGGCTAGCCGTGTATTTACAGCTGTTTCAAGCGCAAAATCATCTGTTTTGTTGATTACTCAGTCATCTTCTGAATATACAATCTCATTCTGTGTAAAAGATTCTGAAGCAAATACTGTTAGAGATGCTCTTGCAAAAGAATTTGAACTTGAAATCCGTGAAAAAATTATTGATGAAATTGGCTTAAAAACTGAATGTGCAATCATTTCGGTTGTAGGCGATGGCATGATTCGTAATCGTGGTGTTGCTTCAAGCTTTACAAACGCACTGGCTTCTCAAGATGTTAATATTAAGGCAATTGCGCAGGGATCTTCAGAACGTTGTATTTCTGCTGTTATCAATGGAAAATTTGCTGATATTGCAGTAAAGGCTGTACACCAGTTCTTCTTTAATACTGCACAGACTATCGAGGTGTTTGCATTTGGTGCAGGTACAATCGGTGGAACAATGATTGATCAGATTTACCAGCAGCATGACAAGTTATTAAAACAGAATATTGATATTCGTGTTCTTGCTATTACAACAATTGACGGTATGAATTTAAAGGAAGATGGTCTTGATCTTTCTAACTGGCGTGAAGATTTAAAAAAGCCAATGTATAAATTTGGACCAAGCAATGTTGATGATATCATAAAATTTGTAAAAGAAAAAAAGCCTTTAAATCCTGTATTTGTAGATTGTACAGCTTCTTACGATCTTCCAGAAAGATATCTTGATATCCTCGGTGCTGGAATGAGTATCGCAACTCCAAATAAGCGTGCTAATTCTATGAACATGGAATTCTATAAAAAATTAAGACAGGTTGCTAATAAAATGCATCGCCGTTTCTTGTACGAAACAAACGTTGGTGCAGGGCTTCCCATTATTGATACTTTGCAGAACCTTTATAAGTCAGGCGATAAACTTGAAAGTTTTAACGGTATTATGTCTGGTTCTCTTTCATACATCTTCGGAAAATTGGATGAAGGTGTTCCATTCAGTAAGGCTGTTCTTGAAGCTAAGGAATTGCGCTATACAGAACCGGATCCTCGCGATGATTTAAATGGTATGGATGTTGCTCGTAAGGGACTTATTATTGCCCGCGAATCCGGCTACGAAATTGAACTTGAAGACATTACGATGTATAAGGTATTCCCTGATGGATTTGATGCTTCTGGTACCGTAGATGAGTTCTTAAAGAAACTTCCACAGGTTGACGATTACTTTGCTAAGAAGATTGCCGACCTTAAAAAAGAAAATAAAGTTCTCCGCATGGGTGCTACAATCAAGGACGGAAAAGTTTCTGTTGGTATGATGGAAGTAGGTCCTGATAATCCTTTGTACAGTGTAAAGGGGGGAGAAAACGCATTTGTATTCTACACAGAACGCTATAAGCCAATCCCTCTTACAGTTCGTGGTTACGGAGCTGGTGCAGGGGTAACAGCTGCGGGTGTATTTGGTGATATTATGCGTACAGTTTCTTTTAATCTTTCTAATGACTAATAATCAGGGTTTTTGTCGTGGTAATTGTACTAAAACAGAATATATCTGATTCTGAAAAAGAAAATATAAAAGAATTTCTAGGTGAGCATAATTTCAAAACAAACGAGATTGTCGGACAGGAACAAGCCATTATTGCTGCCGTCGGACGAGGTGCGGTAGAGCCTAGAGATGTGCAAAGCTTAGCAGGTGTAGAAAATGTAATTCCAATTTCTAAACCTTTTAAGCTTGCTAGCCGCGAGTTTAATCCTCAAAATACAATTGTTGAGATTAAAAACTCCTTTGGACAGAAAATTCGCATCGGCGGACAGCGTCTCGTATCTATTGCCGGTCCATGTCTTGTAGAAGACGAAAATACTCTAATGGAAATTGCAAAGATTGCAAGTAATAGCGGTGCATGTCTTTTGCATGGAGATGCTTTTAAGCCTAGAACAAGTCCTTATGCTTTTAGTGGGCTGGGAGAAGAAGCATTAAAACTTCTTAAAAAGGCTGGTAATACTTATGGACTTCCTGTTGTTTCTGAGATTATTAGCGAAGACGATATTCCTTTGTTTGAAAAATATGATATTGACGTGTATCAAATCGGTGCACGCAATATGCAGAATTTTGATTTGCTAAAGGCAGTTGGAAAATTAAATAAACCTGTTATTCTTAAGCGTGGCTATGCTTGTACGATAGAAGAACTTTTGATGAGTGCTGAATATCTTTTGAGTTCAGGTACAGACAAGGTGATTTTATGCGAGCGTGGAATTAGAACTTTTGAAAGCGCTACAAAGAATACTCTTGACTTGTCTGCAATTCCTGTTTTAAGAAGTATTACTCATTTACCAATTCTTGTTGATCCAAGCCATGCCGTTGGAATACGAGATAAAATTTCTCCGATGGCTCTTGCATCTATTGCAAGTGGGGCAGACGGAATAATTATAGAATTCCATACAAATCCTTCAAAAGCTCGTAGTGATGCAAATCAGGCTCTTACACCAGAAATGTTTGATAAATTAATGCATGATGTAGAAGCCCTGGCTCCTGTTGTTGGTAAGTCTGTTGTTCACATTCGTAAGGATCTTGTAAAAAAATCTGTTGAAAATTCAAAAGTTAAAGATAGTGAAAAACTTACCTGTGCCTATAGTGGAAAAAGAGGGGCGTACGCAGAACAGGCTGTTTCAAGATATTTTGATGAAAATGCAGAAGCAATTCCTTGTTCATCTTTTAAGGAAGTTTTTAAAACTGTTCTTGAAGGAAAAGCTGATTACGGGATGATTCCAATTGAAAATTCTTTAGGTGGTTCTGTTTACGATAATTATGACAATCTTTCTTTGTTTGAAGATGTTTCTATTGTAGGTGCCATGCATTTAAGAATTCAGCACGCACTTTTAGCGCCTAAAGGAACTAAAATTACTGATATCAAACGAATATATTCTCATCCACAGGGCTTTGCTCAATGTGAAAAGATTATAGATTCCTATAACTGGGAAAAGATTGCTACAGTTTCAACTGCAACTGGTGCAAAGATGGTAGCTGATTTTGATTCAAAAGAAAATGCCGCAATTGCAAGCAGTATTACTGCAGGTTATTATAATCTTGAAATTTTACAGGACGATATTCAGGATGATCCAAGGGATTATACAAGGTTTGTTATTATAGCGGCTAACCATATTTCTCAAAATAAAACTCTGCTATCTAAAAATCCTAATATGGCTACATTTATGTTTAGCACTGAGAATAAATCAGGTTCCTTATGTGAGGCACTGGGCGTATTTCAAAAATACGGGCTCAATTTAACGCGACTTGAATCAAGACCCATTGCAGGGCAGCCATGGCATTACTGGTTTTATGCGGATGCAGAATTAAAAGAAACTGAACATCAAAATATTGAATATGTACAGAAAGTTCTGAATGAGTTAAAATCGGTAGCAGAAGAGATTCGTCTTTTAGGCGTATATTCCGAAGCAGGATATAATATATAAAAACCAAAAGGGGTAAAATATGGAAAAATATGTTTTAAGTGTACTCGTTGAAAATCATGCTGGTGTTTTGAGCCGTGTTTCTGGTTTGTTTAGCCGCCGTGGTTACAATATTGATTCCCTTACAGTTTGTGAGACAAATAATCCTGGACAGTCTCGCATGACAATTGTTGTCAACGGAGATTCATATATTCTTGAACAGATAGAAAAACAGCTTTCTAAGCTTGTAGAAGTTATTTCAATTAAAAAGTGCGAAAAATCTTCTACAACACAGCGGGAAATGGCTTTGATTAAGGTTAAGGCAGAAGGGGAGCAGAGATCAATTATTATTGGAACCTGCGATATCTTCCGTGCTCACATTATCGATGTTGGTACAGATTCTGTAATCGTTGAAGCTACTGGTAGTGAAGAAAAAATTGAAAGCTTAATCAGACTTTTAGAACCATATGGAATTCTAGAATATGTTAAGACTGGACTTACCGCAATGGATCGCGGTGCAACTGTAATGTAATTTATTTTAATTTACACCAGATATCATTCCACACCTCTACGGTGTGGTTTTCTTTTTTTAAATTACATATTCTAAAAATTCTAACCTGCATATTAAATGAGTTTTGTTCAATAATATCTTTTATTATTTTGAGATTTTCAGGTGTTTGTAAAAAAGCAGCAGCTGTAATTTTTTCTGTGATAACGCTTTTATCGATTAATTGTATTTGCACAAGTAAATCAAGGCTAGATTCTGAAATGGTCCATCCATTAATTAAAATTGATTCCAGCATCTTTTTAATTTCAGCAGGAGTTTTATCTATAAATAAAGAATTTGAGAGGGGAATGTAAATAGGATAAAATGGAGCTAAGATTACGCCAGATTTATTTACATTTTTTATTAAATTTTTTGTTTTTTTGATTAATTCTAGAGTTTGATTTGGATTTAAAATCAATGCTGGTTCCATAACTTCAATATAGTATTTTTCTAGAAAAAAATGTAGTATTAAAAATATGGAAAAAAATACTAAACCTCTTGAAAAAAAATATATTTTTTTAATTTTTATAATTGCGATTTTTTTATTAATTGATTTTATTATTATAGGTGTAAGAATTTCCGGTGGCAAATACAGCACTTCTTCTTTTTATTTCGAAAATTCAGTTTATAAAACTCAGAAAATTATGGCCCTGAATTCCAATGCCTCTAAAAGTCATATAAAAAAAGGATATGCCTTTTATAAATTTTCTGACCAGCAAAGACAAATACTTTATTCTTTATACAAAAATGATCCCCTAGCCATTTCGTGTAAAATAGGGGTAAAAAATTATAAAAAAGCAAATTACCGTCGCATAATTGAAAAAGAACAGATATTTTACTATGGTTTTTTGTATGAAAAAGATTTAGATAAAAAAGGAATTGTTTCTACAAAAGATTTTAAAGGTTCTTTGTGCGGAACAGATTTGCGCAATTTCATTCAAAATTCTGGTTCTCAAAGTTATTTTGAAATTGCTTACAATATAGAAAAAAATCTGAACCTTAATGATTTTCCGGTAGGAGTGTTGATTTATTCTGATAGTCCTGTAAAAATTTATGATTTTTATGCCATGCCCAGTGTGATTGGATTTGATTATTCTGGTGATATTCCATTTTATGCACTTGCTGCAAATGGCGGAAGCTTTGGTGTAAATAATGGCCGGTTTGACTTTAGCGGTGCAACCTTAGTCTTTCCTGTTGAAAATACCAGTTCATCGATTATGCCTATATATACTTTAGGATTTACTTCTGTATCCGAATATGGAACATTTGATTCACAGTTAAAGGTTAAGGCAAACTTTGGTGGTGAGTCACTTGGATTTAGAAGGGCAAAGGGGGTGGATTCATTGGAATTACAAACTTCAATGCTCCAGTCTCCATTTAGTTATGTAGAATTTACTGATAATAAACAGATGGTTACAAAATGTCTGATGAAAGCAAATTCCAAAGATTTATTACCTCATAGTCCCAATAAGGTATTTAAAGCCCTAAAAACAGATCCAGGATTAGTTCTTACTGCAAAAAAATCAAACTGGAGAACAAATTATTACGAAGTTTATGAATGGAACAGATTTCCTGGTGTATTGTTTTTTGACATTGATGATTATGATACTCAGGCAAAATTTTTTACGCGCCTTGCTTTTTATGCAGAAAAAACTGGTTACAAAGGTAGAATCCTTACTAACGAAGAAATTGGTAATATGCACGGATATAATGCCCATGATTATAGCGCAGAAACGCTGTCTAATTTTTTTAACCTTGCGATGAAAAATCCTTCTGTTTTAAACGAAGAAGAATTAATTTTGTTAGATATCTTAATTCAAAACGAAGTTATTGCAAAAACAGCCGAAGGTTTTGTACCTGAAAAAGGTGCCGTTATCTCAATTTCTAAAGAATCGCAAAACTGGCTTCGTTATAGTTTTATTGCCCATGAATCCTGGCACGGCGTATTCTTTATAGATGAAGATTTTAGAAATACGGTTGCTGCAGTTTATTATACAGTTGATGATACAACTATGAGTTTTATTAAAGGTTACTGGCAGAGTCAATCGAGCCTTAATTATGACCAAAGTGATGATTATTTAATGAAAAATGAATTCATGGCATATATAATGCAACAGTCGTTATATGGAAAAAATGGTGTTGCAAATTATTTTGTGCATCTTGCTAACCGAAAATCTGTTTTTGAGGCAATTCCTGAATTATGCGACTTTGTTCGTCAAACTCAAGGGAAAACTTTTGAAGACGCTGGAAAAGTCCTCAACGATTACGCTTTTGATCGATGGGGACTTGCAGCAGGAAGAGTATCTCTTATAGATGTATATTAAAGTTTAATTCTGCTCCAATAGAAGACGGAGGTCCATGTCCCGGAAGAATAACGGTATTTTCCTGCTGGGATAATATTTTTTCTTCAAGATTGCTTTTTAAAAGATGCCTTGCATAACTGGAATTTGTTGTTCCAAATTTACCTGCAGACAAAGAATCACCGGTAAAGAGAACGTTTCCGATTTTGAATACAATGGAATCAGATGTGTGACCAGGAACTGCGTAGTAATTAACAGTCATCCCTGCAACGCGAACTTTTCCTTCTCCAGTAATAACTGTGGTTGTAAAATCAAAAATTTCCCAGTCCGAGCTGTATATCTTAGGAGAATAAATCTTCATCAAAGTTTTTAGTCCGTTAGTATGACTTGGATGATTATGAGTAATTAAAACACCGGTCAATTTATAATGATTATCTTCTATTTGATTAATCATCATAGGATTAAGGTTTCCTGGATCAACGATTAAAGCTTCGTGAGTTTCTTCGTTTACAACGACATAAGAATTACAGATTCCGCCGGTATTAAGGTGAAAATAAATCTTCATTACTGGTCTTCTCCCTCTTCTGCTTTTTCTTCAAGGTCTGTGTAAATCTCGCTTCCTGCATCTTCAAAAACTGCTTCTTTTGTATTGGACATTTTAAAAGAAACATTGTCCATTTCATATTGATTAAATAAAACTTTCTTTACATTACAGTTTCTAAAACTTGTATTGCTCAGTTTTGCCCTGATGAATCTGGAGTTATATAAATCTGAATCGTCAAAAGAGGATTGCATTGAAAAAATTCCGTTAAAATTATTTTCTACTAAATCACTTCCGGTAAATAATGAATGAGAAAAAGTCGCCCCTGAAAATGAGGTAAACTGAATATTACTTTCTACAAGATTACAGTCTGCAAAAACAGCAAAGTCAAACATACTCATGCGGCTTCTCATTCCTTTTGAGTGAACATTTGTAAAAGTGCAGTGCATAAAGTTGCAGCCGTAAAACCTTTTATTTGAAAAGTCCAAGTTTGTAAATGAAATTTTAGAGGCATTTAACCCAACGATTGTATCATGGTTTTGTACGTAATTTATAATATCTGCCTGAACTTTACCAGGGTCTGGAGTATGAATCAAACAATAGTTTTTTCCTTCTATCAATTCTCCATTTTCGTCAATTGCAGAAACAGCAAGATTATCGCAGGCACGAACCTGGCATTTATTAAGGGTAAACATATTTAAATGTTAGAGTATTGATGATAATCTGTCAAATGATTAATATTTACATATGGTTAACTTTGTTTTTTTGGATTCTGGGGCGGGCGGACTTCCTTATATGTTAAAACTAAAATCATTGAGCCCGAGTTCAAATTGTATATATGTTGGAGATACAGCAAATTTTCCCTATGGAGAAAAAACTTCTGACCAGATTATCGAAAATGCAACAGCGTGTGTAAAAAAAATAATAGAAAAGTGGAACCCTCATGCAATTGTAATAGCTTGTAATACAATTAGCGTAACAGCTTTGCAACAGCTTAGACAAAGATTTCCTAACACACCATTTATTGGAACTGTTCCTGCTATAAAACCGGCATCCCTTTTATCAAAAAAAAGAAAAATCGGTCTTTTGGCAACAAATGCTACAGTAAACCATGAATATACAAAAAAACTAATAAGTGATTTTGCAAGCGACTGTGAGATTGTCTCTCGTGGTGATCCAGAATTAATTTCTTTTATAGAGCACAATTATTTTTCTTCAACTGCTCAGGAACAGGAAGATGCCGTCAAACCGGCCGTAGATTTTTTTAGAAAAGCAGGTTGTGATGTGATTGTGTTAGCGTGTACACATTTTTTAAATATGGCAGATGTCATTCAGAGAGTATGCGGAGAGGATATAAAGGTTGTAGACAGCAGAGATGGGGTAGCCCGTCATGCATTAGAAATTGATTCAAATTTTAATCAGGAAGGAAATTCTAACCAGAGTTCAATTTTATATGTAACTGGCTTTACTCAGAATAATGACCAGCTAAACTATGAAAATTTTTGTATGAACAATGGAATAGAATTTGGCGGTCTTTTATAACTTTATCTGATTTGCTATAATTATCTTATGGCTAAGATTCAAATGAAAAATAAAATCGCTGAACTTGACGGCGATGAAATGACTCGTGTTTTGTGGAAGGTTATTAAGGATGAACTCCTTTTGCCTTATGTTGATTTACAGACTGAATATTATGATTTGGGCTTAAAAGCTCGTGATGATTCAGATGATAAAATTACTTATGAAGCTGCTGCTGCTATCAAGCGTCTTGGAGTAGGGGTAAAATGTGCCACAATTACTTCAAATGCAGCACGCATGGAAGAATATAAACTTAAAAAACTTACACCAAGTCCAAATGGAATCCTTCGCGGCGAACTCGATGGAACAATTTTCCGCGCTCCAATCTTTGTAAACAATATTAAATGCAATGTTTCAAGCTGGGAAAAACCAATTGTTCTTGGTCGCCACGGATATGGAGATGTTTATAAAAACTGCGAAATCAAAACTCCTTGTGCAGGAACTGCTGAACTTGTATTCACAGGTGAAGACGGAAAAGAAATCCGCAAGACAATTCAGGTAATGAAAGGACCTGGAATTATTCAGGGAATACATAACCTTGATGCTTCAATAGAAAGTTTTGCCCGCTGCTGTTTTAACTACGGTCTTGACCAGAAAATCAGCGTATGGCTTGGAACTAAGGATACAATTTCTAAGACTTATGACGGAAACTTTAAGGCAATTTTCCAGCGCGTATTTGACGAAGAATTCAAATCTAAGTTTGAAGCAGCCGGAATCGAATATTTCTATACTCTTATCGATGATGCTGTTGCCCGCGTAATGAAGAGCAAAGGTGGATTCCTTTGGGCATGTAAGAATTATGACGGTGACGTTATGAGTGACATGATTGCATCTGCATGCGGAAGCCTTGCTATGATGACAAGTGTACTTGTTTCTCCTAACGGAGAATTTGAATACGAAGCTAGCCACGGAACTGTTCAGAAACATTATTATCGCTATCTCAAGGGAGAAAAAACTTCTACTAACCCTGTTGCAACAATTTTTGCATGGACAGGTGCTCTTGCAAAACGCGGTGAATTAGATGGAACTCCAGATTTGGTTGAATTTGCAAAGAAGCTTGAAAAAGCAACTCTTTCAACAATCGAAGACGGATACATGACAGGAGACCTTGCAGCTCTTGCAAATCCTCCTGCAAAGAAAGTTCTGGATAGCTGGCAGTTCATCGAAGAAATTAAAAGCAGGTTGTAAAAGCTGCTGGTTTTCGTAAGAAAACCTGGTAAGCAGGCGGGAGCCTGCGACGAGTTCATTGCAGCAATTAAAGAAAGACTTTAATTTGTAAAGTTAGTTTTTTAAAATATAAAAGCGAACAACTTTAGGGTACGCATCAGCGCACTTTAGTTGTTCGCTCTTTTTTATAACGGCAATGATTAGCAGTTAATAAGACGGAAAATCTGTTTCTTGAACAAGATGAAAAGCAAGTCCAAAAGCCAAATGATATTCCAACCTAAGAAAATGCGAAGGATACCTGCAACGATTTTTCCTTCTTTAATTCTTGTACAGAATCCGAAAATCCATGATGTTACAGGAATAATTGCAAAGATTACGCTGAGTAACCAAGGCATTCCAAAGTAGTCTTTTCCTTTTTTTGCCATTTATAATGACCTCCTATTTAATATAACATTATTTTCTATTTAAAATCTTGTTTTGTCAAATTGCTTTTTAGGTATTTTTATTTTGCTATTCCACTTTTTTTTTATTTATTCTAATATCTAGGTATGATTAAGAGAAATAATGGCTTTGCCAATTTAACAGCGGGATATTTATTCCCGGAAGTTGCTCGTCGTCGTCGCGAGTATGCAGAAAAAAATCCTGATGCAAAAATCATCAGTTTAAGTATCGGTAATACAACAGAACCTTTGCCAGTTTGTATTGCAAAGGCAATGGCTGATTATTCTATGGGATTGTCTACTCCAGAAGGATACTCTGGTTACGGAGATGAACAGGGAAATACAACATTGAGAGCAAAAATTGCCGAAACCTGGTACAAAGGTATGGCAACTCCTGAAGAAGTATTCATTTCTGATGGTGCTAAATGCGATATCGCTCGTATTCAAACATTGTTTGGTTCAAAGGTGAATGTTGCTGTTCAGGATCCTGCTTATCCTGTATATGTTGATGGCTCTGTAATAGTTGGTGCTGCAGGAAAAAATAACGGAAAAGGTTACAAAGGTATAACTTATATGCCTTGTCTTCCAGAAAATCATTTTTTCCCAGATTTATCTAAAGTAAAAAAGAACAGCATTATTTATTTCTGTTCTCCAAACAATCCAACTGGTGCCTGTGCAACAAAAGAAGAATTAAAGAAACTTGTTGATTTTGCAAATGCAAACGGTTGTATCATTATTTATGATGCTGCTTATCGGGAATTTATCCGTGATCCAAACCTTCCAAAGACTATTTTCGAAATTGAAGGAAGCCGTACCTGCTCAATTGAAATTAACTCCTTCAGTAAACCTGCCGGATTTACAGGAGTTCGTCTTGGATGGTCTATTGTACCAATGGAATTAAAATTTGCAGACGGAACAAGTGTAAACAAAGACTGGAACCGCGTTATGACAACTTTATTTAATGGTGCTAGTAACGTTGTTCAGGCTGGTGGTATTGCTTGTCTTGAACCAGATGGCTTAAAAGCAATGAAAGATGTTATCGATTATTACCTCGTAAATGTAAAAGCAATCGAAGATGTTCTTAAAGGAGAAAACTTTAAGAAAATTGGTGTTGAAATTTATTCTACTGGTAATAGTCCTTATGTTTGGGCAAGATTCCCTGGTAAAAAGAGCTGGGATGTTTTTGATACAATTCTTGATAAATGTCATATTGTAACAACACCTGGCAGCGGATTTGGACCAAGCGGTGAAAGCTTTATTCGCTTTAGTTCATTCGGTCATCAGGAAGCTGTAAAAGAAGCTTGTGAACGCTTGAGTAAATTAGAATTTTAGAATAAGGGGAGGGCATGGAGGCCTTGCGCAGCAAGTCTTTGACAGAAATGTCAAAGACCGAGCGTTAGCGGGGGCCGGAACGCCCGGCCAAGCCTTTTTAGGCTTGGTACCCCGCCAATAAAAAAATTAAAAAGTTTATAACTGTGATTTGTATCCGATACTAAATGCAAAAGCTCCCAGAATATCATTGTAACCATCGTAGAATTTTGTGATATTAACTTTAAGAGCAGCTTTTAAATCTCCATTATTAAACTTTGTAGATAAATAAGGTGTAGACTGGATTGTAAAATTATTATTTGCAAAGGAATTAGCAAGTAAAGTTCCCTGAATTAAACTGTCAAGGCCAACGCCTGGTAACGTAAGAGAAGAGTCGATTCCAAAGACAAAGGTTTTGTTTTTAATGTACAGAACATCTGTAAACAAATCCATATTAACTCCCAAAGATGCCGTAGTACTATAACTGTTAGAAATATGGTTAAAGGAATCAATAAACATTATATTTTTTGCTGTTGTTGCAGGCATATGGAAAACTCCCATATGAAGCTGGAACTTGTTTGTTTTGATTCTTGGTTCAATAAGGAAATATGCATCCAGGAATTTACCGGCTGTACCATCAATGTTGTCTCTCTGGGTGAATGGCATATCTACAACACCTCCCTGAATAAATAGAGAAGTTGTGTAGGCGTTACCGATAAGGATGTTGGCACCTGCACGCCACAATAAACGGTCGATTACAAGCCATGCATCCTGTTGGTTTGATGTTCGTAAAGGAAAACCGATTCCTCCGGCTACATCAAATGTAAAAAATCTGTAAACTCCGGCGTAGCGGGCATCAAAGTTCATCCATTTTACTTCGTATTGCTGGTTTACGTATGCGTAAAGTCCAATACACATCGGTTGCTGTGCAAAATGAATTACATCGGAGATACCAAACCCAAATAGAGGATAGATTACAGAACTTGAAAGGCCTAACCAGTTTTCCATAAGTCGGCTTGCTACCTGCTGAACACCAAATTGTCTGCGTAAAAGAACATCAGAGCCGATTGGTTCATAAGTTCCTACAAAGGCTGCAAGATAGTTTGTTGAGTCTAATAAAGTTCTTCTGTAAATAAGAGAGATTTCGTCAATTTGAAAAAGAGAGTTATAGTCGTCAGAATTTGTATTTGCAGTCGTAAAGATTGAGGTATCAATCAAATCGGTGGTTTTAATAGAAAATTCACCTCTGAACAGAATGTTTGGAGTAATATTAATCTGTCCGCTCAAGTATGCTTCTATATTGCCGTTTACATCTACTTTTGAGTTATCACTGGAGTTATTTTGTACACCAAAGTTTACTTTAGCGCCTGCAAAGCCTGTAAAATATGCATTTGCAAACAAACTAGTGCCTGTGCTCAACCAAAATGCTAATATAGAAACTAATTTTATCTTTTTTGTCATATCAAACTCCAGAAATAAAAAGACTAGTACTTTTAAATTATCGTCTTAATTATGATAAATCATAAACAAAAGATTTCAATATATATGAAAATAAAATTAAATTATATGGATAACTTATAACACTCTTAAAGAGACTTAATAAAAAAAGTAATTCAAATTAAAAAAAAATATTGAATTCTAGTTATTTAGGTGTATAATCATTTTATATGAGTGATTATCTTGATCCAAACAACGAAGAACTGCTAAAAGACTTCTTTGCCGAAGCAGAACAGCAGGTCGAAACGCTAGAAAGTAACATACTTGTAATTGAAAATGACCCGACTAACCACGACGCGGTTGATGAAATCTTCCGTGCTGCCCATACTTTAAAAGGTGGTTCGGCAACCGTTGAAATGACTGAATTGTCGGGATTTACTCATAAAGTAGAAGATGTTCTGGACGAAATTCGTTCTGACCGTCTTGAAGTTACTGAAGAAGTTGTAGACATCCTTCTTACCTCTATTGATGTAATTAAGGCAATGATGGATGCCCGTCGCAATGGTGAAATTTATTCAGAGGATATCTCAGAAACAGAAGAAAAATTAAAGTCTTATATACCAGAAAAAGGTGAGAAAAAAGCAAAACCAAAGGCAAGTGCAGCTCCAAAACCTGCTCCTGCTCCAAAACCTGCACCGGTTGCTCAGAATGCTGGTAACGCACCATTTGATTATCCAAAGCTTTCTGAGTCAGAATTTGAAGAGCTGAAAAATGCCTGCGAAGGTGCTCAAAAGTTATGGCGTGTTTCTGTTAAGTTTGATGAAAATAACCCTATGAACTCTGTTGGTGGAATTCAGGTATTTGCAGCATTAAAAGCATGCGGAAGTGTTTTAAAGACAGTTCCTGATTTTGATGCTCTTTACGAAGATGAATTCTACGAAAACGTATTCTATTACTTGGCTTCTGACTCAGAAGGAAGCAAAATAGAAGATGTTGCGTTCTTAGGAGACGTTACTTTGTGTGTAGATGCTCAGATTATAACTGGAGCAGATACTGATTCTTCTTCAAGTGTTGCACCTGAACCTCAGGTTACAGAAAAAGAAGAAAAGGAAGAAGAGGTTGTTCAGGAAGTTTCTAAAACTGTTGAAAAAGAATCTTCTAAAACTGAAGAAAAAGCTCCTGCAAAACAGCCGGCTGCAAATAAAGATCATGCAGCTTCTCAGCAGAGTAGTGTGCTTCGCGTAGATTCTCGCCGAATCGATTATCTTCTCAATCTTGTAAGTGAAATTGTAATTGCAAAAGCTGCATTTAACCAGCTTGCTGCAAACTTAACTAACGGTATTACAAACTTCCAGGCTAGTGAGTCGGTATTTAGAGAAAAATACAATCGCCTTTTGGATCAGCTTCCTCGCTTAATTGAAGAAGCAAAAGAAGGCAAGAATATGCGCGAAATTCGTGCAGAACTGGCCCAGGATTACGGTTCAATCGGCGGAATTTTTGATACTGATGATGCAAACTTTAAGGCTCTTAATGCAAAACTCAGATCTTCTACTCAGAACTTAGGTAGAATTGCTGGAGAATTGCAGGAAGGCGTTATGAAAATCCGAATGGTTCCTATCAATCAGATTTTCAGTCGTTTCCCACGAGTTGTACGAGATTTGCAGCGTGATTTAGGCAAGAAAATTGACCTTGTAATTGAAGGTGAAGACACAGAACTTGATAAGTCTGTAGTAGAAGACTTGCTTGATCCTATTATGCACTGTGTTCGTAACTCTGTAGATCACGGTGTAGAATCTCCTGAAAAGCGTCTTGCTGCCGGTAAGAGCGAAACTGGACGCGTATTGTTAAAAGCTTCTAACGAAGGTAACCAGATTGTTATCGAAATCGGTGATGACGGTGCCGGAATTGATGTTGAAAAGGTTCGTAACAAGGCTATTCAGAAAGGAATTATTCATCCTGACAAAGTTGTTACAGACCAGGAAGCATATCAGTTGATTTTTGAACCAGGATTCTCTACTGCTGATAAAATTTCCAGTGTATCTGGTCGCGGTGTAGGTCTTGATGTTGTAAAAACAATGATTGATAAGTTAAATGGTACAGTAAATGTAAGTTCTGTAAAAGGAAAAGGAACTACATTTACAATTAAGTTACCACTTACACTTGCAATTATTCAGGGACTTTTGGTTAAAGTTGGAACTCAGATTTATTCTATTCCAATTGCATCAGTTATCGAAAGCCAGAGAATTAAACCTGAAGAAATTAAAACAATCGATAATTACGAAGTTCTCAATGTTCGTAACGAAGTTGTTAGTGTACTTAGACTTTCACGATTGTTTGGTATTCAGCCTGCAAAACAGGAAGAATATTGCAATATAGTAATCGTTGGTTCAAAAGATAAGAAAGTCGGAATCATGGTTGATACACTCATCGGAGAAGAAGATGTTGTTATCAAACCTCTAAAAGACCAGTTTACTGTTAGTCCTGGTATTGCAGGTGCTTCTATTCTTGGTGATGGTTCTGTTTCTTTGATTATCGATGTTAATCAGTTGCTGGATTTAAGTATAAAGCAGGATATAGATGCTCAGCGTCTTTTGAATGCTTAAGGAGGATTGGTAAATGACAATAGAATCAATACTTATTACAGAAGACACTGCAGATTCTAAAACTGACTTGATTGCCAAGACTCAGGAAGACTTAAATGCAGCTCGTGTTAAACAGGAAACAATTGACTTTAAGATGGTTACTTTTTGCCTTTCTGGCAAAGATTATGCCATTGACATTATGTATGTAAAAGAAATTGCCAAGGCTGGTCAGTTTACTTTTGTTCCTAATACAATGCCATTTGTAATTGGTGTATATAACCTTCGTGGTGATATTATTCCGATTATCGATATGAGAATTTTCTTTAACGCTCCTGTTCCAGAATATAAGGAAGGGGAACTTAGAAATTTGTTGATTCTCAAGGTGGAAGAACAGACTTTTGGTATCGTAGTAGATAAAATCGACAAGGTTGTTGGTGTACAAAAGAGTTCAATTCAGCCTCCTCATCCGTTGTTTACAGATATTAATGTAAAATATATTTCAGGTGTTGTAGAAGCTAACAAGAGACTGTACATTCTTCTTGATATTGAACGCATTTTTAATAAATCTACAGTTGATGCAGAAGAAAAAAAGGCTGTTAAATATCCACAGTCTGCGCCAATGATGCAGATGAATAATCCTGTTGCTCAGATTTCATCAAAAGTGGAACCAAAGAAGGAACAGGCTGCTCAGAATAATTCAGCTCAAACAAGTTCTAAGGCTTCTGCAAAAGAAGAAGTGACAGAAAAAATGCCGGAAGAGCCTTCTGTATCACCTGTAAAAGAAGAAAAAGTTCCTGTTGATAATGATTATCAGTTTGTACTTGAAGAACTTAAAACATTCGGAAAATTTAATGTTTCCGAAGTAAATGAAGAATGGGTAAAATATCGTTATGAAGAATGGAAAAAAGAACGTACTGGAAAGGGTGTTCAACTTCAGAACGAAAATGATGCACAAGAATTCTTAAAATCATTCTGGTCTAAACATACAGACGGATGGTGGTCAAAAGAATATGCGGATGCAGTATATAACATTTTACCTGATAACAGCGCAAAACAGATTGTTGTTTGGAACCCAGGCTGTGGCAAAGGTATGGAAACCTATTGTCTTGCCTGTGTGCTTGCAAAACGTTATCCTGAATCTAAAGTACGACTTTATGCACAGGATATCGATTTGTTGAATGTTTCCAATGCACCAATGCTTTCTATTCCGCAGGAAGTTGCAGACGGATGGTTGTCTCCATTTGTTGCTAAAACAGCAAGCGGAAGTAATACATTCAATCAGCAGATCAAAGATAGTATTCTTTTTGAATATCACGACTGCCAGCATACAAATGCTCTGCCAATGATTGATGTAATTTTTGCAAGGGATTTATTATCTGTTATTAATACAGAGGCTCAAAATTCTTTAATTAAGGATTTTGACGAAAAAATAAAAGGAAACGGTATTATTATCATAGGTGATAATGAAAAATTGAGTGGAACTTCGGAATTTGGTGAAAAAACTGTAGGTTCTATTACAGCCTATAATAAACAATAAAAGGGGTACTACATGAGAGTAGAGTATATTAATCCGTTTGTTGAAACTTCTTATAGAGTTCTTAAAGAAGTTTTAGGCGGTGCAGATGTAAAACGTGGAAACCTGTACCTAAAATCTACAGCTATGCCTGTGATGGGTGTTGCAGCTTTGGTAGGTCTTGCAGGGGATGTTGAAGGTCGTGTATTGTTTGACATGACAATGGAAACAGCAATCAATATTGCTTCCAAGATGAATGGTGAACAATTGACAAGTTTTGACGATTTGGCAAAAGCTACTATCAGCGAATTGGCTAATCTTATTACAGCTCAGGCTGTTACAAAACTTCATGAATTGAACTTTAAGTTTGACCTTACTCCTCCAGCTTTGTTTGCTGGTCAGCAGATGGAAATTGCTGCTTTAGGTGGAAACCAGACTGAAAATGTTGAAGCTTTAATTGTACCTTTAATCACAGAATATGGTAAAATAGAAGTAAACGTTGCAATTCGAGAACGTGCATAAGGCAAGGAGAAATTACTATGAAAACATTAAACGACTTTCCTACAATCAATGAACGTCCGCCAGAAGGATTAAAAGGCGACGGTGGTTCATACCGCGTAATGATTGTAGACGACTCTATGTTCGTTGCAAAACAGTTAGGACAGATTCTTACAAGTGAAGGTTACGAAGTTATTGCAACAGCTGTAGACGGAAAAGAAGGTGTAGACAAGTATAAAGAACTTGCTCCAAATATCGATCTTGTTACGATGGATATCACTATGCCTCGTATGGATGGTATTACAGCTCTTGAACAGATTATGGCTTTTGACAAGAATGCAAAGGTTGTAATGGTAAGTGCTCTTGGTAAAGAAGAATTGGTTAAAAAATCTCTTCTTTTGGGAGCAAAGAACTATATCATTAAACCTTTGGACAGAAAAAAGGTTCTTGAACGCATTTCAACTTGTTTAAAATAGTCTGAACAAGATTATAAATAGAAAACTGCACTGGTGACGGTGCAGTTTTTTTTTTGAATAATAAAAATTGGCTTGAGTTCGTTGGTCTTGCCGAAATATCCAGTCATATAACAACAATTTAAAAAAAATAAAATTATGTTTTGTTTTTATTGATTTAAATTAAATATCATATTAATCTAAATATATGTGGTGTTTAACAATGATGAATCCATAAAATCGGTTCACCAGTGTAAGGTACCACTTTTAAGGGGTAACCTTTTCCGTATGGAAAAGAAAAATCGCTCAAAAAATTATTGAGCAGAAAAAAATGGAGTTTTAAAACTATGAAACTTTCAAAAATTTTATTTGGTGCCGTAGCTGTCGCTGCAGTTATGGGATTGGTATCTTGTGGTGGTGATGATCCAAACGGAATGATTAAAGGATCTGGAAAAAAATACACTATTGATTATACTAATGACTCTACAGTAGTAAGTCGTGGTTATAAAGAAACTGGCATGAAACATGCAGGCGCACTAGTTAAAGTAACATTTAACAAGGAAGATCTTGTAAATGGTAAATACAATTCAGGTTCTGATGCTAATGCTGCAGGCGTAATGGGAACTATTTTTAATTTACATGATGCTGACTCAGATAATGCAGAAAAAGGTGCAGTTGATTTCTACATCATCGGTATTCGTGATGATGGAAATTATTACATGTCAAAGTTTGAAAATATTACAGATTTACAGGGAAATAACTTTGGTGCAAATACTACAAATGATGCATCAGCTGGTGAACCAAAAGAAACAGAAATTGTAAAGCTGAACATTGGAGTTAATAAAGTAACTCTTCCAACAAATACAGATACTAATCCTTATGCATATATTTACTATCGAGCACTTGCTGATGGTTCATACGATTGGGCTATTCTTGACATGACAGATGACGAAGCAAAAGCTTTTGAAATCGATGACTTTGCTACAACAAATAGTTATTCAGGTACTGTATTAGCTCATGGTAACATTTCGGACGTGTTTGATGCATGTGATGAAGGTAAACAGCCACAGAACAAACTTGCAGTATATGCAAACGTATATGCTGGGGCAACATTGTCTGGTGTTTGGAACTACGGTGATATGTACCTTGAAGCAGAAGTTATTGAGTAATAACTAGCGCTCAATTATAATAAGGCTACTTGCATTAAAGCAGTGAAGTGCACCCCTAAAGTTGGACAAATAAAGTTCAATTTTAGGAGGTGCATTTTTTTATGTCTAAATACTCAAATGAGTTCAAGAT
>CADBSK010000110.1 GCA_902797305.1 uncultured Spirochaetaceae bacterium | reverse complement strand
TATAAAGAATTTTGCAGTTTGGGCTAGACGTGAACTTATAGAAAAGGTTTCTCAAAAAGCATTGCAGTATGGAATTACAGAAAAGAATATAGAAGATGAGGATGCTGATTCTATTAACGGAAAACTTTTAACACCTTCAGAAAAAACACAACGAAAGGCTCTTATAAACAAAATTAAAAATGACGGGTATCAGCAGACAATTGAAGAGATTGCCTATACATGGTTTAACCGTTTTATAGCTTTAAGATTTATGGAAGTAAATGATTATCTTCCTGAACATATCAGAGTTTTTACAAATGAAAATAATGAATTTAAACCTCAGATTTTAACAGAAGCAATTACAATTGATTTAGTCGGCCTTGATAGAAAGAAAGTATTTGCTTTCAAAGAAGCGAATGATGACGAAGGACTTTACAGATATTTGATAATTACACAGTGTAATGCTTTGAATGAAATCTTACCTAAGATGTTCCAGAAACTTGAAGACTACACTGAACTTTTGTTCCCAGATTTTATTCTGCGAGAAGATAGTGTTCTTAAAGGTATGATTGAACAAATTCCTGCAGAAGACTTTGAAGACGCTGTACAGATAATTGGATGGATGTACCAGTATTACAACAGCGAGCCGAAAGACCAGGTTTTTGCAGATTTAAAGAAGAACATAAAACTAAGCAAAGACCGAATTCCAGCCGCAACACAGCTTTTTACCCCTGACTGGATTGTTCGCTATATGGTAGAGAACTCCCTTGGTCGTCTATGGGATGAAGGTCATCCAAAGCAGAGTCCTAAAGCAGAATGGAAATACTATATGGAAGAAGCAGAGCAGTCTGAAGACGTAAAGTCTCAGCTTGCAAAAATCCGTTCAGAAAGAACAAAAATTACTCCGGAACAAATAAAGTGTATAGATCCATGTATGGGTTCTGGACATATTCTTTGTTACATGTTTGATGTGCTTATGCAAATTTATCAACAGTATGGATACAGTGACAGAGATGCAGTAGCAAGTATTGTGCAGAATAATATTTATGGATTGGATATTGATGAACGTGCAGCACAATTAGCTTATTTTGCAGTAATGATGAAAGCCTGCCAGTATGATAAACGATTTCTGACAAGAAATATTCAGCCAAAAGTGTATGAAATACATGAAACCTGGAATATTGATAAAAGTACAGTAGACTACTTTGTAAATGGAGATGCAACATTAAAACAGAGTGTTGAAACACTTGTTGAAGAATTCAAATTTGCAAAAGATTATGGTTCTACAATTAATGTAAGCGTTACAAATTTTGAAGCTCTTTATAACCGTATTGAACAAATAAAAATAGATAACAGTCTTTATGCAATTGATGCGCTTGAAACACTTTTACCGGTAATTAACGCAGCTTTTTTACTAAGCAAAAAATATGATGCAGTAATTACAAATCCACCTTATATGGGAAATGGTGGAATGAATGAAATTTTAAGTGACTATGTTAAGAAAAATTATCCAGATAGCAAAGGAGATATGAGCACTGTTTTTATGGAAAAAACGCTTGCCATGACTAAGGATTATGGTTTTATGGCAATGATAAATATTCCTGTCTGGATGTTCCTAAGTAGTTATGAAAAATTAAGAAAGAACCTGCTCGAACAGAACAATATTATCAATATGGCTCATAATGGACGCGGAATATTTGGTAGTGACTTTGGTTCAGTTGCTTTTGTATTTGAAAAAGGGTATACAAAAAATTATAAGGGTAATTGTGCTCGTTTATTTATGAAACGAGGAGCAGTTGATAGTGATGAGCAGAAAGAGAAATGGTTCTTAAACAAAGTCAATAGATTTATAGCTGATCAGGAAGAGTTTAATAAGATTCCTGGAATACCTGTAGCATATTGGGTAAGTGATAATTTTAGAAATAATTACTTAAAAGGGTTTCAATTAATAGATTTAGCTAAACCAAAAGCGGGACTTGCAACAGGAGATAATGATAAATTCGAAAGATGGTGGTTTGAAGTGCCTTACAAGGGAATAAAGTTTAATTGTAAAAGTACAAAAGAGACTATAAATAGTAAAAACAAGTGGTATCCATGTAATAGTGGAGGAGAATTCCGTAAGTGGTCTTTTAATAATGAATTGGTAATAAATTGGCAAAATGATGGATATGAAATTAAGCATTTAAGAAATAGTAAGGGAAAGTTAGCTGCAAGACCTCAAAATACAGAGTTTTACTTTAAAGAGGGGTTAACATGGAATAAGTTAAGTGCTTCAAGATTTGCAGTAAAATATAAAGCGCCAGGTTTTATATTTGATGATACAAGTCGCTCTTTATTTTTAACAGATTCTACCAAATTGTTGTATTTGTTAGGTTTTTTATGTTCTAAGGTCACATTTAATTATTTTGAAGCAACGAATCCAAGTATGAGTTTTACAAATACAGATTTGGAAAGACTTCCCTTTATTTATTTGGAAAGTAAAAAATCTGAGATAGATTTCATTGTAAAACAAAACATTTCTCTCTCAAAATCCGACTGGGATTCTTTCGAAACAAGTTGGGATTTTGTAAAGCATCCTCTCATTCAACAGGTGTCCACAATCAATGCTGCTTTTGAAAACTGGCAATCAGAAAGTGAAAATCGTTTTAATCAGCTTAAAGCAAATGAGGAAGAACTAAACCGTATTTTCATTGGAATTTACGGTTTGCAAGATGAACTGACACCTGAAGTAGAAGATAAAGATGTTACTGTGCGCAAAGCAGATCTTACTCGTGACATAAAATCATTTATCAGTTATGCAATTGGTTGTATGTTTGGCCGTTATTCATTGGATAAAGAAGGCCTTGTATATGCAGGAGGTGAGTTTGAATCTTCTAATTATAAATCTTTTGCAGCTGATAAAGATGCAATAATACCAATTTGCGACAACGATGGTTTTGCAGATGACATTGTTTCTCGTTTTGAAGAATTTGTGACCATTATTTACGGTAAAGAAACTTTGGAGGAAAACCTTCGTTTTATTGCGGATGCGCTTGGTGGTAACGGGACAAGTCGTGAAGTAATTAGAAATTACTTTATCAATGGCTTTTATAAAGACCATATTCAGTTTTATCAGAAGCGTCCCATCTATTGGCTTTTCGACAGCGGTAAAAATAATGGCTTCAAATGTCTTGTTTATATGCATCGCTACAAAAAAGATACAATTGCCCGTATTCGTACAGACTATGTTCATGAACAACAATCTAGGTATAGAACGGCTATAATTGATTTAGAGAAAAGAATAGATAGTGCTTCTACTTCGGAAAGAGT
>CADBSK010000109.1 GCA_902797305.1 uncultured Spirochaetaceae bacterium | reverse complement strand
TTTGTTTTTATCTGGCGGGCTAAATACTTCAATAAAACTGCTTTTTAGTTTTCAAAACAGTGTGAAAACTAGTATCTATCATAAATAGGGAGATTAAAATATGGAAAGGGCAAAAATTATAGCTTTTTACTTACCTCAATATTATCCTTTTAAGGAAAATGATGAGTGGTGGGGAAAAGGTTTTACTGAGTGGACTAATCTTGCTAAAGCAAGAAAACTTTTTCCTGGACATGAACAGCCAAAATTGCCGGGTGAGCTTGGGTTTTATGATTTGCGCTTGGAAGAAACTAGGATTGCTCAAGCAGAACTTGCAAAAAAATATGGCGTAGATGGTTTTTGTTATTATTACTATCGATTAAACAAAAATCTTCATCTTATGGATAGACCTTTGCGAGAAATGTTTGAATGTAAAAAACCTGATTTTCCTTATATGCTATGTTGGGCAAATCATAATTGGGAAGCGAAAGATTGGAACTCTTATGATTCTTTTAAATCAAAAATGCTTGCCGTTCAGGAATATGGGGACGAATCTGATATCAGAGATTATTTTTTTGAATTACTTCCTTATTTTAAGGATGCTCGCTATATCAAGGAAGCTAACTGTCCATTATTTAGTATTTATCGTCCATTGGATATTCCAGATTTTGAAAATTTCATAAAGATATGGAATTCCCTTGCTAAAGAGAATGGATTTAATGGAATTAGATTTATAGGATATACAGAGGAATTGAAATTTCAAGGAAGCAAAATTCGAGAAAAAGGAGTTTGGAATATAACTTCTTGCCGTATGAATGCTATAAGACATAATCATTCTCAGATAAAACGATATATTGGTGCTGGAATTCATTATCTTTTTAAGTTGCCGTATATTATTTCATATAAAAAGGTTTTGAAAGAACTTGTAAGCGATGATGAACGACAAGAAGATGTGAATCCTGTAATTATGCCAAATTGGGATCCAAGCCCTAGACGATCTTCGTATGTACATCTGTGGACAAAATCAAATCCTGAATTATTTGGAAAACATCTTGATATGGTCTTTGATGTAATAAAAGAGAAGAAAAATAAACTTATCTTTATCAAGTCATGGAATGAATGGGGGGAGGGAAATTATCTTGAACCTGATAGAAAATGGCAAGATGCATATTTGAAAATGTTAAAACAAAAAAGAGAAGAGTGGAATCTTTGATGACAAATGTACTTGTTTTCGCAGGTGGTTCTGGTACTCGTATGAACAGCCGCGCTAAACCAAAGCAGTTCCTTCAGTTTTATGGCAAGGAGCTGATTATTCATACGCTTGAGAACTTTCAGAATCATCCTGAGATAGACGGCATAGTAGTTGTTTGTATTGAGGATTGGATTTCTTACTTACATAAACTGCTTGAGAAGTATCAGATTGATAAAGTAAAATCTGTTGTTTCTGGTGGTGCAACAGGTCAGGAATCTATTTATAAAGGACTTTGTGCAATCCATGAATATGCTCCTGATGATTCAATTGTTCTTGTACACGATGGCGTTCGTCCATTTGTAAATGAACAGCTTATTTCTGATTGTATACAATGTGTAAAGCAACATGGTTCGGCAATTACGGTAACTCCTGCAATTGAAACAATCGTTACTGCCGCTGACGGAAAAATTACAAGTATTACGGACAGAAGCAAATGCTATCATGCAAAAGCTCCGCAGTGTTTTATTATTGTTGAATTACTTGAAGCTCACAATAAGGCTCGTGCAGAAGGTAATTTGAATATGATAGACAGTGCAAGTCTAATGAAATATTACGGCCATGAGCTTTATACAGTTCCGGGCAATTTTGATAATATAAAAATCACAACTCCAGCTGATTTCTACACATTTAAGGCGTTGTATGAAGTTCGTGAGCAACAACAAATTTTTGGGCTTTAGGAATAAACAATAAAATGACACAAAACAAAATTCTCCTCGAAGACTTCGTGCAGATTGCAAAAAATTATGATTTCTCAGTAATGAAAGATTCTTCTGTGTTTATTACAGGAAGTACAGGACTGCTCGGGAGACAACTTGTACTTTTCTTGGATTATCTCAACCAGACACAAAGATATGGCATAAAGATACTTGCTCTTGTCCGCTCTAGAGAAAAAGCGGAGCGTGTTTTTGGGGAGGCAATTGAGCGTGTGACTTGCGTCTATGGCGATGTCTTGAATCTACCGGAAATGGAAGATTCGATTGATTATATGGTTCACGGTGCAAGTATAACTTCATCAAAGGCATTCGTGGAAAATCCTGTTGAAGTTATTGATATTGCATTGAACGGCACAAGAAATATATTAAATCTTGCTAAGATAAAATCTGTAAAATCTTTCGTATATCTTAGTTCTTTGAAAGTTTACGGAACCTTTCCTTCTGAAGATGGTGTAAAAAATGTTACTGAAAATGACTGCGGATATATAGATTCATTGGCTGTTCGTTCTAGTTATTCAGAAGGTAAAAGACTTTGCGAAACTTTATGTAAATCTTATC
>CADBSK010000108.1 GCA_902797305.1 uncultured Spirochaetaceae bacterium | reverse complement strand
GGCAGCACAAAACGAGTGTTTTTGTAAGCCAGTTTGCTCCTTCGCGCCATTTTTGATACAAAGTCAAATATAATGCGTTTGCCCTGTGTTGAGATATTTTAAAAGCAATTAAAACATCTTACCTTATGTCCATTCTCCATTGTCTTAAGTTCTGGAAGTGAATTGTGACATTTATCAGTTGCTTTGGGACAACGATATGCAAAAGGACAACAATTTTCTTTTTGAAGTGTTGTTTTTACTTCTTGATTAGAAGCTGTTACCTCCCCCTTTGCGCCATCAAACAACAGTCTGGTATAAGGATGAAGTGCAGTTTTATACATATCCTGGGCGTGACCTTCTTCTACAAGAATTCCTCTGTACATTACCCCGATTGTATCGCAAAAGTAACATGCAACTCTCAAATCATGGGTAATAAAAATAAAACTTAAATTTCGGGATTTTTTTAAGTCCTGTAACAGATTTAATATCTGTCCCTGTATTGATACATCGAGAGCAGAAACAACTTCATCACAAATCAAAAGTTCAGGATTCATGATTAATCCACGGGCAATAGAAATTCGCTGACGCTGTCCACCAGAAAACTCAGCCGGCCTGCGATTTAAATCCTCTTTAGATAATCCAACTTCTTCTATTATTTTTGACGCTCTGTTAAAAGCATCTTCCTTACCTTTCCATTGACTGGAATACTTTAGAGCTTCTGTTAAAATTTTATAGACCGTCATTCTTGGATTTAATGAACGAGCTGGATCTTGAAAAATGTATTTTACCTTTTCTCTGTATTCTTTTAATTCTTTTTTATTAAAGGTTGCTACATCCCGATTATTAAACAAAATAGTTCCAGCAGTTTGTTTATACATTTGTATAATCAATCGGGAAGTAGTCGTTTTGCCGCAGCCGGATTCTCCTACAATTCCATAGGTAGAACCTTTTGAAAGAGTAAAGCTAACATCGTTTACAGCATAAACTTTGTGTTTATTCTTTGAGAAAAAACCGGCTTCGAGATTAAATTCTTTTGTCAGATGCTCAACTTTAAGTATTTCCGTCACAAAAACACCTGTGAATTATGAATTTGCCATAGAAGAAAGTTCACTTAGCATTTTTGGCAATTGTTCGGCCATATTTTCATCGGTAAACTGACAAGTACCAACCTTTTCATGTCCTCCGCCACCGTATTTTAACATGAGGCTTCCTACATTAACTTTGCTTGTTTTGTTCAAAATAGAATAACCAACAGCAGCAGAACATCCCTGTCCACCTCGACCGCTAACAATCCATGCAGAAATATTCTGTTCAGGATACATACTGTAAATCATAAAACGGTTTCCAGTGTAAATCGGATCTACTCCACGTAAATCTGTAATGATTAAATTTCCATCAACTTTTGTATGGGCCTTAACCATTTCCTTAAACTTTTCTGTCTGTTCGTTATAAACTTCAATACGTTCTTTAACATCCTGCATAGCAAGAATTTCTTCTGTTGATTTATCCCGGCAGGCAACCATGAGTTTTTCCATTAAGGCATAGTTAGGAACGGTAAAGTTTCTCCAACGGCCAAGTCCGGTACGCGGATCCATTAAAAAACCAACTAAAATCCATCCTTGAGGATTTTGAATTTCATCAATTGTAAGGTTACCTGAGTCGACTTTATCAACTGCAGTCATCATATCTGTATAATTTGGAAAACGTTCCTTTCCACCATAGTATTCATAGATAATTCGAGCACAGCTTGGAGTAATTCTACTTTCTCCTTTGTATTTACCGGCTAATTCCTGTCGTTCAAATTCACTTGAATGATGGTCAAACCAAAGTCCACATCCAGGAACAAAAGGAACATTTGCAAGACAATCATTTTCATCTATTGGAACTAATCCATCCTGCAAGTCTTTTGGATGAGCAAATTTCCAGTGATCTATAATTCCTGCCTCTAAAAGAAGAGCTCCACAAGCTAATCCATCAAAATCCGATCGAGTTACAAGCCGCATTGCCATTTGTAAGTTCCTCCAATTAATTCTTAGTTAAAGATGTAATTATTGTAAACCAAGAATTTAAAGGTAGCAAAGAAAATATCAATATATAAACTTTTATTGTGCAGACAGATTCATTTTGCCCTGAAATACGGGTGTATCGTAAGAATAATAAAATCTTTCATCATAAAAGCATTTAGATTTCATATATTTTTGCGTGGAATTAAAATCGTTCCAGTAAAGAATTCCTGTCTTATCCATTTTTATTGATTGTGAAACGAATAAAAGATATGTACTGTTTTGAGGTGTTTTTTCTAAAACAGACTTTACGTAATCATAGGAATTTGCCATCTGACTAAAATATATATGAATTATATCTTTTGAAAAGTTAGATTGTTTTCCTGTAACAACAATGTGATAAAACTCACAGGTTTTGTCAGGACTATATAAGGTTATTGTAGATTTTTGACTTTTTGTAGAAAACAAAGTTTTTGCATTTAACTGAAATACACAGAAAAAACAAAACAAAACTGTAAGGATTTTTTTCATTTCTTTACCTCTGTTCAAGGAGTATATCCCTTATTTACTTTAATTGACAGTTATCTCAACAATTTTTATAATTTTTTTAAGTCGCTTATGGGCAAATCGATTGTAACCGCAGGTACCGTAATTTCCATTAAACCCCTTGGAGAAAACAATTCATCCGTATGTTTTTTAACTCGCGACAATGGAATTGTTTACGCAACTATGTACGGAGGAAGAAAAAGCAAATTAAAGTCCCTCGTTTCTCCATGGAATACTGGAATTATATACTTTTCCACCACAAACAATACAAATCAATTAAAAATTAATGACTTTGATGTAAAGAGTTATCATTTAAGTTTTAGAGAAAGCCTTGTAAAAAGCTGGGCGGCTAATCTTGCAGCTGAAATTGCAATAAAAACAAAATGTGCAGCAAGTAACGAACAATGCTGGACATTAATTTCAGGATTTTTAGACGGTTTAGATTATTGCAAAACAAATGAACAATGTTCACTGGGCCTTATTCGTTTTTTATGGAGATATTTAAACTTACTTGGAATTCAACCAGATGCAGGCTGCTGTTGTAAATGCGATACTTCTTCAGTATACTTAAATAGCGGAGTATATTACAGCGCTTCTGAAAATGGCTTTGTCTGCGCAGAATGTTCCAGCCAAAAACAGCCCTTTTATCTAACTCAAGAAGCTGTAAGATATCTGGCGTGTCTTTCTGTTTGTTCACCTCAAGAAGCACGCGCAATACCTTTGTCAAAAGAAGCAAGTGGGCAAATCAAAGATTTAGTTTTCTTTTTAATCGAAAATGCCTGCGGCTCCCGACTTAAATCGCTTGAAACAGGCATTGGTATTTTATAATTTGTAAATAACTCTTAGGACAATATATATAATGGCAAATTTTGTTAAAAAAAATGTTTCTCGGGAAGCAGTTCATAATCTTCATGAAAAATATGGACTTTCAATGCTGGAAGCTTCTGTTTTTGCAAGAAGAAATATTCTTAGTGGAACCGACGTACTCTACTACCTGGAAAATGACCTCAGATTTTTACATGAACCTTTTTTATTTTCATCTATGGAAGATGCTGTAGACCGCATTCTGGATGCAAAGGAAGAAGGCGAAAAAGTTTTAATCTTTGGAGACAAAGATGTAGACGGTATAACCAGTACGGCAATTCTTTATTCTTACTTAAAAAATATCGGCATGGATGTACAATGGAGACTTCCTGTAGGAGAAGATTCTTACGGTTTATCAATACAGGCAATTGATGATTTTGCAAAGGACTATGGCTCTTTAATCATTACTGTTGACTGCGGTATTTCAAATAATAAAGAAATCGAGTACGCCAACAGCCTTGGCCTTGATGTAATCGTAACCGATCATCATAATCCGCCGGATGTTCTGCCTGATGCATGCGTGATAATCGACCCTAAAATTCCTGATAGCGGCTACCCTTTCCAAGAAATTTCCGGCGCAGCAGTTGCATTTAAACTTGTAAGCGCTCTTCGTTTTACTCGCTTTGAACTTTACAAGCAGGACATCTGTTTACTGGATGTAAAACCAAATTCCGACGGAAGTTATAACATAGACTGTTTAAAAACCCGCAATTTGGTCCCAAAAAGCCGATATTCCAAGAGTTTTTTTCCAGGAGAAATCAGCATAAGCAATACAAAAATCCCAGACTTTCTTCAGGGACAGCAGATTTTTGTATGGAATAGCAAAGTAATTTCATCGTATTTACGGGAAATATTTGGTTCTAGTGTCGAGTTCCAAACATTAGACTTACAATCCGAAATTGCAAAAACTATGCCTTTCGTTAATGGGAAAAACCTTTCAACTATTAAGGATCTTTCAAAAATTGCAAAATATTCTGATACTCCAAATACAGAAATTGACGGATTTTACAATATATTTGTTACCTGGGCATACAAACTTGCAGACAGCCTGTTTCCAAAACACGCAGAAGATAAGTTACAGGATTTACAGTTAGTTGGAATTGCCGCTCTTGCCGATATCATGCCAATGAAAAACGAAAACAGAATTTTCGTTAAACAGGGATTAGAAGGAATAAACAGTGGCAAAAAAAGAAAAGGAATTGCAGAATTAATTGCAAGACTTGATTTGGCAACTAAAACTATTTCTTCAACTGACTTATCCTGGAAATTAATTCCTGCCCTTAATGCTGCAGGAAGAATGGGCTTATCAAATCTGTCTCTGGAACTTCTTATTAACGAAGATCCAAAAGAACGGGATATTCTTGCTCAAAAAATAATCGAATTAAATGAACAGCGAAAACATTATGTTCAGGAAGCTGAGTTTTTTACAGAAAAAGATGCATTTACAAGTATTCAGAACTTTGACGGAAAACTCTGTATCGTTCACGATAAAAGAATAAATCGCGGAGTAACCGGTATTCTTGCTGCAAAAATAATGCAAAAGTATAACATACCGGCAATTGCCCTTACATTTACAGAAGATGGTTCCATTGCAGTTGGTTCAATGAGAAGTTGCCGAGGTTTTGTTGCAACTGCTTTTTTAGACGGATTTGGAGATTTCTTTATAAACCACGGTGGACACAACGCCGCTGCAGGTTTTAGTTTTGAAAGTTCTAAACTAGATTTATTTTTGTCTAAGGCAAAAGAACTTTCAAAAAATATCAGACTGGAAGAAGATGCCGGCATAATAGAGGTAGATGCAGAAATACCTCAGGATTTTATTACTCCTGACTTATTAAAACTTGTAGAAAAAATGGAACCATACGGTGAAACAAATCCAGAACTTATATTTATGTCAAACAATTTAAAAGTAATGGATGCAGTCGCTGTTGGTAAATCAGAACGGCAGCATTTAAAATTAACTTTTGATTGTGGAAAGTATAAATTTCCTGCTATGTTCTGGGGAGAAGCCGAACGGTTAAACAGGGATTTTAAACTTGGAGATACCCTGAATATCGTTTATAATTTAGGCAAGAACACTTTTAATGGTAATACAACGCCACAAATGCTCTTAATCGATTTGAAAAAATAGGATAAAAAAATGAAAAAACTTATTTCAACTCTTGCAGCTTTTACCCTTTTTATAACAGGTATTTTTGCAAAAACAGTTAGTTTTCAAACAGAAAGCTATAGCGGAACAATTACATACAACGAAAATGCAAAATTGGGAGATGCAGTTTTTGCCCGCCTTAAAATGAAAATCAATAAATCTGCCAAAAAAAAGAACAGTCAGGATGTTCAGGCAGTATTACAGCTGTACAAAGATAATAAAAATATTGATAATTCAACTTTTTATTTCTTAAATTCTAAAACAAAGCGTCAGTCGATGCCAGATATGCTTGCAGGTATTCCAATTTCTACATGGTTTGATGCTCAGGATGAATTTTCATTAAAAATTGTATTTAGCACAGGTATCGGACCAGATCAGGAAGTAATACTGCCTTTTGATATTCTGGATAAAGAATTTGAAAAAGAAGTTCTTGATTTGAATGAAAAAAACTCAGGAATCAGGCAGAATCTTGGTCCAGAACGCATGGCACAAATCGAAAAACTGAACAATATTCTTGGAACCGTTATGTACACAAATATTTACAGTTTAAAACCTTTTATTAAACCAGTAAAAACAGAAAGATTAACTGCACACTTTGGGGACAGAAGAATTTATAACTACACAAACGGAAAATCTTCTACCAGTTTGCATTACGGAAATGACTATGGAGTTCCAGAAGGCACAGAAGTTTCTGCATGTACAGACGGAAAAGTCGTTTTAGCCGAATTTAGAATATCTACCGGGTGGTCAGTTGTTATCGAACATTTACCTGGACTTTACAGTCTTTATTATCACTTGAGCAGTCTGGATGTCAAAGAAGGAGATTTTGTTAAATCTTCTCAAAAAATCGGCTCTTCTGGTTCAACTGGACTTGCAACAGGACCTCACCTGCACTGGGAGATTCGTCTTAACATGGCAGCTGTTGCTCCAGAGTTTTTTATGAACGACTACACATTTAACGACATGGAAATAAAATAAAAAAAATTAATTTATTCTTCGGATAATACTAAATTACCAAACCTGTCCAGATATAAGCCGTAACTTTTTCCACTCTGACACTTGGAAAGATTTACGGTTATTTTTTTAGAAAAATATGGCATTATAAAAGACAATGGACTTTTAGAAAAAACTGCTAAAGTATAAAGAGCATTTTTTTGTTCTACAGTATATCCGGTACCATAAAAGAGACATTTTTTGTTTTCAAGATAATAAGGAAAAATAACGGAGCCATTTTTTTTCTCAAAAGGATAATACTTTGAATAAACCGAATCAGTTCCATATATTTTTTGTGGAAAATAAAATTTTTTACCATAAAAAAAGGCTGTAGTAAAATCAATTGCAAGAAATGTTCCATTCCAGCTTCTTTCAATTACAGCTATTTCTGATGAGGAAGAATCAAGAATGCTTATATTTGCACTAACAGTTGAACCGTCCTGATTTTCAGAAGAACCATAAAGATAAATTCGCATTAAAAGAGGAGTTTGTTCAGGCAAATCTTTTGCAAGATATCTGCATCTAAAAAACAAAACAGTATTAACAAGAAGAACAATAAAGAGAAAAACAAATAAAATGTCAAAAAATACCAGTAAATATCTTAAAAGTGACTTGTGTTCTTTCATAAAGCCCCTCTTGCTTGTATTTATTTACCGCACATTTCGATAAATTTCTTTTCATCGATAACAGGAATCCCAAGTTTAGCTGCTTTAATATTTTTAGACGAACCGCTGGAAGTATCATTTGTTACAAGGTAGGATAAATCTTTTGTAACAGAGGATTTACAACTTCCTCCTCTTTCTTTTACCATCTTTTCTGCATCAGCTCTTTTCATTGTAACTAATTCACCGGTAAAACAAAAAGATTTTCCTGTAAAAATACCTGTTGATTCACTCTTTATAGAAATGACATTTTGTGCAAGATAATCCATTTCCTGAGCATTTTCTTCAAAGCCTTCAATTGCAATTTGAGCCATTGTATCGGCAAATCCATATACAGAAACTACCTGTTCCTGAGTAAGTGATAAAAGTTTATCTAAGGTATTATAACCTGCAGAAATCAGTTTTTCGACGTAAGTTTCGCCAATTCCTTCAATATCAAAACCTGCAACAAAACTTGCAAGACTTAAATTTCTATGACTCTGTATAGAATTGAAAACTTTTTCAGCACCAAGAGATTTTTTATCCTGTGCCATGCTTTCCTGTGTCAGAAAATACGGTGTTAAGTTTTCTACCGTGAGGCTGTACAAATCCGTGATTGATTTAACAACATTATCATTGCATAAAGAAAGTACCAGCGTCTCTCCTAAATCCCTGATATCAGCGCATTGAACCCATTTTAACACTTGATGAATAACTCTTTTTTTGCAGGATTTATTTGGACAGAATAAACGGCTTCCTTCGTTTTTTAACTCAGTGCCACAAGTTTCACATTTACACGGAAAAATAACAGGTGTTTCAGTTAAATTCTGTTCATGGATGACTCGTTCAATTTTAGGAATAATTTCACCACGCTTTACCACAACAACCTTGCTGCCAATGTTTACGCCAAGATTTTTCATCGTATCAGGATTAGCAAGACTCGCCCGCTGAACTCTTGTTCCATTTAATTCAACTTCGTCAAAAATCGCAACCGGAGTATAGGTTCCACCATTAATCGACCATTCTACTTTTCTTAATACAGAAACAGCTTCTTCAAGACTAAATTTAAAGGCAATCTGCCGGTCCGGTCGTGCTCTAAAAGCATCTTCCTGATTGATTACACGTTCTTTAATAACAAGCCCGTCAATATCATAATCAAGATTTTTTCGTATATCCATTACATGAGCCCTGTAATCCACAACTGCTTCTGGACTTTTACAAAACTCTATATCAACTGAGTTAAAACCGCACATCTTTAGCCAGAGAATTTTTGACTCTTCATCTTTAAAAGGACTGTCCCCGCTAGTTGCAAGAGCATCATAAGTGATTAGGGTCAAATGTTCAGAACCTTTTCCGTCTTTTCGCTTCATTAATCCGTTAGCAGCATTTCTACAGTTTGCCTTATCAGAATAATACTGTCTGTGAATCTGGTGAGTCATTATAACTTCACCTCTGACACCTCCTGTAAAATCTATAACAGCCCCGTCAGAATTATATAAAACAGGAAGAATACCCTTCATTTTTTTTGCATTAACAGTTATATCATCTCCAATAGAACCATCTCCACGGGTTACTGCATGAAGCAAAACTCCATGTTCATACTGAAGTTCAAGGCTTGCACCATCGAGTTTGTATTCTACAAGATACTCATCGTACACATGTTTTTTTGTCCATTCGTAAAACTGTTCAGGATTGGCAGCTTTTTCCTGACTACCCATAGGCATAATGTGATTCAGCTTTGCAAAATTTCCAGAATCAGAACCTACTTTTTGTAAAATCTCATTTTGAGGATCCAGGATTTTTAATTCATCCCATAACTTATCAAATTCTGCGTCCGAGATTTCACCTTCTCCATTGTAATAAGAAGCTTGATACCGCTTAATTAATGAAGCAAGTTCTGAAATTCTTTTTGTCTTATCACTTTCTAGGGCTGCCTGATCAACATCAAATAAATCCATATTTTACTCGTCTTTTACAAAGAATAATTCGTTAATTGTTCTTCCCTGTTCAAGTCCTTTTCGTTCAAACTTAGTCTGAGGTCTCCACTCCTGATGCGGAGCAAATGACTCATATTTATTGTGCAGTGTGGGAGTTTGATTCAATTCCTCTAAGGCTGAATCGGCATAAGCCTGCCAGTCTGTTACAAAATATAAATACCCGCCTTGAGCTAATTTAGAAGCCAGTAAGTCTGTTCTAGGTCTTTGTATCATTCTGCGTTTATAATGACGCTTTTTTTGCCATGGATCAGGAAAGAATATATGAAATCCGTTAACAGAACCGTCAACTACCATTGTTTCCAACACTTCAAGGGCATCATGTTCAATAATGTAAAGATTTTTTAAATCACGGTTTCGTATTTCACCTAAAAGCCTTCCCACACCAGGTGTATGAACTTCAATTCCAATATAATTGATATCTGGATGCTCTGCAGCAATCTGGGCAGTAGCGGTCCCCATTCCAAAACCTATTTCTATGACTACAGGATTGGTGTTTCCAAAAATATCCAAAAAATTAAGTTTTTTATTCTCAAACGGAATACACCAAACAGGAGAAAGCTCAGCGTAGTCTCTTTCCTGAGCGCTAGTCATGCGTCCTGCACGCAATACATATGTTTTTACAGCCCTATAAAAGGGATTCGCCGATGGTACTTCTTCTTGTGAAGTTTGTTTTTCGTTACTCATATTCACCTTTTCTATTTATTATTATCGCTTTTATCAGCGTTTTTATATACAGGAGGCATTATGTACACCGAATTTTCAGAAGTAAGTACATAACAAGTTTTGTAATACGAAGATCTTCCATCAATTTTAAAGATATCAGAATCTTCTTTCCAGCTGGTTTTTCTCTCTCCGTAATAAAGCAACAGATTCTGCTCCGAATAAAGTGCGATTTTTTCTTTTCGTTGCACAGTAGTGTTTTTTAAAAAGTCTTTGGCAGAAGAATCGGCTAATTTTTCATCATATGCAATTGAAAAAGCGGTTTGTAAAACTCTGCCTTCTCCGTCCTCATAATAAAAATCATAAAAGCCTAAGGGAATTTTTTTATTTCCACTGCAAACAAAATCAAGATATCCAACCCATTGATTTTTTTCATCACCAAAAACAACAGGATTGTCACTTACCCATTCCAGATGATTTTTTTTGTTATAAATCGAAATTTTTTCTGCCCGTCTTCCGTCAGATACAGTATGAACAAAGGGAGCCAGCTTCATAAGAGGTTTTGAATTCATATCAGAATATTCAAAAATCATAAAAACACGGTTCCCTGCTAACTCGGGAGTAGAATCTGCGCATGAAAATAGAAGATTACTTATAAATAAACCAAAAATGAGAAAAATAATTCGTTTTATAAAAGGAGGATAGTCAGACATATTAAAAATTAAATATAAGATTTATGACTGTTAAATCGCTGGCGCTAAACTGATTTACCATAGACTCAAATTTGATATCTACTTTTTTACAAGCATCATCAAGGTAAGAAAGATAATACAGACCTAAATCAGTTCCTTCCTGTCCGTCAGGGATTTCTCTATAAAAATCTATAAGACTCTTTTTTCGGGTATCAGCAGTTGCTTTAGTTTCGATATTGTCCTTTACTTCCTGGAACTCATCATCTTTGTTAAACAAGGTAATCTGAAGACGACTTTGTTTACCGATAGAAGTAGATCCACCACCCAGCTTCCATTGAACAGATACAAGAACATGCTTTCGCTGCAATTCCTGAACAATTCTCTGTCTTCTTTCAGGATCTACGATTAAAGAATTGACATCATCAACATCTGGATACATAACCTTTGCTTCTTTGCGAAGATTTGTATTCTCGCTGTTTAATGCAAGTTCCATAACCATTACAGAAATATATTCTGCAACCCGGGACTTTTCCATATATTGACTTAACAGATTTCTGATTTTAATAATCATGTCGTCAAAACCGTCAGATTTATGAAACAATGTAATAATGTACCAGTTCATAAGTCCCATTCGGTTCATAAACTTTTCAGTCATCAACATGTAGATATTTTTTTCTTCGATGGAATAATCTTTATTTTCGCGGATTGAAGCCCAGATTGGTTCAAGAATCAATTTTCGTGTATTACCAATAACTTCATCTTTATTATTCAATACAGCTCTAAGCTGTTTTTCACTCATCTTTGTTTTTTCATCAATAAGATGGCTAGGATTTGCACGGTTATGCTTTCTAACACAATCACACTGAATAATTTCGTTAAACATTTCACGGTCAAACTGTTTATAAAGAATTGAATAAACAATTATCTTTGACAAATCCATTATTTCCTGACGAGAAGAAACGAATTCAGGCATAGAAATTTCAATTTTAGAAATATAATCCAAAAGCAACATGCTTTGAATTGATTGTGGAGAAAATTTCTTTAATGATATTCCGTATTCATCTATATTGTCTGCTAATTTTTGACGAATTACCCTCTTGTTATTGCTGATAAAGTTAGAAGCACCATTGTCAGTAAGAATAACTTTTAATGGAAGTTCCAACATAAATTTTTTGCCAGCTGCACTCATTCGCACAAATCTCCTCAGAATTTACTTTTTTATTATAGTCTAGAGCTCTTGCAATGTAAACTACAATCATTATAATCTATTAATATGAAGAAAAACAGTCTTTTTTTCATATTTACTTGTGTTTTTCTCACCTTTTTTTATTCGGGAAAAGCTTTTTGCACATCCACAGCTTCGCCTAAGGGCCTGGAAGAGTGTAAACAGGTTGCATCATTTTTAACATCCCAGCATATAACTTTTGAGACTCATGAACTTTTATATTCAGAAGAAAACGATTACCCTTTCAATATAGTAATAAATTACCCTGTTAATAAAAAAAATAATGCGCAGAATTCTGAAAAAATTGAAACTGTAGTTTATTTATTCGAATTAGAAAGTTTTTTACCTCACAAAGATTTTTTTTATCAATTCTTAACCAAAATTGAGCGGTCTGAACGGTCTGTAAAAACAAAAGTACTTTTATCCTATGGAAATAGTCAAAAATCCCCTGAAAAAAGTTTTATAACCGGAACTACCGCCTTTATAAACAACCAAATCGAAGAAAATACCTGTGTAATCTGTGTTCAGTTTACCACCCAAAATCAATATATAACTCCAGGAAGTAATAAAATATTAAGTCCAACCTGGCTCATTAAGACCTTATCATCATGCTTTTATCAAAACGATTTTATTTATTCTGTAAAAGGAACCTTTTCAAAGTCACTATATAAAATCAATGTAATGACTTCTGATTCAAGTCTAGGCCAAATCCTTCTTGCAGGAATTCCTGGCTGCACTATTGAAGTATGCGACACTCAAAAAGAAAATGTTGAAGCATTTTCAAACAGCTGCTCACAGTTTTTAACAGAGATTACTAAAGTTACAAATTTCACCTGGGATACCCACGGCTTATTCCTTCAAATTGGAAACAAACTCTATATTTTACCAGAAACTTTTTCGTTACTCACTTTGATTTTTGTTTCTTTTGTTGCTTTATTTATTTTGTGTGAGTTCTCATTTATCTCAAGAGATCGTCATATACAGAAAGCTCAAAAAGATGTATTAAAAATCTGGTATCTTCTCCCTATTGCAGTTTTAGTAACAACCCTTGGACTATTATTTGGGCAGGGATTTACCTTTTTGCTATTAAAAATTTTCAGAGCAAGCACACTATTACGGCTTTTTATAAAACTCAGCCTTGGATTAGTTTTTGTAATTTTGTTCTATGTTTTAACTTATCGTTTTCAGATTATTCATAATGCATCGGCATATTCATACCTTTTAACAGTAACATCAATTGCTAATATAATTATTTTTAGTGCAGTGGACATTTCTCTTGTATATTTGTTTACAATCGAATACATCATAATTTATATATCTCGGCCATTTAAGACCAGTTGGACATTAACAGCTTTTTTCCTTTTGATGTTACTTCCTTTTTTTCCGTATTTTTTACAAGTGGCATCTTTTGGAGATATAAAACTTGTAGATCAGCTTTTATCAGGTTCAGTAATTGTTAATTTCTTTTTATCACAAATTCTTCTGCCATTTGAAATTCAGATTTTAAGAATTTTCCTTGAAATTAAACAAACATTTAAAAATGCAGATGAAACAACAAAAAAATTCTACAAACAAAACCTGTTTATTATTTCTATTTCAATTTTTATAGTTCTTATTGTAGTCTTTTTTGTCATAATTTTTATGGTAAAACCAAAGAGACAGATTAGAAAATTCTATGACTACCCTATACCCCTGGAACAAAAAGAAAAATTAATTTCCTTTCACGATGAAGTATTTTTAGGAGAAACAGAAAGAATTATCTCTGTAAACTTGCCAGAACCAGCTGAAAACTTAAGTGTTAAAGTATACGGCAAAACTATGAATAACCTATTGTATTCAGATGCCCCTTATATTTCTGATAAAAATAGTAAATCCGACAGTTTTTATATTCCTGCATGGAGTAATTCTCAAAATAAATTCCACTACATTGCAAATGAAGAAGAAGAGTCCAGAGTACACATCAAAGCTTACTTCCCTATTAACGATACTATCAACTATCAGATTTTAGAATACGATTATATTATTCCTGCCAAAACAGGGGAAAATAAATGACCCAAAGATGCTTTTTGCATGTAGATATGGATGCTTTTTTTGCCTCTGTTGAACAGTTAGACCATCCGGAATGGAAAGGAAAACCTGTTATTGTAGGAGGACTTCCGGGAGAACGAAGGAGCGTTGTTTCTACAGCAAGTTATGAAGCAAGAAAATTTGGTGTACACTCTGCGATGCCAACTTTCCAGGCATATAAACTTTGTCCTGAGGGAATTTTTACACATGGGAACTATAAGCGGTATACGGAAATAAGCAATAAAATCATGCAAATTCTATCCGATTATTCTCCTGATTTAGTTCAACTTTCAATTGATGAAGCCTCTCTTGAAATAACCGGTACAGAACTTCTCTTTGGCCCACCCATGGAACTAGCAAAAACTATACAGAATCGTATTTTTAATGAAACTGGATTAACTGTAAGCTGTGGAATTGCTTCAACAAAATATCTTGCAAAACTTAGTTCCGAAGTAAATAAACCCAAAGGTCTTTTTATGATAAATCCTGGGGAAGAAGAAAAATTTATGAGAAATCTTCCCTTAAAAGATGTATGGGGAATAGGGAAAAAATCTCTTCAACGACTAAATGCTTCTGGTATAAAAACCACAGAAGATATTTATCAAAAATCTTTAGAACTTCTTCAAACCATGTTTGGAAACAATATGGGGCTCTTTTTATACAATACAGTTCGAGGAATAGAAATAGATTCTCCTAAGCAAAGTACTCATTCTATCAGTGCAGAAACAACCTTTGAATACGATTTAACCGATATCTATAGCGCAGAAACGGCATTGTTAGCATTATGTCATACAGTTATGTTTAGACTCTTAAAAGAAAAGGGTTTAAGCAAAACAGCGATGATAAAGATTCGCTACGAAGATTTTTCTACAATAACGGCTCAACTCACTCAAGAAGAATACATAACAAGCACTGACGATTTTTACGCCCGGATTTGTTCCTTATTTGAATCAAAATACCAGAAAGACAGAGGAATAAGACTGTTAGGAGTTGCTGTAGAAAATATTGAATCAAAAGATAAGGCAAATATTCAGGAAACGCTTTTTGATTTTGGAGAAAAAAAGAAACAGTCTGTGGAAAAAGCAATTCTGGACCTGTCAACAAAACATCCTGAGATAAAGGTTCAAAAAGCCCGATTATT
>CADBSK010000107.1 GCA_902797305.1 uncultured Spirochaetaceae bacterium | reverse complement strand
CCGTTGTTCGGTAAAAATATCAGAACCTTCCACCACACCCCAACCGGCAGCCTTAAGAGCAGGATCTATTTTCTTTAACCTTGTGTCACTTTCGTTCATAATGATTCTCCGTTCAAGAAACTAAAGCTAAGTTTTTAACATGTAAGTTAAAAACTTGGCCAAAATCTAGAATTATTAACATCTATGTTAATAATTTTTTATCATCAATATATTCAAACCAGAACAAAGGAAATGCATTCAAAACCGCTACTTCATGTTTTGGGGTTACATATTTTTCTATCTGTTTATCAAAAAGGCTTCTTTGATGTATTATATCCTTTTCTGAAGGAATTGAGTAATCATCTGTGCAGATGAAATGTGCCTTTTTGATGTTCAATTCTTTTAAATGCAGCCAGTTTTGTTTTATCTTTCTTAAACGTTCTTCATCATCAGGGATTTTCAATTCTCCGGCCTTGTTCAAATCAAAACAGAGATATTTTAGGTTCTGATAAAAGGATTCTTCATGCACAATCTGCTTAAAGCTCTTTTCGCTTAGTAAATCAAAAGTGTAATTCTTAAAATCTTCGTCAGGAAGTTCTTTCTTAAAGAATTTGTAAGACTCAATCATGGGATAATTGATATACAATTTGATGCCATCTCTTTCTGAACTGATACTTCCGTTTTCAAAATAGTGAAACAGTTCCAGAATTTTCGCATTCTGTTCTTCAATTGTGAGCCTGTTCAGTTCGTCCTGTTTTCGGATATCATAGTCAAAAAACAAAAAGATTTCAGAAACCTCAGAAGAATACTTTATTTTATCTAACTCTGTATTTGATTTCTTATGTGCTATTGCCTCTTCTTTTAGAACATTAACTAAATCTATAGAATCATTCAATTCATCTTCTGAGTATGTTTTTAGAGTATCATACAAAGAAAAAATATTATTGCAGTAATAATGAATGATTTCTTCTTCATTAAGTTCAAAGTGAAAAATTTCTTTTAATGTTTTGTACAGGCGGGGTTCGTCGTTCTTGCCTTCAAAGATAAAGAGAATCATTTTCCAAATGTGCCACCACGATAGAGTTTTTCAAGATTATGACCATAACGTAATTCTTTTAATGTTGCATTATGTGCATTTACAATCTTGTCTTTTGAACAGATGTAATAACAATCTGGACGGAGCAAATCATTTGTAAAGATTGAAGTATTATGTGTTGTAAGTAAAACCTGGCAATTACTTGTTTTTAATTTTTCAACTACAAAATAGGCGAGTTCAAAATGATAGAATGCATCAAATTCATCTATACAAATAAAAGAAGGGCATTGTTCTGAATTATTAATATCTTCAAGCCAATAATATACAAGAAGCAGAGAACTCATACCTGTAGAACATACTTGTTCAAACGGAAGAATAATATTGTTAAATTTTATAAATAATTCTTCTCTACCGGTATGATGACTATGAATTAATTCATCCGTAAAACCAGCTTCCTTAAAAAAAAGTTGTAAATCAGAAAATTTATTTCTTTTTACAATTTCTTCAACAATATTTAAAGAAGGTGCCGGTTTATAACCTGTAAATGCTCTATCTTGTAAAGATCTAAAAAATAGCATCTTATTTACAAAAGAAAATAGTTGTAAAAAAATTTTATTCTCTTTGTTATTGTCCAAGGTTGTATTATTCTTTACCCAACGAAGAGCTGAAAATTGGAGTGCTGCTAGGTTTTTCCTTAAATTTTCGCTACCTTTTAAATTCACAATAAAATCGGAATTTTTGTCATTTTTATCATAAAAAATAACAAGTTTATCACCAATTATTAATTCTTCCCTAACTATAGTAGTGACATTCAATTTTTGATATTTATAAATTAATTCTATCCCGTAAAATTCAAAATGATATTCAAAATTAACTGAGTCCTTAAAGTGGAGTGCATTTTGATAAATTGAATAATCACGCGGATTTACAAAATTATCAGTAAGATTTGAAACAATATCAAAAATTGCAAGACCGATAGAAGATTTTCCGCTTGCATTTTTACCATACATTATTGATGTTTTTACAATGTTGTTTTTTACTGCTTCTGGATTAAATTCGTAATTTCCTGTAGCTGAAAAATCAATAGTTACAGGTTTCTCAAAAGCCTTAAAATTACTTACTGTTAGAGATTTTAACATAATACACCTCTACTTAAATTATACTAAATTATCGGTATAATATATAAATATAAACAGTCTTTCCGTAAAAAAATTACGGAGATTATAACAATTTTATCTTTCCTTTACAACTCTCCTTCGAAGGCTTTTTGTAAGAGGGATTGTTTTAGTTCGTCACAGTTGGCAATTTGTTTTGTGTAGATTTCCTGCAGCTGGAGGACTTTTTCGCTGAGGGCGTCGAGTTCTTCTACGATTCGTTTTTGCTCGGAGAGCGGGGGAAGAGGGATTTCAAAATCTTTTATTTTTACCAAAGTAAGACGAGTAATAGCAGCTCCTTCCATTTTAGCCCTGAACCGCTTGTAAGTCTCATCCGAGTTTAATAAATAGGCTAAACAATAAGAATCAAGAATGTTCCTGTCAAACTTCAATAAAGCAACACTAGATAACATCGAAAACTGATAATCTAATTCATTTACAACTGCAATTCCGGTAGTTGCACCATCTTTTATAAGTAAAACATCACCTTTCTCTGGATTGCATCTTGAATATATTGATTCATGAATTTCTTTAGTGACATAAGTAATATCTGATAAATCAATACCTGATAGTTTTATATTTTTTGCAGTAATGTATTGATAATCACCTTCTTTTGTATTAGGAGGAGAATTATGAGTTCCATCAACTATTTTTGAACAAATGTCTCCCAATCTTTTCTTTTCCCAAGTAGTATTGCTAAAGGCTTTTGTCAGCTGGGACTGGAACAAATCTTTTGCGTTCTGCAGGTTGGTTTGGGCGTTTGCTTTTAGGCTTTCCAGCTGTGCAAATTTTTCATCCAGGATTTTGACT
>CADBSK010000106.1 GCA_902797305.1 uncultured Spirochaetaceae bacterium | reverse complement strand
GCTTACAAAAACACTCGTTTTGTGCTGCCGCGTGAGCGGCGAATGTATATAATTACAAGCACAAAACGCGTGTAGCAAACTAGTTTGAGGTTTTGATAAGCCGTTTTTGCGACTGGGAGCCATTTTTGTAGGCAGAACAGTTTATAATGCGGTTGCCCTGCCATATTAAATTGAACAAATAATACTGAATAGTTGATCTGGAGAATTAATAACCGGCTTATTCAAATCAAACTTTTGAAGAGATTTTTTTACACCAGCCGGCATTTCAGGAACTTCACCTACAGTATGACGAATAAAATCCTGACCAAGAGAAGGATGATCCCGATTGATTAAAACAACAGCACTTTCGTCAGAGCAAATGCTTCTTCTGCTCATAACCGCAGCATAAGCCTTAGAAGTATGCTTATCAGCGAGAACCCCATACTTAGAGAACAATTCTTTTGCTGCCTGAGTCACTTCCTGGTCATTAACAGTACGAGGATAGATAAAATGCCTCATCATCAACTCATTTGTTCTAAATACATCTTCCAGGCGCTCAAGATTTGAAGGATTAGACGGATTACACTGTTCCCTTTCTTCAAGGGGAACTATAGAATCAAGCAAAATAGGACAGCCTAATGCATCCATGCCCAGCGCATCTGTAGAAGGAATAATAAACCCATTTAAAGGAAGTGCAAACTGCCAGGCATAGAGCCCCGCAACAACATTGCTGTAATTTCCACAGGCTAGTGCATAATTAATCTCACTGTGAACAGTTGATTTTATTCTGGAAAAGGCAAATGGATAAAAAAATGCCTGAGGCAAAAGCCGTCCGATATTTGCTGTATTAGCAACATTAATTTCTTTAGCGCGAATAAACTCATGGTCTTCAAAAACCTTCGAAACCATTGCGTGGCATTCCTGGATCGAACCGTCCAATTCTACAGGATAGATATTTCCGCCATTCCAGATTAAATCCTTCTCTTCAAGGCCTCTCAAGGCTCCTTTTGGATACACCAGAACAGCTTTGATATGTTTTTTCCCTCTTAAGGCCTGGGCTAAACAAGCGCCCATCTCGCCAGTAGTTACATCCAGAATTATAGAAGTACCACCGCGATATTGTTTAATGGTTTCTATCGTAGCAGCCAGGTAAGAAATTCCAAAATCACGATGATTACCAGTCGGTCCTGTAGACAAATCCATCAAAAATAGATTTTTATCTAACTGCTTAATGATTGGAGAAAAAGGAAACGCTCTCGTAGCAATAGTTTCACAAATAATCGGAGAAAATTCATCTTTAATAAGAGCCGAAGTTAAAGAACCTGCAATGGAAGAAAAGGATGTACTTTCATCCATATACATAAGCCATCTTCGCAAGTCCTCTGTTTTATAAGGAACATACAGTCCACCATCTTCTGGAATACAATTCAAGACGGCATCTGCAAAACCTACATCTACACTCCTATCTCTTGTGCTTGTAAATCTCATAGTTTTTTTATTATAACAAAAGGAATAATCTTTGCAAGTTTAATAAATCGAAACAATGCGAACTAAATTACCAAATTTCCATTCTCAAGTATAATGCGTGTACTTCCGTCGTCGTAAGTTAGAGTTATTGTTGGATTCCTAACCACTCCGTCAAGATGAATTAAACTTGGCGCATCATTATCATAATTTTCACCGATTGCAAAATGGCAGGTATTAAATGCTTTTTCATCTTCAAGCATATTTCCGGTGATATTTGCAGCAGGATTTAAGCCAATGCCCAGTTCTCCAATATTTCTCGCATTTCTTCTATAAATAAGTCCCTGCCCTTCTGGGAGTTTTCCCTCTGCTTCCTGTAAGAGGGCAAGATTTTCTGCTTCTGTGATAGTCTTTAAAAGTCGTAAAGCTTCTGCGCCTCCGGTTATATCTGTTACAAAACCTCTTTCTACCTTACAGGTGATCGGAGTTTCAAGAAGTGCATCTCCATCGCTAAAAGTCATTGAGCCATCAAAAACTATTACACCTTCCGTACCAACACGGTGATTTGCCTCTTCTTCGGTAAAATCATCCCTTGCAACAGGATTACGCTTAAAAATGGAGTTTTTAATTGATTCAATTTTAGAAAGAAGTTTAAGTTTATTTCCGTTTCCAACAACAGGACTGATAAATACTTCTCCCGCAGGAATATTTCCCCCTGTTCCTGGTTTAGAAAAATCTCCGTTATCAGACATTAATGGTCGACCAAATACAGGAACAGTAACGTCAGTTCCCCCTGGGGAGGTTACATGTATGCTGACAACGTTCTTAAACATATGTTCAAATTTTTCGCATCTCTCATTTAATTCTTTGTAATCAATATTTACAGTACGATTGAACATATCTCGCGTAATTCCGGGAGTCCATACAGCGCGCATTGTCTTTTTGCCATCTAGAAGATAGTCAAAAATATGTGTAAATTCCTTTCCGTCCATTGTTTTATATGGTTCGGCAGCACCTTTTGGATCTTTGCCCAGTTTTATTGCAGAGATAGAAAAGCAGACATCTGGATTACTTGCAATTGCCGCAAGAACTTCTTCTTCTGCATTATCAAAAGAAGTTTTTGCATTCTGAAAAATCATTGAAACTTTTGCTCCAGCTTCATTTGCAGCCGTATATAAATCCTGTGCGATATCATTTGTTGCGGGATTAGCAATAATTAAAACCCGTTCATTTTTTCCTACATTGCAAACATTTTCTATAATATTCTGTGCCGGTAAAATTTCTTTCTTCATAAGGTTATTATATAGACATGTATTTTTTTGTCCATTATAATTTAATATAACATTTATTTATGGAGTTTATGAAAATTATGAAAAAAGGTCTTTTTTCAATTTTAGTCTTATTTGCTTCTTCTTTTATGTTTGCCCAATCAGCAAAATTTATTGATGACACGCTAAATACGGCAAAGGTTACTCTAGGACAGGTTTGTTTTTTGTCTGCCAATACACTTGAATTAATCAATGCAACATCCTCTGAAACAGATGCATACAATGCATTATACGAACATGGGATTGTCCATAAAGGTAATATCGACGACCCCGTAAACTTTGCACAGGTCTCTTCAATTTTTGCAAAAACCTGGAACGTAAAAGGCGGGCTTTTTATGCGTCTAACTAACAGAAGTCCCCGCTATTCTTATAAATTCTTTAAGGCATATAATCTTATACCTTCTTATGTAGATCCACAGACAATTCCAAATGGGGTTCAATTACTTAACTTCTATACAAGATGTGATGACCTCTACGGAGTAAAAAATGATTCTTTAGGGGAGAACGAATAATGAAAAAGCTTATTTCTACACTTATAGCAATTTCAACAATAGTGACTTCTTCATTTGCTTTCGAATGGGGTGGAATTTTTTACGACAAAACAGGATTCGGCGGTCCATCTCTTGAAAGTGCTAAAATTGATCAAAAAAATCTGGTAGACTTATGGGCAAGAGTTCCCCTTTCAAAATCAGGAACAAGTTATTTGGCTGCAGAAGCAAACTACTCATTTGAATTCAACGATTCTGAACCTGTTAATAAAGTAACAAACATCGTAGATTTGATATTGCTCAAATATGGTTTTAATAAAGCCATTGGAAAAAAGAGTATTATTGATATCTCGGTAGGGCGTTTTTCTAACAGCGATATTACAGGAACAATTTTTAACCAGATTTCTGACGGTGCCCGCTTAGCATTTGGAACAGAAAGTATTAACCTTACTGCATTTGCCGGATACACAGGATTAATAAACAGCCTTGCAACAACTATACTCACTCCTGAGCATACTAACTATATCGAACAAGGCATTCCTGTATATGTACTTGCACCTGCCTATTTACCAGCATCTTTGTCTTTTACAGTTCCATCGTTATTTGCTAATCAAAATCTAAAACTTCAGGTTTTGGGTTGCTTTGACTTTAACAATGACAATTTTAACAGATATTACGCCACAGCAGGACTTTCAGGTAAACTTGTAAAAGGTCTTTTTTACAATCTTAACGCAACAGTTTCTTCAATAAATTTTCAGGACATTTCTTTACTCTCAAATCTTTATGTAAGATATTCACCTGTTTCAAGTTTAAGTATAGTTGCTGAAGGACTTTATGCTTCCGGTAATAATGGACCTCTCACTCCATTCAAAGCAATTTCATTCCAGAAGGCTTCTTTATCCCAGGCAGAACCTGAATATTCCGGACTTATAAAAGCAAATCTGGGAATCATTGCAACACTCAAAGATAAATTCCTTGCAAATGCAAACGTTGCTTGTCTTTTTAACTGCATGGATTCTGATGTTAAATACGATGGTTTTCAATGGAAAGTTGATTGTGCATACAATATCTTTAACGACTTGAGGATTGGAGCAGAACTTTACCAATATATCGCTTTAGATCCACTTAATAATGCAATAAACCTATCCTTGAATGCAACAATTGCATTCTAGGTAAAATCGGAGGTAATAATGAAACACTTATCAAAAGTTTTATCCGTTGTCACATTTTTAATTCTTGCAGGAACTTCTGTTTTTGCAGCTGATGCAGTAATTCTTTCTGTAATCGGAACGGTTGAAATCGGAAAAGATGGTACATGGAAACCTGCAGCCAGAGGTTCGATTGTTACTGAAGGTGACTTGATTTCTACAGGTTTTAAGTCAGAAGCTCTTATCAAATTTAACGATGCAACCTTAAAACTTGGTTCTTTAACTCAAGTAAATCTTGAACAGCTTGTTTCAAGCCAAAAAAAGGATACAGCAACAGTTTATCTTAAAACAGGCTCTGTACGTTCAACAGTAACACATACATCAAACAAGAAAGTTTCGTACACTGTAAGAAACCCTGTTGCAGTCGCTTCAGTTCGTGGTACTGACTATACATTCCTTTCTGATGCGCATATCCGTTGTAATTCTGGTGCAGTTGTAGTTTACCCTTCTGTTCTTTTTAATGCCGCAGAACATGGTATTAAAAATCCTGCAGACGGACAGCAGGGAGCAAACCAAGATCAGATTAATTTTGTTGAACAGCTTACACCTGCTGAAGGGACTTCCGGAGAATTAACTGACAAAAATGATGTAGATCCAACTTATACAAGCGGCGGAATCCTGCTTACAGAAGGTAATTCTACAGACTTTACAGGCTGGAACCCAAACCAGCCTACTGATCCAAAAGATAAAAACTCAGAGACTCTGGTAAACCTGGATGGAGGTTTTGAAACTGTATCTGGAGATACCCCTGGATCAAACGATACAAAACAAAATAAAACAGCTTCTCTTGCAGTTACAATTAAAATTAAAGACTAATTATAGATATTTTTCTTAAAATAAACCGTCGTAATAAAAGATTTGTTTAATGAACAACTTTTATGGCGACGGTTTTTTATTTTCCATAGTACAATTAATCTAAATATATGCCCTCTTTAAGCCGATAATAAAAAAGGAAGGTTTTAAATGAAACGCTATTTTTCGCTGATTTTAGATTTTATTTTTGTTCTCTTTTTTGGTGTTTTTATTGGAATATTGTTTTTTATCCTTTCATTTGAATCAACTCACCTTATTGCAGGCAGAACTCTTCATCTATCTAAAGATATATTAACTTATGCATACCTTCTGATTGTTCCATTTGTACTTTTAATAATTCCATGTGCAATGATGCTTTACAAAACTCGACACCGAAAAAATCCTTTCGGAAGTTTCATTTGTTACACGATTCTTGTTTTAGTCATCTGGATGGGACTTTTTCCTTTACATTTTATTGTTTCAAACAAACTGCTTCCTAAAATCGTACCATATGAACAGCTAGATCAAGATACAGAACTTTCCAAAGGATATTTTAGAACTGTAAACGATGAAACACATTATTATCTTGAAGATTCAGTTGATAACAGCGCTTATGTTGTTACTATCGACAGCAAATCTGAACCAGAACGTGTTCCTTTTTTTCACAATATCGACATATCTAAAGAAATAGAGCCATACAATGATCCCCTTGTTAAGTTTTCAATGCAAGATACATCATTCTCTTTACTCAGTCAGTTGCAAAGTCTTTTTTCGACTCTACTACGAATCTGGAATAAAAACTTTCTTGCATGGCTTTGTATTCTTTCCTTTGTCTTCGCTTTAGCAAGCCCTTATGCTTTTATTCGAATAAGTTCCTGGAGACTTATCAACAGTTTCTGCTGTCTGATGGGATTTATCTTCGTCCTGGGAATTAACATTCTTTACTTTTACCCGCAGTTTGATTCTGTCAGATCCTCATTATACGAATTGTTTTACGGGCATGGAGCATTTTCATTCTTTTCTAAAAACGAACTGGATGCCCCCCTCTTGTTTATCAATCTTATAATCGGGTTTATATTTACAATTTCTGGAATTTTGATATTTACAGTTAAAAATAAGGGGAATAAATAATGAAATTTAAGCTTCAAAAAATACATATCATTACAATTTCTCTTTTAATTTTAGGATTTATAACCTGCACAATTTTGGGATTTACAGTTCTAAAAACCCCTGAATTACTTAATTCTGATATAAAAAGCTACAAATATAACCTTGGATTGTCTTTATTTTTGCATATAATTCCTGCTCTCATTGCAACAAGTGCCGTTATAGGCTGGTCGATTGATTTTGGTAAAAATCAGGAAGGAAGCCGATTACGATTTTCTCCTGCAATGACAAGCCGATTTAAATCAGTAATGATAAACAGTTTGATTGCCGTATTAATTCTTACCCTATGCGGAGAATTATTTGAGTCTCACATCAACTATAAACTTCAAAAATTGAAACAAAAACCTGTTTTACTACAGGAATATCAAGACAGTGCTGAACAGTTTTACGAAGAAGGTCTCTACGAAACCTGTTATCGTTACGCACGACTTGCCTTCCAGATGGAACAAACAAATCCCGAAAACAGAATTCTCTTAGACAAAGCAGAAAAAGCACTAAATCAGTCACAACAAAGAAACACCCGCGTTCTAGAGGAAATTTCATCTATCGGTCAGGATCAGAATCTTTTTGGGAACAATGTAATTAAACAACGCCGCCTTACAGAACCTTTTACAAGTTATACACTTTTAAAAAATGCCCGACAATGCTTAAAAGAAGAAGACTGGTTTGGCGCACATTATTATTCCCAAACCGCCTTACAGGCAATTAATCCAAAAGATATTAATATTCTTGAACTTAAAGATATTTCTGCCAAATCATGGAATCAAATCAGTAAAGCTCGGGCAGAAGGTTCTACAGAAGCAAAAAGAATTTATGCAAAAAAAATTGAAGGCTACACCGCTATTCTTGAAAACGACAATCTCAAAGCCTATTATATTTTTAAAACTCTTTATGATTCGTCAAAAAAATTGTCCTTGGACCCAGATGTTATAAGATATCTTAAAATTGCAGAACAAAACCTTACAAAGCAATACTTTTTCATTGATGAAACCTTCAATCTCCAGGGCTTTGAACAGGCAAACAACGTACATTTTAGCGTATTTAATCCTGTAGATGGTTCAACAAATCTTTATTATATTAAAGGCATAACTTCAATCGGCTCAGATAAATCCGTCGTACAGTATTTGCGAGGTATGACTATTGTAAACATCGATGCAACGGGTAAGTACAGAAGCGGCTACTATGTTCCATACGGCAGAATGACTAATATTCAAACTCAGTATTTTTCTAACGAAATAAAAGAAGAACTTGGAATTGATAACTCAATCAAAGTTGTACCTTACATTTTACTTCGTTCTGTGGATCGCAAAAATCAGGGTGTCAGGCTTGATCCTATATTTAAGGGCGGTTACGACAAAACTGTTAATTCAAGTTACATTATTTTGCCAATTGAGTTCTCCGATTTTGATTTACTCAAAAAAGCATCTACCGGCGCCTCCACCATGGATCTTCTTTCTCTGATAAAGTTCGTTCCAAAAGCTGAACCTTACGGTTTTTCTCTTGAAGTTTTTGAACAGGAATCTATGAAGCGGCTTCTTTCACCTCTTTTCTATTTAGTGTTAATGATTCTTTTAGCATGGACAGCATGGCACGGAAGAACAGATTCTACTTCCTTATTCAAATTTCACTGGATAATAATGTTTCCATTGCTTTCTTTAGCATTTATATATCTGTACTCTTTTTCTATGCGTGGCTTTATGCTTGCAAATTATGCACTATTTAGTATTTTCGGTGTACACTTCGCAATAATAGCAGGAATTATTCTTTACATCATTTTATTAATCGTAGTTTCCATTATGTTTCTTGCCTGCCATAACACAGAAGGAGAATAATAACTCTAAAGTTCTTTACACGCCAAATCAAGTCATGTGACTTTTATAGTATTTCCCATTTGGTTGAACAGAGTTCAAAATTGTGATAGTTTATTTTTACCGGGGTGCTTTGACTATCAAGGCTGAGATTATACCCGCAGAACCTTGTATTAGGTTCCAACCTGATCCGGATAATACCGGCGGAGGAAGACATGCATAAATCTTCTCTTTTTAAAATCATTTCATTTTCTATTATTGGTTTAGCAACTTTTTCAAGTTGTTCTAAAAAGTCAAACAATTCTAATCGTGCAAAAGAAGTAATTATCTACACCTACGACAGTTTTACAAGTGAATGGGGCTGCGGTAATACTATAAAACAATCTTTTGAAGAAAAGACCGGTTATACCGTAACCTATGTGGATTGTGGCGATGGTGTACAGGTTTTAAGTCGAGCCATTCTTGAGAAAAAAAAGCCAAATGCAGATATTATTCTTGGATTGGACAATAATATCTCTCAGAGAGCAATAGAACAAAATATCCTTCTTCCTTATAAACCAAAAGATGCTGATAAAATTATAAATCCAGAACTTAAGGAGCAACTCTGTTCAGACTGGTCATTAACACCTTTTGATTACAGCCATTTTTCATTTGTTTTTGACACAAAATCCAGCGTTCCTTGCCCCTCCTCTTTGCAAGATTTAACAAATCCTGTTTATTCCAAAAAAATTATTTTAATGGATCCTCGTACTTCTACCCCTGGTTTAGGTTTTGTTGCCTGGACAGTTGCTGTATATGGACAGGATGTTCTTGATTACTGGAAGGCTCTTAAACCTAACATTTTAACAATGGCTCCTGGCTGGAGCACCGGATACGGATTATTCAAAAAGGGAGAAGCTCCACTTGTAATCAGCTACACAACAAGTCCTGCAAGCCACGTTGAATATGATAATACAGACCGTTACATAGCTCCTGTTTTTGAGCAGGGACATACGCTACAGATTGAAGGAGCTGGAATTCTTAAGAATGCACCTAATATCGATGGTGCTAAAGCTTTTCTTGATTATCTCATCTCAAAAGAAGCTCAAAATATGCTTCCTCTAACCCAATGGATGAATCCTATCAATCCAGAAGCTGAATTACCAGATAGTTTTAAAGTAGCAGCCCCAATACCTTCTAAAACAATTTCTGCAGACGCAAAAGTCGTAGAAGATTACATTCCTCAGATAATGGCTATTCTAGAACAATAATAACATGCTAATCAGCCAGATTTTTAGGGTTGCCTGGTTTACTATATTTCAGGCAGCCTGCTCAACCTGCGTAGCCTTAATATTTGGGCTACCAGGCGCCTTTTTTATCTCTCAAAGGAATTTTTTAGGCCGCAAATTGTTATCTTCACTTTCTGTAGTTCCTTTTTGTATGCCTTCACTTTTAATTGCTCTTGGATACGTTACTTTTCTGGGATTAAACGGCGGATTAAACCGCTTTTTGATGCTCGTTTTTGATTTAAAAGAACCCCCTCTTAAATTTCTGTATTCATTTTTTGGATTAATTATCGCCCAGGGATGTTACAACTTTCCTTTAATAATGAAACAAGTCGGAGATTCCTGGAGGCAACTTCCAAAACAACAACAAGAATGCGCGCGCCTATTGGGCTCTTCTGAATTCCGTATATTCAGAACAGTAACACTACCTCAACTTATTCCATCGATAGCATCAAGTTCGTTAATTTGTTTTATATACTGTTTTTTAAGTTTTATTCTAATTCTTCTCTTTGGCGGAATTGGTAACACCACTCTCGAAGTTGAAATTTACAAAACGGCAAGAGCATCTTTAGATTTTAAAAAAGCATTTGCTTTAGGACTTATCGAAACTTTAATTCTATTAGTTATAACTTTTTTTTACTGTATTTTCCAACAGAAAAATTCCAGATCGAAAGGAATCAAAAATCTAAAGTTAGCAAAACTTTCTAAATTGCATGGTTTTTCCGAAATTTCATTATTTTCCGTTTACATTCTTTTGTTAACCATCTTTTTCATCCTTCCCATGCTTGGAATTGTTTATAACGCTTTAACATCTACAAATGTAGCTTTACAAAAAAATTCAGGTTTCACCTTCCAAACTTTTATGTCAATTTTTAAATTAAAATCATTTCTTCCTTCACTAAAATCAACAATTTTAACCTCATTCTGTACAGGTATTTGTTCGACAATAATTGCTTTTTTATATTCAACTTTTTTATTATTCAAATTTCGCAAAGGTTCAAATGCATTAAAAACTATTTTTACAACACTTCCAATTCTTCCAATGACAACTTCAAGTGTAATCACCAGCATTCTTCTAACAGCAATATTTCCAAAAGGTACCTTTTCCCTTTTAATCTTTGCACAAACAATGTTATTTTGGCCTATAGCTTTTCAACAAATCCATCCAAATATAAGTAAAATATCAAATAAAACACTGGACAGTGCTATTCTGTTATCAAAAAACCGTTTTGATATCATCATAAGATTTGTTCTTCCTTCAGTTAAAATTTCTTTATTGAGAGCCTTTTGCTTTACATTTTCAATTAGTGCCGGCGATACCACTTTACCCCTTGTTCTGGCAATTCCAAAATACACCTCTCTATCTCTTTTTACTTATAGACTCGCAGGAGCCTACAGGTTTAACCAGGCGTGTGCAGCAGGAATAATTCTTGCTCTTATTTGTCTGTCCGTTTTTGCTATAGGGACACTTCTAAATCAATCAACATTCAAAAGGAAACGTTAATGACCTATTTTACAGCATTAAACCTATTAAAAGAACTTCCATCTCTAAATATTCAGGCAAACATCAGTTGTGAACAAGGTTCTTTTACTTGTATTGTTGGCCCTAGCGGAAGTGGAAAATCGACCCTTTTAAGATTAATCAGCGGTTTAGAAAAATCAGACTCTCAACAAACAAAAATTATTCTGGATAATAATGATATTACACACATTTCCCCTGCAAAACGAAACATAGGAATGGTCTTTCAAAATGGAAATCTTTTTGAACATATGACTGTGGTTCAAAATGTTGCATATGGACTTATAAGTCACGGGGTAAAAAAGAAAAAAGCACTACAACTTGCAAAAGATTTTTTGCCTTTATTTGAAATAGAAAAGCTATTCGACAGATATCCAGAAACCCTAAGTGGCGGAGAAGCTCAAAGGGTAGCCTTAGCAAGAACACTTATAACAAGACCAAAATTAGTTTTATTTGATGAACCATTATCTGCCCTCGATGCTCCTCTACGAAAAAAGCTTGCCATACTTATAAAAGACTTACAAAACTCCTTTAATTTTACATCAATCATGGTAACACATGATTTAGAGGAAGCAAAAAATATGGCAGATAGAATAATTTTAATCAAAAAAGGTTCTATTTATTGGCAGGGAAACTCAGATGATTTTACAGAAGAATTATTTTAATCCTAACAATTACATTGATTTTCATACGCATTTAAATGATTATCCCCAAGACGAATTGTTTTTTCAATTAAAAGACTTTTCCGGAATAATAATAACCGCATCTTGTGATTCAGAATCCTATAAAAAAAATTGTTTGATTCAAAATAACTCAAAAACCTTTTCAAAGTTAAAGGTAATACCAACATTCGGTATTCACCCAAAACAAGCTGCAAACTGCCCAAATGATTTATCCGTTTATGATGAAATTTGCTATACTTCACCAATTATTGGAGAAATAGGACTAGATTTATGTTGGGCAAAAGATGTTCCTTTTAATAAACAAGAAAAAGTTTTCAGATATTTTTTAGAACATTGCAATGCAAACAAAAAATATTGTGTAATACATTGCAAAGATGCCGAAAAACAAGTTTCCCAAATATTACTTGATTATCCTGAGGCAAAACCAATAATTCACTGGTATGATGGTCCAACAAACATATATAAAGAGTTTATTAAAAGAGGATATTATCAAACCTTTGGTTGTGAATCTATCCGTTCTAAGCATATACAAAATCTATTACTTCTTACTCCTCCAAATCTTATCCTTGCAGAAACTGATAATCCTGAATCCGAACCCTGGCTTGGCGGAAGCGATAACTCAATTTTTTTAATAAAAAAAATCTACCAGGACATCTCACAAATATCTGGAAGGTCGCTGGTAGATATTCAAACCATTATAAATTGCAATTCAATGACGATTTTGGAGGAGGCTTTTAGTCGTCTATGTCAATTCTCTTAATGTGAGCTCCAAGAGACTGTAAACGCTCTACAAGGTGCTCATAACCTCGCTCAATCTGATAAACATTGCTGATTCTACTTTCTCCATGAGCAGCCATTGCAGCAATTACCATTGCCATACCTGCTCGAACATCAGGAGAAACCAGATGATCACCGTGTAATACGCTTGGACCACATACTACAGCACGATGAGGATCACATAAAGTTATTTGAGCCCCCATACTAATCAATTTATCAACAAAGAACATTCTACTTTCGAACATTTTTTCAAAAATGAGAACAGTTCCTTCTACCTGAGTTGCAACAACTGTCATAATAGAAGTCAAATCCGGCGGAAATCCAGGCCACGGAGAATCATCAATCTTAGGAATTTTTGTACCAACATCGGCATTTGTTTTCATTTCCTGGATAGAGCCTACTGTAATTTCTTCTCCTTCTTGACTCCAGCTAATACCTAATTTAGCAAATCCCACTTTTAAGGGTCTCATATCCAAGTTTTTTACACCTTTGATTTTGATACTTCCATGAGTTGCAGCTGCAAGCCCAATGTAAGAACCAATTTCCATAAAATCAGGCCCAATTTCAAAATCGCAGGAATGAAGTTTTTTTACACCAGTGATATAAAGAATATTCGAACCGATTCCTGTAATTTTTGCTCCCATCAAATTAAGCATGTTACACAAATCTTGAATATGAGGCTCACTTGCAGCATTTGTAATTACAGTTTCACCTTCAGCAAGCACAGCTGCCATAAGCGCATTTTCTGTTGCAGTTACAGAACATTCATCTAGGAAAATATCAGTTCCGATTAGTTTATTTGCTGTAAAAGTAAAATGTCCATTTACTGTTACTCTCGCACCTAATTGTTCAAGTGCCAAAAAGTGCGTATCCAATCTTCGACGACCAATTACATCTCCCCCAGGAGGAAGCATTTCAGCCTTACCACAACGAGCAACCATTGGACCTGCAAATAAAATGCTGGCACGAATCTTTTTAGAAAGTTCTGCAGGAATACATAAAGACTTTATTTCCTTCGCCTCTATTTTCCAGCAATGTTTTTCTATATTTTCAGCCTTAGCTCCAAAAGACTGCAAAATTTTTAACATTACAGAAGTGTCCTCAATATCAGGAACATTTCTTAATATAACAGGTTCATCTGTTAATAAAGCTGCAGCAATACATGGCAAAGCCGCATTTTTGTTTCCACTTGCTACAATTTCACCTTTGATTGGAAATCCACCCTCAATCAAATACTCATGCATTTTTATCCCCTAAGTGCATATTTTACTTTGTCATAACAGTCTGACTAAGATTAATCAAAACATCACAAGCAGAACTCATCTGATCTAGACTTGCCCATTCACTTCTAGAATGGTAATTGTGTCCGCCTGTAAAGATATTTGGCGTAGGAATACCCATTTCCGTTAAGCGAGAACCATCGGTTCCACCTCTAATAGGCTTAAAAACAGGCTCTACACCACTTTCTTTATATGCCTTAATCAAATTATCGACAATTTTTGGATTGTTATTTAGCACAGCTTTCATATTCTTGTACTGTTCTTTAAAATCAACTTTACATTTTCCACCAAAAGAAGCAGCTACCATTTTAGCGAGGGATTCAGTAAACTCAATCCTTTTTTGCATACCTTCTTCTGTAAAATCTCTCAACAAAACATAAACAGATGCTTCTTCAACAGAGCATTTCATATCCAACACAGCATAGAACCCTTGATAATTACAAGTTGTTTCAGGACGCTCTTTTATAGGTATCATTTCAACAAATCTACTGGCCATTGAACATGCATTTATCATACCTGATTTCATTGCATCCCCTGTATGTGTAGATTTACCAATAAAAGTAATCGTTGCTCCATATGCATTAAAACATTCGGTCTCTAGTTCACCAATATGACCACCATCTACCGTATAAGCAAACCTGGATTCAATCAAATTCAGAGGGACTTTATCCATCCCATGACCAGTTTCTTCATCAGGACTGAACAATACTTCAATTTTTCCATGTTTAATGTCAGGATGCCCAACAAGATACTGAATGAAAGTCATAATCTCTGAAACTCCAGCCTTATCATCAGCTCCTAACAAAGTTGTACCATCTGTAGTAATAATGGTTTCATTATTTTTTCCTGCATCAGCAAGAGCTTCATCAAAATTTGGATCAAGGCAAACATTACAATTTAAAAAGATTTTTGCTCCATCATATCCAGCGTGTATTATAGGTTTTACATCTCTTCCTGTTACTTCTTCAACTGTATCAATATGAGCTAAAACACAAAATGAGGGAACATTTTCATAACCTTTTGTGGCAGGCAAAAAACCATATGTATAACAGTCATTTGTAGTTTGAACATCTTGCATTCCAAGCAGCTTCATTTCTGCAGTTAAAACATCAGCTAAATCACGTTGACGCTCAGTAGAAGGAATTATTCCCGCATCTGCTTTGGCACTATCACTTTCAGTCCAAATCTTCACGTATTTAATAAATCTGTCTAATAAATCTTTTTGAAAAGAAGAATCTTTGGTAATAAATTTCATATCAAAAGTTTACGCTTTTTTACAAGTCAAATCAACCATACCTTATTCATCTGCAAAAACTATCTGAAACAGGGCAACCGCATTATAAACTGTTCTGCCTACAAAAATGGCTCCCAGTCGCAAAAACGGCTTATCAAAACCGCAAACTAGTTT
>CADBSK010000105.1 GCA_902797305.1 uncultured Spirochaetaceae bacterium | reverse complement strand
TTAAACTGAGTACGTTCCGACTCTAAGCGGAAAACTTAAACTGGGTACGCTCCGACCCAAACTGGAGAACTTAACGGGCGACTTTAATAGTCGCCTTTTTTGTTTTGGAGAGAAAAATGGCAGACGATAATGTTTTTTATATTGTAAGTGATGAATACGTTGATTACTTATTAAAAATAGAAAGTCATGTAATGCAGAATAAGCCTAATGAAAGAACTTATCACAGAAAGTATGTAGGTGTCATTACAGAGTTAAACGGATTCAAATATTTTGTTCCAATGTCATCTCCAAAAGATAAAGATTATGAAAATGGAAAAATCAAGAAGAATAATTTAACGACAATATATTTGAGAAGTAAGGAAAAGTTGTATGGCACTCTTCGTTTTAACAGTATGATTCCTGTTCCAGAGTCAGAGCTTTCACTTTATAAAATTAATGATGAAGGAGATTTTAGTTATAAGTTCCTTATGCTTGCAGAGTATAATTTTTGTAAAGAGAATCGAGAAAAAATTGAAAAAACAGCGAAAAATTTATATGAAAAGAAGTGCAATTCAACTGAAAAAGAATTTCCTATAGGCCGAATAGTAATCGATTTTAAGAAAGTAGAAGAAGCCTGTAAAAATTATAAGTAAAAAATTTCTTTTTCCCTGTTGAATTTTTTTTTAAAAAGTTGTATACCAATTACAACATCAAAGGCGATGTGAATTAGCATTTTGTTAAGTGCAAGTTCACATCGCCTTTTTTTTATATTCTGCAAAAATGCAGTTGGAGGACTTATATGACAAATGTACCAGAACTATTTGGAAGTATGGTTTTTAATCAGAAAGTTATGAAAGACCGCCTTCCTAAAGAAACATTCAAGTCACTCAAAAAGACTTTGGATGATGGAGCTCCACTTGAACTTGAAGTTGCTAATGTAGTAGCACATGCAATGAAAGAATGGGCTATCGAAAAAGGAGCAACTCACTATGCTCACTGGTTTCAGCCTTTAACAGGTATTACTGCAGAAAAACATGATTCTTTTATCACTCCTCAGGATGACGGAACTGTAATAATGACATTTAGCGGAAAAGAACTTGTAAAAGGTGAGCCTGATGCATCTTCTTTCCCTAACGGTGGTCATCGCGCAACTTTTGAAGCTCGAGGTTACACTGTTTGGGATCCAACTTCTTATCCATTTATTAAGGAACACACACTTTGTATTCCTACTGCTTTCTGTTCATACACAGGTGAAGCACTTGATAAAAAAACACCTCTTCTTCGTTCTATGGAATGTCTGGACGAACAGGCTAAGCGTATTCTTAAACTTTTTGGAAAAGATGTAAAACATGTTGCAACAACTGTTGGACCAGAACAGGAATACTTTATTGTAGATCACGATTTGTGGGCACAGCGCAAAGACCTTAGAATGACAGGACGCACTTTGTTTGGTGCAAAACCATCTAAAGGTCAGGAAATGGACGACCAGTACTTTGCTGCTTTAAATCCTCGTATTGTTAAATATATGGAAGATTTAAACGAAACTTTATGGAAGTACGGTATTCTTTCTAAAACAGAACACAACGAAGTTGCTCCAGCTCAGCACGAAATGGCACCAATCTTCAGCACAACAAACCTTTCTGTAGACCAGAACCAGCTTACAATGGAAGTTATGAAAAAGGTTGCAAAGCGCCATGGACTAGAATGCCTTTTACACGAAAAACCATTTGCCGGAGTAAACGGATCTGGTAAACACAATAACTGGTCAATGAGCACAAACGAAGGAGAAAACCTCCTGGAACCTGGAAAAACTCCAGAAAGCAATGCTCAGTTCCTTTTGTTCCTCACTGCAATTCTTAAAGCAGTTGACGAAAACCAGGATTTACTTAGAGCTTCAGTTGCAAGTGCAGGTAACGATCACCGTCTTGGAGCTAACGAAGCACCTCCAGCAATTATTTCTGTATATCTTGGTGATGAATTGCACAAGGTTCTTGAATCAATCTACGAAGGTAAAGCATATTCAAATGATAAAACAAGTAAGATGACAATCGGTGTTGATGTTCTTCCTCCAATTCCAAAGGATTCAACTGACCGTAACCGTACTTCACCATTTGCATTTACAGGAAACAAGTTTGAATTCCGTTCATGCGGTTCGTCACTCTCTATCGCAGGTCCAAATACAATTCTTAACGGCATCGTAGGATATACTCTAAAAGCATTTGCAGACGAACTTGAAAAAGCAACAAATTTAGAAGATGCTTTGAACAAGCTTATCGAAAGAGAAGTAAAAGCTCACTGGAGAATCGTATTTAACGGAAACGGCTACGATGAATCATGGAGAAAAGAAGCTGCTAAACGTGGTCTTCTTGAACTCAAGACAACTCCAGATGCAATGGAACACTACTTGGATGAAAAGAATGTAAAACTCTTTACAGAAACTGGTATTTATACAAAAGAAGAAATGGAAAGCCATTTTGAAGTAAAACTTGAAAAGTATAGCCAGGTTTTGAACATCGAAGTAGAAACAATGCTTGAAATGATCAACAAGGATATCTTGCCAGCTGCCTTTAAGTATCTTAACAATGTTGCAGAAACTGCAAACAAGGTTAAGTCTGTTTACTCTAAGGCAAAATGTACTGCTGAAACCCGTCTTATCGAAAAACTTGACGGCCTTGCAGATGAACTTGCTGTTAAAGCAGAAGAACTTGCAGAAACTCACCTTAAAGTTAAGCAGCTTGAAGGTGCAATGAAAGTTGCAAAGGCTTATGCAGAAAAAGTTCTTCCACTTATGGCAGAAACTCGTGCTGTTGCAGATGAAATCGAACCATTACTTGGAGAAGGCTTTAAGCCATATCCATGTTATGAAGATTTGCTTTATAGAGTATAAATAGAATTCTCGCTATAAAAATCTCTGGGCTGTCTGATAAGTATTGCTTTTCGATGGTTGAGCACCCCTAGCGGTGGTTAAGCATCCCTAGCGGTTGTTGAACAACACTAGCGGTGGTTGAGCCTGTCGAAACCACAGCGTACTTATCAGGCAGCCCTTTTTTTATTGATTACTGCTTGTTAGTTATATTTATTTAGAATAAAATAGCCATATGAAAGTTATCGTTGTAGGAAATGGTGGTCGAGAGCACACCATCGCTTGGAAAATCGCTCAGAGTTCAAAGGTTGAAACAGTTGTTTGCGTTCCTGGTAATGGAGGAACAGCAAAAGAATCAAAGTGTAAAAATATTGATCCTAAGACTTATGATGGTCTTAGCGCAGATCAAAACGCATATGTTCAGATTGCAAAAAAAGAAGGTTGTACACTTGCTGTAATTGGACCTGAAGATCCATTGGCAGAAGGTCTTGCAGATGAATTCTGGAAGGCAGGAATTCCTTGTGTAGGTCCTAAAAAGGCAGGGGCTCAGCTTGAAGCAAGTAAAGATCTTTCAAAAGAATTTATGGCTAAGTACAATGTCGCTTGTGCTGCAAGTAAGACATTTACAGATAAAACATTGGCAAAAGAATATGTAAACCAGCATGGCGCTCCAATCGTAATCAAGGCAGATGGTCTTGCTGCTGGTAAGGGTGTAGTAGTTGCCCTTACAAAAGAAGAAGCTCTCAACGCTGTTGAGGAACTTATGGATTCTAACGGTCGAGTTGGTAAAGCCGGTGCAAAACTTGTAATCGAAGATTATCTTAGAGGGGTAGAAATCAGCGTTCTTGCTGCTGTAAGTGTTACTCCTGATAACCCGGAAAAAGCAATCATCGTTCCTTTCTTGCCTGCCCGCGATCACAAACGTCTTATGGATGGTGCAAAAGGTCCAAATACAGGTGGAATGGGTGCAATCTGTCCTCTTAGCGATGTAACTGCAGAAACAATGGCACAGTTTAACAAAGATTGTCTTGAACCAACTCTTAAAGGTCTTGTTGCAGAAAAGTTTGACTACCGTGGATTTATCTTCTTTGGAGTAATGCTTACTGCTAATGGCCCTAAACTGTTGGAATACAACGTTCGTCTTGGAGACCCTGAAACACAGGCTGTTTTACCATTGATGGATTTTGACTTTGTAGATATGTGTCAGGCAATTGTAGATGGTACATTGTGCGACTTTAACTTTACATGGAAAAAAGGATTCCAGGTTGCTCCGGTCGTTGTCAGTGGCGGTTACCCAAATGCATACCCAAAAGGAAAAGAAATCACTTTGGATTCAGCAAAAATCAATTCTACAGGTGCAAAAATCTTTATCGCCGGTGCAGTAGAAAAAGATGGAAAACTCGTAACAAGCGGCGGACGCGTACTTGCATGTAGCGCATTTGGTTCTACCTTTGACCAGGCATGGAACAATGCTTACACCGCAATTAAGGGAGTAGAGTTCGAAGGTGCCTTCCACCGCAATGACATCGGACTCCCTGGCGCTGCTGAAAGTTTGTAGTCTAAAATAAAGCCCCTTTAAATAATTTGTAATTCCTTTGGTATTCTATTATAATGAAAGGGTTACAAAAGGGGTTTTTTGTGTATACTCGACCATTAAAAAAGGTTCCTGCCCATATTGTTCAAAACGGAAAGATTAACTTTGGAACATTTGAGGGTGTAACGGATACTATTGATATTCGCGGGGTAAGTTCTCCATTTGCTGGAGTTCCCGTTGCAAAATATTTTTCAAATTTTAGAATTAAGAGCAAGTTGTTTTTTGTCTTTAATATAGACAATTATATCGGACTTGCAGAATTTTTTGATGACAAGGCCTTTGGTTTAGCAGAAGTAATTCTGTGGGATACAGAGACAAATCAAAAGTTTGCTTATCATACTTTTATGGGCCCTCGCCGTCGCTTTATTCCAATTGACACTAATCATGCTTCCTGCATAAGTTTTAGCAAAAAGCGATACATAAAAATTGGCTGGAATCGTCGACGGGGTAAGTTTTCCCTTTCTTTTACCGTAAAAGGCGATAAGTACAGACCAAGTTCAAAGTGTAAGTTTCTAGCTCGTATCAACGAAAACGCAGATTCTGAGATTCTTACAGTATGTCCGGCTCCAAATGCACAGCGTTGTTCTGCAACCTGGATTGCTCCATTAAATATTGAGGGCGGTATAGCCTTTGGTAAACACCGGCATCATATAAAAGAAATCCCTCAGCACAAGGGATTAGGCTGTCTGTTACTTAATAGAACATATCTAAAGTTCTTATCTTATTCTGAACTTATGTTTGGTTTTACAAATTATCAGGATAAGAGTATTGTTTTTTCTTTTAGTTCATCAAATCAAGAATCTAATGATCCTGATACTTACAATGACAATATGCTTTCGGTTGATAATAGCATTACTGCAATGCCACCAGTAACAATTACTCATCCCTTTGGTATTCAAAACAAGTGGGTAATTCAGGATACAGAAAATATGGTGGATCTAAACTTTTCGCCAATTTCTAGTAACGCAAGAACATTGAACATAATAGTTATGAGAAATCATTACACGACAATATATGGAACATTTGAAGGCGTTCTTTTGTCAAAGGACGGCGATAAAATTGTTCTAAAAAATTGTCCTGGTGTAATAAAAAAGAATAGCTTAAGACTGTAGAGTGAGGAATAAAAAATGCCTGATAGTAAGCCAAAAGAATCGAATTGGGAACCTGGAACTCTAGATAGAACAAGAAAAGCGATTGGTGAAATTGATCCCGCCGAAGCACAAGTTATGTCCAAAAAGTTAGGAGGCGAAATTATGTACGAAAAATCTGTTAAAAGCACACAGCCAGCGGCACAAAATAAAAACGGAAGAATCGTTCGTAATCAGCCAGGTTCATCTGCTTCTGGCAATTCAGGCTCTTCCGGAGGGGCTAGATCTCAGTCTTCTTCTACAGATTTAAAGCCTTCTGGAAAAGGTCGTCGTCATCAGGAAGAATTAATGCCTATTTCGGCAAAATTGAATGCCCAGATAGAAAAACTTATGATGAGTCCTGAATATCAGATTAAACCAAACTACGGACTTTTCAATTTTATAAAATATTTTCAGACAAACGGTCATGAACAGATTGTTCCTGAATTTGTAACAGTGACTCTTAAACATCATATAGAAAATTTACAGGGCTTTATTACAGTTGTAAAAACTTTAATCCAAATTGCACCTGCTTCTTATAAAGCAAAAATTGCAAACGGAACAGAAGCAAAGTTTAAGTTTTTAAGAATGATTGCCGGCTGGAATATGCAGGGCATTAAACTTGCCCATATTGAGTTGACAGATTTACCACAACCATTTTTTGTACAGGATTTAATTCCTTATGTTAGAGCGGTGTATCGGCTTTTGATTCAGGTTTACTATTACGGCGACAATAAAATTCCAAAGCTAATAAAAGAAATTTATACTGACGAAAATGCATATCCAGACGCACCTCATGATAAGTTGAGCGATTTTGCAAAACAGGCTATTACCGACTGGTTGTATATTCAGAATGAAATTGTAAAAAAACTATATCCGCTTTTGATGCGTATGTGCTCGGATACATACGAAGATTATCCTGATTTCTTTAAGACAAAAGTCGCAGAAATTTTAAAGTTTGTAGGGCTTCATAAATACGACCTTCTTCTTCCAGAAAAACCAAAAGAACAAAAAGAAGAAGAAGCTAAAGATAAACCAAAAGTGCCTCCTAAACCTGTAAAGGGCATTAAAGATTCCATCGTAGTAAATGGTTTTAGCCTTTTGGATCAACTTTTCCCTCAGGCAGGATTTAGAACTTTGGATCAGCACCCGGATATGTTCCCTTACTTTCAGCCAATGTATCAGTTTGCTGATGGATTTAATGTGCTTAGTCCGGAAAATCCATTGCAGGTAACTGTAGTTCTTTTGCGTTTGGTAGAAGATTGTTTCCAGGGTTGTCGAAATATTGCATTCTCAGAAACTCAGATGGTATCACAGGATGGAAAAATAACAGATTCTATTTCGGAAGTTCTTGAAGAATGGGCTATGTACCGAGAGACTTATTTTGAACGTCTTTACTGTGTTCCTCTTAATGACTATGTAAGTCAGGCATATACCCAGGACGATATTGAAAAAACTCAGTACGGAAAAAAGATGATTACAAATATTTTGTGGCAGACACAGTATCTCTTTTTGCCAAATTTCAAGTTCCAGGCTTTAACTCTTGAGCGCCCTCAGAACGAAGGTAAGTTAAAACCTCTTGGAACTCGTACTGATTTGCTCCGTTCCTTCTTAACAGAGGCTGTAAAACAGTGTGATGAGGCAGCCGCATCTAAAGGAATCGTTCCTAAGGTAAAAAATCCGTGGGAACCATATCGTTTTGATATTTCAAATGAAATTTCTAAGCGTCTTGACGTGCTTTTGGGTGCAAAGCATCAGAGTCCTAATGCAAACAACGCAAACCTTTTAAAATATACACTTTGTATTATCAGCGTTCTGGACTGGTGGGTTAATAATCCTGATAGCCCGGCCTATACTTGTAATCCTAATCATATTTATAGAATCAGTGAAACAGACGGGCGTCCAAAGTTCAGTGTTCCGGAACGAAACGATCAAAGAAAACTTTTTGCAGACAATTTACGTGCTACAATGCAGCGCGCAAGCGGACAGACAAATTAGAAAAGAACCCTCTGCCTTAACATTTGGCCTAAAAAAGTAATTTTTATGACAAATTGACATTGTTTTTTTTTTTGTATGTGTTATATCATAACGGTATGTTATTTTTATAGAAAATAACAAAAAAATTAATAATTTATAAGGAAATACAAGTGAAAAAACTTAGCCTTGGATTAATTGCTGCACTTTTTTTAACAAGCTGTGCAACAACGCTCAAAGTTCCTGTAGAACGTCCTGCAGAACTCGATATGCATGGTGCTAAAACAATTTCGATTTTGCCTGTTATTGCTTCTAGCGGTAATGTCGATTCCTATGAATCAAGTGCCATCATCAAATTTTTTAGCTGGCTTAGCACAGACTCACGGGAAACTCGTTGTGCAAACAGAATCACTGATGAAATCACATTACGTGTTCTTAATTCTGGATTCTTTACCGTAGTTCCAGCCTCAACTGTTCAGACATGCCTTAAAAATGGTGAACAGCCGCCAGTTGATGCTTATATCTCTGCTACAATTTCTAATTTTTCTGTTACACAGAAGGATGATTCTTATTCAAGAGAAGAAAATGGAGTTAGAGTTTACTACACAGAATATCACGACAATGTAAGTTTAACACTTTCTTATCTGATTATTGATGCAAAAACAAATAATGTAATTGCAATCAAGCAGAGAACTTTTGATAATAATTCTGACAGATACAAGGATAAATATCGTCGTCCAGAACCAGTTACTGTATTAGAATCCAGCATCAAAGCATTTGGTGCACAGATTCTTAAAGAACTTCAGCCATATACAGTTACAAAGTCGATTAAACTTGAAGCTGATAAAACAAAAGATCCAGAAATGAAAGCAGCTGATCAGTTAGCAAAGGCTGGAAATTACGATCAAGCTTTGGAACAGTTTACAAAGATTTATTCTTCTACAAACAACTTTGCCGCTGGCTATAATGCAGGTATGATTCTTCTTGCTCAGGAAAAATATGACGAAGCTCTTGAAGTAATGCAGAATCTTGCTTCAGTTACAGGCGACAAAAAAGCAATTAAAGCGGTAAACGACATCACTATCGAAAAATATCAGAAGCAGCGCCTGCTTGAACAGAAAAACGCTCGAGAAGCAAATATTGACGAAAAATAAGAGCAGATAAAAAAGTCAGTAGATTACCAGTCAAAAGTGGTGCAAAATTAAATTTTTTATAAAAAATTTGATTTTAGTACCACTTTTTAGTATCATGTATTTATGAACTCAAAACAAAAAAAAGTGTATCAGAGAATTTTTAAGAATCCTGTCCAATCAGATATTGAATGGAAAGATATTGAAAAATTCTTAGAATCACTTGGTGCAAATATTTCCGAAGGAAATGGTTCTCGAGTTCGTATTGAATTAAATGGAGAAAGAGCTGTTTTTCATAGACCGCATCCAGAAAAAGTTACAGACAAAGGTGCTGTAAAATCAATGCGAAGATTTCTTGATAATGCAGGAGTAAAAGATGATGACTTATAAAGGATTTGT
>CADBSK010000104.1 GCA_902797305.1 uncultured Spirochaetaceae bacterium | reverse complement strand
TCAGACAGTTAAATCAGAGCGTTGAAAATCAGTCAGAAAGCGTTAATTCTTCTTCTGCAGCGGTAGACGAGATGGTAGCTAATATCCGCAGTATGACAACAATTCTTGAAAAAAATACAATGGCAGTAAATTCTCTTAGTTCTGCATCTGATGAAGGTAGAAACAGTGTCCAGAGTGCGGTAACAATGGCAGATGAAATCCTAAAGCAATCAGTTGCTCTAATGGAAGCCAGCTCGATTATTCAGACAATTGCAAGTCAGACTAACCTTTTAGCTATGAATGCCGCAATCGAATCAGCTCATGCAGGAGAAGCCGGAAAAGGTTTTGCTGTTGTAGCTGATGAAATCAGAAAACTTGCAGAACAGTCCAGCAATCAGGGAAAAGCAATTGATACAAACCTTAAAGCTTTGTCTTCTTCTATTCAGCAGGTATCTGACAATACAAAAGATGTACAGAAAAAATTTGATGTAATTTACAATATGGCTCAGACAGTGCGTGAACAGGAAAATGTAATTATGAACGCAATGAAAGAGCAGTCTGAAGGTAATCAGCAGGTGCTCGATGCAATGCATCAGATTAACGAAACAACAAGAACTGTTAAAGATGGTTCCAGCGAAATGCTTGCAGGTGGTGAACAGATTGTAAGAGAAATGCAGATTCTGAACGAGTCAACTACAAAGATTAAAGATAAGATGAGAGGAATTACAGAGAATATTAATTCCATCTCACACGCTATGGAAGAAGTCGTTCAGAATACTGATAAGAACTTTGAAGATACAAATGAACTTGGTGTTATCATTGATTCATTTGAATTGTAGTTTACTTATAAACCTTTTGCCCAGCTGTAGGTGCTAAGGTATGGGTCTGGTCTTACTGTAGAAGGTGTAGACCAGACTTCAATAATTTTTCCTTCATTTGAAAAAGTTCCGATTCTAATCGTTTTATTAAGATGCTGATTTGAACCTTCTATTGTTACAAGGCCTTCTGGAGCGTCGTAACTTAATCCTTTGGCTGCGATTCTTACTGGTTCAATTTCAAAGGTTCCGGCTTTTTCACAGGCTGTAGCCCATAAATAAACAGAAATATATGCAGCTTCTACCGGGTCACCTATATTTTTGTCCTGACCGTATTTTTCTTTGTAGTTATACACAAATTCTTTATTTCTAAATGTATCAACTGTTTCGTAATAATTCCATGAAGTATAGTGCCCGCTAAGATTATCTATACCAATATACGGAATGTCACTCTCAGATATGCTAAAGCTCATGACTGGAGTATTAGCAGAACTTATACCTGCATTTTTTAGCTGCTTAAAAAAGGAAATATTACTGTTTCCGTTGAGTGTATTTATAATAATATCAGGCTTTGCTGCTTTTATGTCCTTTATGATGCTTGAAAAATCGGTTTGATTCATAGGAACATAGTCTTCGCCAACTATTGTGCCATTACAAACAGCCATCTGTTTTTTTATGATTTTGTGTGCATTTCTAGGATATAAATAATCGCTTCCTATCAGATAAAGTTTTTTTCCTATATTTGCAGTACACCATTCGATTGCAGGAACAATCTGCTGGTTTGGGCTGGCTCCTATGTACATGATATTCGGGCTTGCTTCCATTCCTTCATATTGAAGGGGATACCACAAAAGATTGTAGTATTCTTCAAAGATTGGTTTAACGGCCTTTCTTGAATTACTAGTCCAGCATCCAAAAACTGTTGCTACTTTATCTTCTGTTATCAGCTTTCTTGCATTTTCTGCAAATTTGGTAGGATTACTTTTGCCGTCTTTTTCAACTGGAACAATCTTTCTGCCAAGAACTCCGCCTTTTTCGTTGATTTCTTCTATTGCAAGGAGCTCTGCATCTCTTAGAGGAACCTCGCTAATTGCCATTGCTCCAGTCAGGCTGTGAAGTAAACCTACTTTTACCGTTTTATGAGTATTCTTCTGACATCCTGTTGCAAATAGAAAGGGAAGCAGGGTAGTAAGAATTAATATATTTTTTGAATGTGACTTTTTCATTATTCAGAGCCCTCCTGAATTACTTCGTAGGTTTTCATAAGTCCTTTACCTTTAATTTTACATTCGATTGGATCGGTAAATTTGATACCTAATCCGTCCAAATCTTCTTTTAATTTTTCTGTAATGCGGATACAGCCTTCATTAGCTGCGGATTCCATGCGGCTTGCAACGTTAACAGTATCACCCCAAACATCGTAAATAAACTTGTGGGTACCGATTACGCCAGCTGTTACAGGACCGCTGTTTAATCCGATTCGTATATTAAATTTAATAGTTGCTGTCTGGTTGTAGTTTTTAAGATCCTGCATCATTCCAAGGGCAAATTTAATCATAATTTTTTGATGATCAGGGTTTGCTTCTGGAATACCGCAGGCTGCCATATAGGCATCTCCGATAGTTTTTATCTTTTCAACGCCCATAGAAAGTGCTCTTTCGTCAAATAAAGTAAAGAGTCCATTTAATGCGTTTACAATTTCATCAGCAGTGTGGCCGCCTGAAACCTGGGTAAATCCTACGATATCGGAAAATAGAACTGTTGCGTTTTCAAAGCCTTCACCAAAGCTCTTTACAGTTGATTCTTTTAATCTGTCTGCAATCTTACCTGGTAAAATAGAACGCAAAAGTTTGTCGCTCTTGTCTTTTTCTACAGCAAGGTCATGTGTTCGAGCCTGAACGAGGGATTCCAGCCGCTGGTTCTCTATACGGATTCTCTGTTCACGAATGAAGAAATATACGATAACACTTCCGATAAGAAGGGTTGCGACGATAATCCAGAAGAATGGTCTTTGCCAGAGATAAGGTTTCTGGAAAAATATCATGATTTCTTCATTTTCTGACTTAAGACCGTTTCCGCTTATAGCATTAACAACAAAGATATGCTTTCCTGGGGGAATGTTTGTGTATGAAACGATTCTGTTCGATGTTGGAGCAGAAAAATCGTTTTCAAAGTTTGTAAGCATGTGAGAAAAAAGAAGTCGTTCAGGGGCATCAAAACTAATACCAGTAAACTTAATGTCTACGCGTTTGGTTCCAGGTTTAAGAACTATTTGATCGTTACCAATTTTTTGTTCCTGATTGTCGATTAAAATTGATTCTATCTGAACAAGAGGGGCAACATTATTGTCCTGTACATGCATTGGATCAAAAATAACAATTCCATCTACCATCGGGAACCATAATCTGCCATATTTGTCGTTGATTGCGAGGGCAGTAGAGGTTGGACCTTCTGAGTCTAGCCCGTCGCTCTTGTTGTAATATTTTGCATTAAGATTCTTTCGTTTTTTATACAAGTATTCCTGAATTTCTGAATTTGAAATTGAAGCTATTCCGTGGTTATTTACAATCCATGAGTGATCGTTTTTGTCAAACAGAATCTGGAAAACAGAGTTTGTGCCAAGGCCGGATTCCGAAGTAAAGTTTGTACAGTTTATGTCCAGCGTTTCAGATGCATCAAAGTCTGTAATTTCGGAGATACCACTACCTGTACAAATCCAGAAGTTGTCATTTTCATCCTGGATGATCTTAAAAATTACATTACCGCAAATACCGTCAGAAGTATCAAGTTTTGCAAAAATATTGTGGTCTTTCAGGAGATAAATACCACCTCCGTCTGTGCCTACCCAAACAATTCCATGAGTATCTTTATAAATGGACATAACATATTCTGTGTCCAGTCCGTTTTTTTGGTGTAGAGTTTTAATTTGTCCGTCAGCAAAAATAATTGAAAGACCTGTTGTAGTTCCGACATAGTATTGGTTTGGAGCTGTTTCTAGAGCTACACGGACTTTATTTCCGCACAGTCCATTATCAGTATTCCATTCTTTAATGGTTTTGCCGTCGTACAGCAACTGTCCTGGTTTTGTATAACAGCTAACGAGGATTTTATTTGAAAAAGTAACACCTACATGACGGATTCTTAATCCTTTTGTTTTTTCTGTTAAAAGATTGCTTATCTGTTTATCGTTCTGGTAGCAAATTACACCAGTATCTGTCCCTGCCCAAATCAATCCGTTCTGGTCTTCGGCAATTGAGTTTACAGTCACTCCAAGCTTATGGATTGTAAACTTACCTAAGGTCATTTTTCCGATTCCGTTGCGGTCTGTTGCAAACCAGATATTGCCTTCTCGGTCTTGAATTATGCGATTAACATTAGATTTAGAGAGTTCCGGGTTTCCATTGTATTCGTGAAAGATTCCATTGCTAAAAACAACAACACCTTTTTCGGTTCCAAACCAGATATTTCCATTTTTTTCCTGCATAATCGACCACGCAGGTGTATGATCAAGAACAGTATTTGTTGTAATTTTATGAATTGAACCGTTTTGCATAGTGATAAGTCCGTTATCACCAAGGCCAATCCAATATTTTCCCTGATTATCCTGCAACATTGAAGTGATAAAACAGTCTTCAAATTTTTCTATTTCTCTGAGATGGTTAAAAACTCCGTTTGAGTATAAAAAGAAACCGCATTCATTTGTTGTTCCAAGCCATATTCTTCCAATGCTGTCACAGTATAGGAACGAAACGATAACTCCGTTTGCTGTTGTTCCTGCAGCAAATTGAGGAGAAATAAGTCTTCCTTCTGGAGTCAGGTATACAACTCCTCCTGCAGTTCCAATCCAGATGTTACCTTTTTTATCTTCTGTGATTGCTCGAATTGAGTTGTTAGGAAGACCTTCTTCAACGGTGTAAAGTTTAATTTCATTCTTGGAAATTTTCTGGAGACCTTCGTCGTTTGATCCAAGCCATACATTTCCTTGTGAATCTTCAAAAATCGAACGAACAGATATAAAGCCATAATCGCTGTCGATTGATCTGTTGAGATTCTTAAATGAAACACCATCAAATTTTACCAGACCTTCATAGGTTCCAATGTTAATGTAACCGTCGGTAGTCTGGTAAATGTCGTTTGCGGTAGTTCCTGAGAGGCCTCCAAAGGCACTCCAGGACTGATAAACATAATTATCAAAAAAATTGCTCTGAGCGTAACAAATAACGCTGGCAAGTATTGTATAAAAAACAGTTATTATTTTTTTCATCCCTTCTATTATTGTTCTAAAATATGGAATTTTCAATTATTTTTCTAACAAATTAATAGAAGAGATTTTTTTTATTGATTAAGTTGAGTATAAGGGGTTTTTAGATGAGAACCCTTGTCTGTTTTTTGTATTCTTCAAAGCCAGGCTTGCGTTTTTGATGGTTTTCGGCGAGAGGAATACTTATACACAGAAATAAAAGAGTATTTGAAACAGCACCTGCAAGAAGGTACCATTTGTCCGGCATTGCAGCAAAACAGGTGAGTCCAATTCCCCACCACATAAGGATTTCTCCAAGGTAATTAGGGTGACGGGATTTTTTCCATACTCCGACCCTGATAAATCCTCCTGTACCGTTTTTTCTAAATTTGTGCATCTGATAATCTGCCGTGCCCTGTAAAATTACAGCTAAGAAGGAGATTGCAATAAGGGCAATGCATACAGGCTTAAATTCTGCTTTAAGAACAATCGCATTTACAGCAGGTAGTACGCATAGATATACAATAAGAGTAGGAATCATGTGAATGCCAATAAAGTTTACGATTGGATAAAAGAATTTTGTCTGTTCTTTCAGTTGTGTGTATCGCCAGTCCTGACATGTCAAGTTTTTGAATGTGTATGCCCAGTTTGCTGTAAGTCTTATTCCCCAGAAACATATGGCGATGACCAGTAAAAGACCCAAAGTGTTTATTCCACAAAAAATTGCATAAAGTACGATAATTACTATTGGTTGTACGCTCCAGTAAGGATCGTATACAGATGCGTTTTTAAATATCAGACTGAATATAAAGGTTATGACTGTGGCTGCAATGTCACTTATTAATAGCGATAGCCAGAAATCAAAATGCAGCTGCTGGTAAATAAAAAATCCTGCAAAAGAAGCAAGAACATAAACAATAAAAATTGCAATAAAACTAAAAACTCGATTTTGAAGCATATGGTAATTCCAAATTATTATAAGTTACTATCAGTTTGAAAGAAAAATATAAAAATGTCAATTTTTTGTTTTTTATTGAAAAATAATTCTACTGACTAAGTTTAAAAAAAACACTAAAATATTGAAGAAAAGAAATTTATGGAGTTATAAATATGGCAGATACAATGCATGCTTTGGAAAAAAATCCAAACTGGAAAGGACGCCGCGGACCTGTAGTTCTTGTAATTATGGATGGTGTCGGCTACGGAAAATACGAAGAAGGCGATGCTGTAAAAGCTTCTAAAATGAAGTACCTTGACTGGTTTACAGCAAATTGTCCTCATACACAGCTAAAAGCTCACGGAACAGCAGTTGGGCTCCCTAGTGATGATGATATGGGTAACTCAGAAGTAGGACACAACGCAATTGGTTGTGGCCGCGTTTTTGCACAGGGTGCTAAACTTGTTGGAGAATCTATTTCTTCGGGGCTTATGTATCAGGGTGACACATGGAAAAAACTTATCAAGAATGTAAAAGACAAGAATTCCACACTTCACTTTTTAGGACTTGTTTCTGATGGTAATGTTCACGGACATATTGATCATCTCAAGGCTATGGTTGCACAGGCAAATAAAGAAGGAATTAAAAAAATCCGTGTTCATGCCTTACTTGACGGACGTGATGTTGACCCAACTTCTGCATTAACATTCGTTACTCCTCTTGAAGAATACCTTGCTTCATTTAACGATTCTGATTACCGTATTGCTTCTGGTGGTGGTCGTATGTTCATCACTATGGACCGCTATAATGCCGACTGGCCAATGGTTCAGCGTGGATGGTACGCACATGTTCTTGGTGAAGGACGTCAGTTTGAAAGTGCAACAAAAGCAATTGAAACTTATCGTGAAGAAAACGCAGGCCTTTTGGACCAGGATATGCACGAATTTGTAATTGCAGAAAACGGAAAACCTGTTGGAACTATCGAAGACGGTGATTCTGTAATTTTGTACAACTTCCGTGGAGACCGTGCTCTTGAAATCACAAATGCATTTGAAGCAGGCAGCGAATTTAATCACTTTGACAGAAAACGCGTTCCTGCATGTGAATATGCCGGTATGATGGAATACGACGGTGATGCTCATATCCCACATCAGTATCTTGTTAATCCACCTAGCATTGACCGCACAATGGGTGAATATCTTACAAAGAGTGGTGTTAAACTCCTTGCGATTTCAGAAACACAGAAATATGGTCACGTAACATACTTCTTTAATGGTAACCGCCAGGGTAAGTTTGACGAAAAACTTGAAGATTACATTGAAATTCCAAGTGATGTTGTTCCATTTGAACAGCGCCCATGGATGAAATGTGCAGAAATTACAGATAAAGTAATCGAAGCAATTAAGAGTGGAAAATACGATCACATTCGTTTGAATTATCCAAACGGCGATATGGTAGGTCATACTGGTGTATTTAATGCAGTTGTATGTTCAATGGAAGGAATGGATTTACAGCTCGGACGCCTTAAAGCTGCAATCGACGAAGCTGGTGGTATTCTCTGTCTTACAGCTGATCACGGAAACAGCGATGACATGTATGAACATGCAAAAGATGGCAGCGTAAAGCTGGATAAAAACGGCGAACCAAAAGCTAAAACAAGTCACAGTTTGAATCCTGTTCCAGGTATTATTTACGATCCTGAATACAAAGGCGAATACGACAATACTAAATTGAACGATGGTCTTGGTATTTCAAGTTGGCCAAGCACTCTTATGCAGTTGATGGGATTTGTTCCACCAAGCGATTATGACAAGTCAATGATTAATTTGAAGTAGTCATATAAAAAAATAAAAATCCCGAAGGAACATTGCTTTTGTTAGCTGGCTCTCCTTCGGGATTTTTTTTCAGTTTTTATCGTTTAGAAAGTTTTATTTGATTTCATCTCCACTTGGAAATGAAGCATTTTTTACATCTTCTGCATACTGATTAAGAGCGTTTTTTATCAGTTCTCCACCGTTTAAATACTGACGCACAAATCTCATCTTAAATCCTGTCATTCCAAGCATGTCCTGCAAAACAAGAACCTGACCATCGCAATTTACTCCGGCTCCGATTCCAATTGTTGGAATACTTACTGCTTTTGTAATTTTTTCTGCTAATACAGCTGGAATGCATTCCAGAACGATACTGCAGCAACCAAGTTCTTCTGCTTTTTTTGCTTCTTCGATAATTTTTTCAGCTGCTTCTTCGGTTTTTCCCTGCATTTTGTGACCGCCAAAAGCCTGATAAAACTGAGGAGTAAGTCCCAGGTGGCTCATTACCGGGATTCCTGATAGTACGAGATGACGAAGTATTTCTTCCTGTCCAAATACTCCTTCTATTTTAACGCAGTTTGCTCCTGCTACCAGAAGACGCCCTGCACAGTCAGTGGCATATTCCAGGCCTTTTCGGGTTGTTAAAAACGGCATGTCAGCAACAATGTATTTTTGTGTTCCGTTACGAACACTTCTGGTATGTTCTGCCATCCATTCCATAGATGCAGGAAGAGTTGTGTTTTCGCCGTGCATAACCATACTTGCGCTGTCACCGATAAGAATTAAATCAATGTTGGTCTGATCGATTAGTTTTGCAAAAGTTGCATCGTAGCAAGTTACCATAGAAAGCTTTTTGCCTTCTTCTTTTGCTTTGTGAAAGTCTAATGTGTTCATAGTACCTGTCCTCTTTGTGATCAAGTCTAATAAAGTGAATTAAATTAGGAAAAATCCTAAAAAGAATCAATGCTTTTAAAAGTCACTGTTCCTGTTTCTATATTAGTAATTATCCGTTAAAAAGAAAAGATACAATGCGTTTTTCTTTGATAAAACTGAAAAAATTAGTTATAGTCTACATATGGCATTACAGATTAAAATGACGGCAGATATAATTGATCTTACCGATTCAATTTCTTATATTCATTCTTCTAAAAATCCTCTTAGCAGTGATGTTGTTTTTATAAAAAGGCAAAAGTCTGTCTGGATTTTTGATGTTGGTGCATGTAAAGAGGCCGCAACAGAAATTGAACATATTTATAAAAAAAAGTATGTGGTTTTAAGTCATTTTCATCCTGATCATATCTGGAATTTAATTTGTACCAGTAATACAGAATTGTACCTTAGTGAAAATACCAGAAAATATGTTAAAAAAGGAACCGTTGTAGACAAAGAACTGGTAATTCCTGCAGAAGGTAAAGATCCTGAAATAAGGGTGTTTGAAATTCCTTCAAGCCATGCAAAGGGCTGTCTTGCCCTTGTGTGTGGAGATTATGCCTTTTTAGGTGATGCGACATATTCAAAAGAAAAGTTTAATAAGAAATTTTATAACGAACAGCAGCTTAGAGAATTGATACAATGTCTTAAAAAGTTAGACTGTCAGTTTGTTTGCCTAAGCCATAGCAGAAGTTTTGTTCATAAGCGGGAAGATATTATTCGAATGCTTACAGCGATTTATGAAACAAGAGAAAAGGGCAGTGCAGAGATTTGTGTAGATAACTTTTTTTATGATGACGTTTTACTAAACAATGAATTTGATGATGAAGATGAGGATGGAGAAGACTAATGGAAGATAAAATCAGATTGATTTTATGTGATTTGGACGGAACTTTATTGCACTCTGATAAAACAATTTCTGATTATAGTGCTCAGGTTTTAACCAAATGTAAAGAGAAGGGGATTTTAGTTGGTTTTGCTACTTCCAGAGGCCGAAATACTGTTATTCCTTATGAAAAACAAATTAACCCGGATTTGATTATTTGTAATGGTGGAGCAAGTGTTGTTTATAAGAATAAAATTATCTATACCCGCACTTTTTCGTTAGAAGAAACTCGTACTATATTGAGCCAAAGTTATTCTGCCTGTGGGGAAAATGCCGAAATAACTCTTGATACTCTTGATAATTTATATTGGAACAGATTGCATGATAAATCAACTTCATTTTATCCTGATTCAATATACGATGATTTTAGGGATTTTAAAATTCCTGCCATGAAGATTTGTGTGCAAACCCAGTCAGAAGAGGCTGTTAAAAAAATCTGTCAGTCGGTTAAAGCTTGCGATGCGCTTCCTTTTTCTGATATTCCCTGGTACAAGTTTTCTAACAAAGAAGCTACAAAAGAAAATGCTATAAAGTATCTCTGCTCTTATCTTGGGTTTGAATGTTCTGATATTATTGCTTTTGGCGATGATTTTAACGATATTGGAATGTTAAAACTCTGTGGTAAAGGAATTGCTATGCAAAACGCTATCAGTCAGGTTAAAGAGATTAGCGATGATATTGCACTTAGCAATGATTCTGACGGCGTTGCTGAGTATCTTAAAAAACTCTTGAACCTCTAATTCCCTTTGATTGTTAAAATACAATCAAAGGGGCGCAAAAAAGAGATTTTTACTATTCCCATCCAAAAGTAGCAGGCGGCTTGTTGGTTGCATCAAAGAATACTGCATCAACAAAGTCTAGTTTTGCAATCTGCTTAAGGATAGAATCCATAACATCTTTGTCAATCCATGCAAAGCGGGCTGTCATAACATCTTCTGAGCATACAGGTCGCAAAACAAAACTTGCATGGTCTTGTCGTGTTGCATATGGTAAATCGATTGTTAAGTGCTGGAAGATTTTATCGTACCAGCCGCTTTTGTGTAATTCTGTAAGAACGATATTATCTACTTCTCTTAACTGATCAAGCCGACGTTTGTCGCAGTATCCTTCTCTAAGAGCAAAGTCCTGATCCTTACAATTTGGATTTTGATATAGTTTGATAATTGTTCTATTCAGGTATTTAGCACTGTTAGTAATTGAACTTGAAGCGTTTTCTACCTTTTCGCGGATTTTTGGAAGATGATAAAAACCGTTTCCTTCGTCTGCAAAAGTAAGAACTGCTGGGAATCTGTAAGTTCTAAAATCACCTTGAACTCCCACAGAGCGTACAGGAAGAACACTTCGTTTGAGAGACTGGGTACAGTTAGGACAGAACTGATCGAGAATAACTTCATCTAATTCTTTTTGAGCAAGCTTAAATTCCTCTTCGTCTTTTTCTGTCCAGCTTTTTCCGTCGTTACAAAGAACATTGATGCTAAGACCAGGTCCCGGGAATGGATGACGCATTACAAGTTCATCAGAAAGCCCAAGTTTTTTACCGATTGCTCTAACTTCGTCTTTGTATAAATCCTTGATTGGTTCAATGATGAGACCTTTTGCAATCAATTTCTGGATTCCGTCAACGCGGTTATGATGAGTTTTAATTGTTTTAGAGTTTTTGGTACCACCTGATTCAATGATATCCGGATAAAGAGTTCCTTGTGCTAATAACCATTGATTTTCATCTAGATGTTGTTTTGCTACAACTTCGTTTCTTACTGTGATGAAGTTTTCTCCAACAGCCATACGTTTTTTCTGAGGATCTGTAAGGCCGCTGATAGCCTTTAAGAAACTTTCGGAAGCGTCTTCTACGATAAAATTTGTAAAACCGAATTTTTTATATGCTTCAGCAACGTTTGCGCTTTCATTTTTGCGCATAAAGCCGTTGTCGATATGAAGTCCTAATACTCTGTCCTGTCCAAGAGCTTTGTTCAAAAGCGCGAATGTGATTGTTGAGTCTACTCCTCCGCTCAAGAACAAAAGAACATTACGACCTGCTGCGTCCTTTTTAATTCCTTCAAGGATTACATTAAGAACAGTGTCCTGATCCCAGTTGCGTTCCATTTTGCAGTAGTGTGCAAAGTTTTCAAAAATCTGGTTCCCGCAAGGGGTGTCTTTTACTTCACAATGGCACTGAAGACTAAATCTCTTTTTAGAAAGATTCTGAAGTGCGGCGTAAGGACAATCTTTTGTAGAGCCGACAACTTCAAAGCCATCTCCAAGAGAAAGAACTCCGTCCTGGTGGCTCATCCATACCTGCTGAACAGGTTCAATTCCTTCAAAAAGGGGAGATTTTACTTCAGAATTTAAGTGAAGTTCTGCAAAACCAAACTCTCCCACTTCTGCTTTTCCTACATTTCCGCCGTAGCATTTAGCAATAAGCTGGTGCCCATAGCATAAGCCAAGAATGGGAATATCCAGTTCGAGAATCTTTTCATTGAAATCAGGGATATTTTCTTCGTATACGGAACTTGGTCCTCCACTAAAAACGATACCCTTACAGTTTTCGAATACTGAAAGATCGGTGGAAGGCAAGGCAATTTCTGAATAGTAGCCGAGCATACGGAATCTTTTTGCGATAAGGTGTGCATACTGGCTACCAAAATCTAATACAACAATTTTAGAACGTTTCATTTGACAAGTATAATATTTATAAGAGTGAATGTCGAGTAACTAGTACTACACTTAAAAATTTACTCACGGTCGGCTTGTGTGGAATCGAAACCGCGCTATATAGCGCTACATGCTGTTTGTTGTAAAGAAACTATTATTTCTTTCGCTATCGCGAAAACAACAAACAGAATGTTTTCGTTCCACTTAATCCTCCCTCGCGTCAATTTTTATGCCTCTTCATAATATTCGACCTTCACCCTTTACGGCTTCCGCGCTTCGCTTGTGCAGATGTTTGTTTGAGTCAGAACTTCGCTTCCCGCCAATTTTTTATGTGCCTTTGCAGTTCGACCTTCGCCTTATATATTTTTAATCAACTTTTCAGTGTAATAAGAAATGGAACTCATAGCTTTGGCTGCTGCCTTTGGATTTTTTTCGATTAGTTCTGAAAAATCGTGGGATGGGATTTGCAAAATGGTACAAGGGGTTTTGGCGTAACTTTCTGAAATCCGTTTGGAGTTTAGCATGAACTCTGGTTCTCCAAAAGAAGTGCCTTTTTCGTGGATAATTTCGGTTTGGTTTCGGTATTCGCTTACTTCGCCTTCTACAATGAAATAGATGAATTCTACTTCACTGTCTTTTGTGTAGATAGGTTCACCGACATTGTAATTAACAATGTTGTCTTTTTTCATGAGGGAGCTAGGGGTGATAAAAAGCACTCGTCTCAAAGTATTGAACAATCCAGTTTTATCGTGCTCTGGCATAAGGTAAAGCTCGCCAATTAAAAGGGAATCAAAAAACTGTTCTACATAAAGAATCTGGGCGCAGGTCATGAAAATTATAAAAAAGAACCATACTTCAAATAAAAGAATCATCATGCTGCTTAAGGCCCCATAGATTGTGCTGTAATTGGCCTTATTTATAGTTTTTGAAATGATTGTTACAACGACATAAAAAACGACAATACAAAGGATCGAATTTAAAAGGCAAAGTTTTATTGGTGGTTTTGTTCCTGACATTACACGGTAGCAGATTGAAGTAAAGATAAAAAGAACAGAATAAAACGAAATCAAGACAATATTGTTTGAGAGGTTGCTGAAAAGAATCGGAGCATACTGCTTTATGTGTTCAAAAAGTGGGAGAGTTAAAATCTGTCTTGAAATAAAGGTTGTAAAGAAGACGACCGCACAGACAAGAACTAATAAAATTTCTCCAATAAAAGTCAAAAGTTGATTAAAAATTGGTCGAACGGGAGCTTTTTTTCGGAATATGTTTGCCATACCACTAATAATGGAGGCAAATAGTTTTCGAGCCATCCAAATTATAAAAAAGGCAAGAACAATGTTAATACCCGTTATAGAATGCATCTCAGAAATGCGGTTGATGTATTCTTCCACATCAAAAAACAGGTTGAACTGCTTGCTCCAGTTTATAATCCAATCCGCGATGGCAGGGTTGATTTTTATGATTCCGATACAGCTGGTAATGATTACCATTAAAATCGGGATAAAAGAAAAGATAAAACCAAAGGTGCAGGCAGAAGCGGCATTTCCGAGATTGTTTTCAAAATAGAAAATAGAAGTCAGATATGTCGTCTGCCCGATTTTTGAGAAAAACCCTTTAAGTTTAGTCTTAAAATCCATTTAATTAGAAATCTGCCAGTTTTGCGATGTTTTTGCGAATGCAAAAACTCGTTAAAGTTGGTGGACTAAAAGTCCGCCAACTTTGGTGCTCGTGGATAAGGAATAACGTCCCTGATGTTTTCCATTCCAGTTACATAGCGGATAAGGCGTTCAAATCCAAGACCGAATCCTGAGTGAGGAACTGTACCAAACTTTCTAAGGTCCAGATACCAGTCATAGATTGATTTGTCCATTCCCCGGCGTTCGATTTCTGCACAGAGCTTATCGTAGTCTTCTTCGCGTTCAGAGCCGCCGATAAGTTCACCGATTCCAGGAACCAGAACGTCTACAGCTTTTACGGTTTTTCCGTCATCATTCTGTTTCATGTAGAAAGATTTGATTTCTTTTGGATAGTTGTAAACCATTACAGGGCAGCCGAAAATCTTTTCTGTAAGATAGCGTTCGTGTTCAGTTGCGATGTCGCATCCCCAGTATGGTTTGAATTCAAATTTTGCGCCATTTGCAGCAGCCTCTTCAAGTTTTGCGATTGCATCTGTATAAGAAATACGAACGAACTTTGCATTAGCTACTTTTGTTAGGCTTTCGATAAGGCCTGGCTGAATTCTCTTATCAAAGAATTCAAGGTCAGCGCGGCATTTTGTAAGAGCCCAGTTCAAAAGATATTTTACAAAGTCTTCCTGAATATCCATGTCGTCGTTCAAATCAAAGAAAGCCATTTCTGGTTCAATCATCCAGAACTCAGCAAGGTGACGAGGAGTATTTGAGTTTTCTGCGCGGAAAGTAGGTCCGAATGTATATACGCGGCTTAGGGCTGTTGCCATTGTTTCTGCTTCCAGCTGGCCTGATACGGTGAGAGAAGCTTTCTTTCCAAAGAAGTCTTTTGAATAGTCAACAATCTTGTGAGCATCTTCGATTTTCATTCCGCCAATTCCGGCTTTAACACCCATTTCTGCAATTTTTTCCATGGAAAGGGTAGTTACCTGGAACATTTCGCCTGCACCTTCACAGTCAGAACAGGTGATTTCCGGGGCATTGATGTACTGAAAGCCTCTTTCCTGAAAGAAAGAATGAACGGCAAATGCCATCTGGTTACGAACACGGTAAACTGCACCGAATGTGTTTGTGCGGGCTCTCAGGTGAGCGTTGGTTCTAAGGTATTCCATGCTCATCTTGTTTTTCTGAAGCGGATATTCCTCAGGGTTACATGCGCCAAGCATCTTTAAATTTTCAAGAGTAACTTCTACTGACTGTCCTGATGCAGGGCTTTCTATAAGAATACCTTCTGCACGAATAGAGGCACCTGTGTTCAATTTTTTAAGTTCTTCTTCAATATTATTTACATTTGCATTATTTGAAGGAGCGTTTCTGTCAAAGGTAAGCTGAATGTTTGCAAAGGCGCTTCCGTCATTTACCTGAATAAAAACTAAGTTTTTTGAGTCGCGAACTGTGCGCACCCATCCGCAGACAGTAACTTTCTGTCCTTCTGGTTTAGTATTTAGTAAATCTTTAATTAATGTTGGAACCATTTGGTTCACCTCCAAAAAAAATGTAAATAATTACTATATAATAATTATTTACAAGGCATTCTTCAAGATGTTATTAACAGGGCAACCGCATTATAAACTGTTCTGCCTACAAAAATGGCTCCCAGTCGCAAAACCGGCTTATCAAAACCGCAAACTAGTTTGCT
>CADBSK010000103.1 GCA_902797305.1 uncultured Spirochaetaceae bacterium | reverse complement strand
TGAGAGCCGATTGCTCGAATTTGCTGGATTGTGTTGATTACGGAATGAGGGCCAGAATAGTTTCTGAATACGATTTCATTTGCAGCTCCAGCACTCTGAATTTCGCTCCGGTCTACTTCAAGCGCGGCCAGACTTGCGAAAGCTGACAGAGCCAGGACAGCCGCTACGATTTTTTTTAGAACTTTTTTTTCGTTCATTAAATCCTCCTTTAAAGAACACTTCAATTATATCATAAAAGTTTCTTAAATACCACTAAATGATTCAAAAGATAATTTATTTTTTTTCCAAATCAATCATTTTTGTGAGAACAGTTCGGGCATAGTCGCGCACATTCTTGTCATACTGAGGATAAAAAAGGTGAGAGATTATGTTTTTTCCCTGTTTGTTCAGTGCAGGTCTCCCCATGTAACGGCAAATCTCATAAGTAGAATCACAGACGGCCTTCAGCAGCAGGGTTTGGGAAGGCTGAATTTTTCCCATGACGAGTTTTTCAAGAGAAGAAAGCATTTGTCCGCCCTCATCGTAGCCGGCGTTTCCGGCTGATGCAATGACTGAAAGGAGCTGACCTGAATCAAGGTTACTCTGCAGGAGTCTGGCAAAAAGAGTGGAAAAGTCTCGGCATCCGGTTTTTCCCATCAAATAAAGCAGATTTTGGGTGTATACGGCGTTCTCAGAAAAGAAATTAGAATGTCCCTGACTTGAAAAAGAAGTCTGAGTGGCATAGGCATTTATGTAATTTTCTGCCTCGGTCTTTAGCAAAGTGAGGTATTCTTTTTCCAGTTCCCCATAGTCTCCCTTTTTGAAAGCGGCGGAAATTTCGCTCATTTTCTCCTCGTTCAGGGGACGGATTCCCAGCTCTGCGCTCACCGGGTCATATTTTATAGAAGGAATGTAAGAGATTGACTTTAGCTTTGAGTTGATTATCCTTGATTTCGTGGTCTGGTTCATAAGGAAGGCCTTCATGGTCCAGTCTTTCATGCAAAGTATTATGTAATTCTTGCTGGTATAGAAAAGCGAGCTCCAGCTTGATGATGGAGGAAGGCTGGCAGCGTACATTATTGTGCCGTCCTCAAGAAATTCGCAGGCAGTGTAGGCACCACTGATGAAATAGCCTGACTGGGTGGCACGGGCAAGTTTGAAATCAGAAGAGGCGATTTGTCCTACCTGAAAACGTTTTAGAATCTTTCCGTCTGAGGCACGCACTATTACTGTCTCGGTTTTGCTTCCGTTCTGAAAAAAGAAGGCTGCATTGGAGCTTCCTGCTGAGTAGCAGATTTTAAAAGCCCCCCTGCTGTTTCCGGAGCCGTTGACCCATTTTGTGCCGGCCTCACCGTTTTCGACAGTAACCAGGCCCACTGAGCCGTTTGAGAGGGAAACAAGAACGCCCTTGTCACAGCTTTCGCAGGAAGAAAGGGTTGCCGTAAAGGTTATATCCTCAAGCTTTTCTCCAAAGGGCGAGAATCTTTTTGCGACGGTCTGATTGTTTCTGGCCTTTTTAAGAAAAAGAAGCAGGCTTCCGTCATCAAGCACAGAAATGGGCAGATTTCCCACTTCCTCGATGTCATCGATCCACTTGCGTTTTCCGTCAAGGCCAAAACAGGCTATGGCTTTATTTCCCCGGACAAAAACCCTGCCGTCACGACCGACCACAGGAAAATCAGTGATTTTAAAGGGACATTTGGCACTCCAGAGAGTGAGGCCTGAAGGATTCACCAGGTTAAGTGTGGAGCTGTCTGTCACCACATAAAGAAAGTCACCAAAAGAAGCCAGGTAGGGCGATGGGCGGCCCTTGATGCTCCTCTGCCAGATTACAACGCCAGAATTCGTGCAGGCTGAAAGGAGGCGGCCGTCGCTCAGAAGGGCGATTCCGTAAGAAGTCTCAATGCAGGGAGAGACGGCGTTTCCGCCGATTACGGCCTGCCAGCTCGGTTCCTGATGCGCAAGGTCTGCGGAGCGCAAAGGGGAATTTGCAGAGAGCAGGGAGCAGGGAGCAGGGAGCAGGGCAAGGAAAAATGCCCGCAAGATGAGGATTCTTGATTTGATGAAAACTTTTTTTATAAGGAATCTGCTCATTTTTTTACTCTGTGTACTCGAAACATGCTAAGGATTCTATGTGGGCTGTGTGAGGGTAGAAATCAAGAAGATATAATTTTGAAAGATGATAGCCTGACTTTACAAGGAAAGAAGCGTCACGGGCATGGGTGCTGGGATTGCAGCTGACAGAGCGTATCTGGGGAATTTTTGAGCGGCAAAGCCACTTGCAGACTTCTTTTTCCATTCCGCTTCGGGGAGGGTCGATGACCACAGCCTCAAAGGAGCCGTTCTGAGCCATGTAATTGTCTGCGCTGTATTTAATCCAGTTCTCGCCAGAAAGACCGAAACTCTCGTGTTTTTTTCCAAGAAGATTCTGCTCTGCAAAGACTATGGCGTCCCTGTTGTGCTCGACCAGACAAACTTTGTCGAATAAATCAGCGAAGAAGACCGAGAAAGTTCCGCAGCCTGAGTACATGTCGAGGACATTGCGCCCGCCCATATTTCGTGTGACCTCGGAGATTGTCTTTTCGAGAACCTCAAGGTTTGACTGGAAGAAGCCCTGAACATCAAAAGCGATTTTTTTACCGAGAATCTCGACCTCACAGCGGTTATTCTGATTGAGCGTGGTGCCGGCAAAATGGCGGTTCTGCTGAAGACGGAGCTTTTCTTTTTTCTTTGAGCTTGCTCCCTGAATTTTGATTTCTCTTGATGGCCGCTCCCTCTCTTCGGCTATGATTACCTTTGAGTCAGAAGAAATGCGCTCGTCACCAAAAATGTGGATACGTCCCCTCGGACGCTCTTTTTGCGGGGTGGTTTTGAAATAGTCGTTCAGCTCTTTTGTGACGATGGGGCAGTTTTCAAGATTTACGATTTCATTTGATTCTTTTTTGTTGAAGCCGCCGTTCGTGAGCTGGATTCTTGAGCGGTAATTTTTATCGCTGCCTGAAATTACCTCGATTTGGGGTAGATTTTCGATTCCTTCCCGCTCAAAACATTCTTTTAAGATTGATTTTCGGAGTTCTTTTTGATATTCACTGTCGATGTGCTGCATGTTACAGCCGCCGCAAATACCGTAAAGAGGGCAGAAAGGCTGGACCCGGTGGGGGGAAGGAGTTATGATTCTGACGATTTTTGCAAGGTCGTAGTCACGGAAGGACTTAGTGACTTCGATTTCAAGCTCCTCACCGGGAAGTGCAAAAGGAATGAAAACATTTTTTCCGTTGACCTGGGCAAGACAGTCGCCCCCGGAGACCATTTTCTGAACAGTAACGATTCGGCTCATTCAATAGATTATAGCAGAAATAGCCTTCAGAGTACACAAGACAGTCATTCCAAGTCAGGGCAAACGCATTATAAAGTGTTCTGCCTACAAAAATGGCTCCCAGTCGCAAAAACGGCTTATCAAAACCGCAAACTAGTTTGCTACACGCGTTTTTGTAAGCCAGTTTGCTCCTTCACGCCATTTTTGATACAAAGTCAAATATAATGCGTTTGCCCTGGTTCAAAATCGGGCTGTAAACAAATATTTAAAATACGTCGAGTCAAGGCACGCGTACGCTTAAAGCCTTGACTTCGCCGTTTTTAGGGTTTGTAATAAACCCTAAATAATAAAACCCATCCTGTAAAACAAGATGGGTTCTTTCCAGAAAACAAGAACTACTTACGAAGTCCAAGTTCCTTGATAAATGCACGGTAGCCTTCAAGATCTGTGCTTTCGTAGTAACGAAGCATCTTGCGGCGCTGACCTACAACTTTGAGCAATGCACGCTTAGCACCAGCATCTTTTGGGAATGCTTTTGTGTGTTCTGTAAGCTGCTTTGTTCTTTCTGTAAGAAGAGCAATCTGAACTTTTACACTACCTGTGTCGCCTTCTTTTGCACCGAATTTTGATACAATTGAAGAAGTTGTTTCTTTTGAAAGTGCCATTATGGAACCCCTGAATATAATTTTTCTGTCATTCGCGGTAAAATTGAAGGTCAAATCCCGGGTTTAAGGGAAGAAATCCCAATAATACCGTACAACAGTTATTTAACTATATAAAATTTAAGGTCTTTAATCAACAACTATAAAATAATTATTTCTTTATATTATTGATTAAAAACTAATCGTCTGAACTTCGTTTACAAATCCCTGAGGCAATTCAAGAATAATAGATTCTGCATTTACTTCAAGTTTTGCTTCAACATCATCTTCAAGTTTTACAGAATAAACACCCTTAGTAGGAACAACCTGATTGATTTGATTCTTTCTATAAACCAGTGAATTAGCTCCATTTTTAGTATACTCAGCATCTGCAAGGTCAATAGAATAAGGCCTTCCGAGCATCTGTGAAACAGTTTTAAAATCACCTGATTCTACATTCATACGAATCAAAGAAGAACTAACTCTGTGGTCATTGTACATTACAGAAGGAATAAACTCGGCAACAAAGCGGTTTGCCTGTGCAAATGTTAAAATACGTTCCTTTACACATAAACCATCTTTTCCACAGTTAAAGTCCTGCCCTTCTACAATGTATTTCATTTTACAAACCTTAGCCAATACAGAAAGAAAATCTGTACCTTCCATTCTGCTAAATTCTTTTGTAAAATCGATTACAATCGCAAAATCAAAGCCTCGTTTTTCGTATTCAGCGAGTCTTAATCGCAGTGTAGAAATATCGCCAAGATAGTTCCCTGCATATTTAATACCAGGAAGAGGCTTTACAAAAGTAACAACGCCAGCAACCAGCCCATGCTGTTTTGCCGCATCCAAAACCTTGTCAAACAAGACACTATGACCAATATGAGGTCCATCAAAAGACCCGATAGTTAAAGCTGATCCCTTCTGAAAAAAAGGAATTGTACTACTCTGTGAAGAAATCACATTCCATGTAAAAGTTTGCATATCAATATTATAAACTATTTTTTTGACTTCTGACAGTTCCGATGTAAAATATTTATAAGAATTTTCACCCTAAGGAGCACTTTTATGGAAAAATCAATGCTAAAAATCAATTTTAACGGAACATCAGTACAAGAAATCCCTACTGGAACAGAAGTAAGAGCCCTGGCGGGAATGTTTAACGACCCAGATAAAATCTTTGCATTTAAAATTAACAACAAGATTTATCCTCTTGATAAAAAACTAAAATACAATGCTTCTATTGAGCCTGTATATCAGAACTCAAAAGACGGTGCTAAAATTTATAGACGTTCTTTATGCTTTTTACTAGCTGCAGCAACACACAAAGTTTATCCAGAAGCCCGCCTTTTAGTTGGACATAGTCTGGAACACGGTTTCTTCTATACATTAGAAAATTGCAAAGATAATATTCCTGAAGCCCTCAAAAACATTAATAATGAAATGCAGGAACTTGTAAAAAAAGACATTATAATTTCTTCTAAACACATCTCCTATACAGAAGCTGTTGACCTTTTAACAAAACTCGGGCTCAAGCAAACTCTGTTACAAATGAATTACACTTGTCCTCCAAGGATTAAAATCAACATACTTGAGGACTTTTCAGATCTCTACTTTGGTCCCCTGGTTCAATCCACAGGCTGTCTTACAATATATGAATTACTTCCCTATGCTGATGGATTTTTACTTAGATTTCCGGGACGAAAAAACCCGGATAAGCTTACCCCATTTGTCGACCAGCCAAAACTTTTTGAGGTATATCACAACTACAAAGAGTGGGGAAAACGCGTCAATGTTACAAGCGTAGCTGATTTAAATAAGCTTGTAATCGAGCGAAAAATCAACGACTTTATTGATATCACCGAAACTTTCCAGCAAAAATGTATTTCTATGATTGCAACTCAGATCGAAAAGAAAAAAACAGCAAGAGTTGTATTAATCGCAGGACCTTCAAGCTCTGGAAAAACAACAACAAGTAAAAAACTCTCCCTGGAATTACAGGCTCTTGGTATAAACCCAAAAGTAATCAGCCTGGACTGCTATTATGTAGATCACTCACGAACTCCAAGAGATAAAGATGGAAATCCAGATTTTGAATGTCTAGAAGCTCTAGATATCGACCTTTTAAATCAGAACCTTGTAGATCTTTTTGCAGGAAAAGAAGTAATTATTCCAACCTATAATTTCCATAATGGAACTCAAACCTTTGATGAAAAGAATAAAATGACTCTCAAAGAAGGAGAAATCCTCATTATGGAAGGAATCCACGGATTAAACGATAAATTAACACCAAAAATTCCTGCTGAACTTAAGTTTAAAATCTATTTATCGGCACTAACCCAGTTAAATGTGGATGACCATAACAGAATTTCTGCCAGCGATAACCGTTTGATTCGTAGAATTGTTCGTGATTATCAGTTCCGCGGAAAATCAGCTGCAGGAACAATCGCAATGTGGCCAAGTGTTAGAAATGGAGAAGAACAGCACATCTTCCCATTCCAGAATAATGCTGATGCAATCCTAAATACAGCACTGGATTATGAATTGAGCGTTCTAAAGGTATTTGCAGATCCACTTTTAAGATGTGTAAAACCAACTGAACCTGAATATGCAGAAGCCTGCGAATTGTTAAGATTCTTAGATAATTTTGCAACAATTGCGCCAACGGCAGTTCCACCTCGCTCTATTATCCGAGAATTTATTGGTGGAAGCGCATTTAAATATTAAAACGCCCGGTTACAATATCATCTATCTGTTTTGCTTCCTTGCGTTTTAATTCCTGATTAAACTCCTGCTCTTCTGATTCTTTTAGACTCTCAAGAGCATCAGTTTTTTTCATGCATTCTTTTAAGATTTTTCTCTTTTGTTCGGTTATTAGCTTTGCCTGAGCCATTTGATTCATTAATTCTTCTGATGAGGTACGAACATAGGAATAAAACTGATTTGCACTTGCTATATCATTAAAATCAGTGCTGCCTTTCATAGTTTTTTGAATTGATGCCTGTCTAACAGCTAAGGCATTCAACTTTTGCTGAATCTCGTTTTCGACCCCAAGAGCCTTTCCTAATTCTATTTCTGCCTGTTGTTGTTCAAATTTTCGAATATCCAGAATGTCTTGTAAATCAAATACAAACTTCTTCATGAGATCCTTTTTGACTAATCATCAAATTGATGAGGATTTTCATCGTATTCAGTTTCTGGTATTTCAACACCTGTAAGTGCACTTAGTTTATCCAGGGTGTCTTTCATAGAACACTTTTCGTCTTCTTCTTGCTTTAAAAACTCTTCTATTGCATCATGCTTATCAATTGCATTATCAATAGAAGCAGAATTACCTTTTTCGTAAATGCCTGCATTAATCATCTTAACATTATTCTGGTATACAGCCATAAGTTCACGGACTTTTCCGTATGCGCGCTGAGTCTGTCTTCCTGTAACCCGCTTAGAAAGACGACTGATAGACTGCAGAACATCAATAGCCGGATAATGAAAAGATGCTGCAAGATTGCGGCTCAAAACGATATGCCCATCCAGAACGCCTCTAACACAATCGGCAATCGGTTCATTCATATCATCACCATCTACCAAAACTGCATACAAAGCTGTAATTGTACCCTTATCATTGGTACCGGTTCTTTCAAGAAGTTTAGGAATAGAATCAAAAACACTTGGAGTATATCCATTTTGAGCTGGTGGCTCGCCTTTACTTAAACTAATTTCACGCTGAGCTTTTGCAAAACGAGTTACATTATCCATCATGAGCATTACATCTTTGCCCTGATCTCTAAAATACTCAGCAATGGCGGTACATACCTGAGCAGCTCTTAAACGACAGATAGAAGGTTCATCACCTTTTGCAACAACAACTACAGAACGCTTCATACCTTCAGGACCAAGATCTCGATTGATAAAGTCTAAAACTTCTCGGCCACGTTCGCCAATCAAACCGATTACGTTAATATCTGCATCTGTGTTACGGGCAACCATTGATAAAAGAGTGGATTTACCAACACCAGAACCTGCAAAAATTCCTATACGCTGACCTTTACCGATAGTAAGCATTGCATCAATTGCCCTGACACCGGTAGTAATTCTTCTGTTGATTTCTTTTTTCGTCATTGCATCAGGTGCGGAGTTTTCTGCAGGATAATATGCTTCAGGAACAAGCTCACCTTTCCCATCGGTTGGCTTACCAGTAGCGTCAATTGTTCTTCCTAAAAGATTAAATCCAACTGGAACTTGTAAAGGTTTTCCACTGGCTACAACTTCACATCCAATTTCAATACCTGTTGTATTTCCATAAACGGTAAGACTTACGGACTTGTCTTTTAAACCAACAACTTCTGCCATTAATTCGGTTTTATTTTTTAATCTAATTGTGCAGATTTCACCAATCTTTGCCACAGGACCATTACTTAAAACTTCAAGTCCTTTTACAGCGCTAACATGTCCGATGTACTTAATCGGTTCAGTAGTTTTTACAGAATCAAGATATTTCGAAAAATTAAAAATATGGTTAAATGAGTCAGATTCGTTTAATTGTTCAGAAGACATTCCCACCCTATCTCCTTTTAGTCAACAATCGTATTAGTTTTTGTTATGTTCTTAACAGGAGAGATTTCCAGAATCTTATTTTCAAGTTCTCCAAGCTGACTTGAAATACGGGCATCAATTGCTCCAAAATCAGTTTCAACAATACATCCGCCTCTATCAACGGTAGAATCTTCAAGAACTGTGATTCCCTGAACATTTTCAACTCTTTTAATAAATTCATCAATATTCTGAGTTGTAAGTTTAAGATCATCCATATTTACTCGAACTGTAACATCTCCGCGAGTCTTTACTTTTTTAAGAGCCGCAAGAACATTTCCCATAATTACAGATTTCTGGTTTTCACTAATAACTTTTACAACCTTTCTAGTCATCAGGATTACAAGTTCTACAATTTGAGTTTCTGTATCCTTAAGGATTTCTTCCCGGCGAGCCATTACGCCTTCAAGAATTTTATGAAGTCTCTCAATCAAACGATTAATCTCGTCTTGGCCGGCCTGATAACCTAAATCATAACCTTCTTTATAACCGTCTTCATTAGCTCCGCCCTTAATGTGCTGTTCATCTTCATGAGCTTTTGCAATTATCTGAGCTGCTTCTTCTTTTGCTTGTGCCAGGATTTTATCTGCTTCAGATTGAGCATCCGTTTTAATAATCTGAGCCTGATCTGTTTGTCTTTTTACTTCTGCAAAGGCAGCTTCTTCCGCTTTTTTTACAATATCATCAGCAGAAGCCTGGGCCTGTGCTAACATCTGCTGTTTTTCAATTTCCCAACCGGCTTTAAATGCTTCAGCTTCTCGACGCAAATCATCCGCAGTAGGTCCCTGATAAACTTCTTCAACAACTTCAGGTTCCTCTACAACAGGTGCGTAATTATGAATTAAAGGCAAAACAATTTTCTTGTCATCATCTTTAGCTTTAATTTCATTTGGTCTGAATACAATTTTAGCCATTTGTTAAACCTCAAAATATTATGAAACAAGCTCGTCTTCGCCAGAGCGGGCAATAACAATTTCACCAGAATCTTCAAGACGTCGAATTGTAGATACAATCTTCTGCTGAGCTTCTTCTACATCCTTCAAACGAACAGGACCCATGAATTCCATATCTTCTTTTAACATGCTGGCAGCACGTTTAGACATGTTACGGAAAATCTTATCCTGAACTTCGGCATCAACAGATTTAAGCGCTTTTGACAATTCGTTGACATCGACTTCTCGAAGTACTTTCTGAATAGCGCGGTCGTCCAGCATAACGATATCTTCGAATACGAACATTCGCTTTTTGATTTCTTCTGCCAAATCCGGATCTTCTTCTTCCAAAGATTCGATAATAGCTTTTTCGGAAGAACGATCTACAAGGTTCAAAATTTCAACGATAGATTCAACACCACCGGCAGCAGTGTAGTCTTCACTAGAAAGTGTAGAAAGCTTCTTTTCAAGAACTCGTTCAACCTCTCTTAATACATCAGGACTGGTTCGGTCCATGGTAGCAAGTCGCTTAGAAACTTCCGGCTGCATTTCTTCCGGAAGATTTTGCAAAATTACAGCTGCTTTTCCAGGTTCAAGATATGCCAGAATCAAAGCAATAGTTTGAGGATATTCCTGCTGAATAAAGTTTAAAAGGTGAGCAGGGTCTGTTCGACGAATAAAATCGAATGGACGAACCTGTAAACTGGAAGTAAGACGATTGATAATATCGATTGCCTTTTGAGAACCCAAAGACTTTTCCAAAAGCTCACGGGCATAATCAATACCACCAGTAGTAATAAAGTTCTGCGCATTCATCAATTCCTGAAATTCTTCAAGAACTGCATCTTTATATTCTGCATCTACTGTTTCAAGACGGGCAATTTCAAATGTTAAGGTTTCAACTTCGTCTTCGCGAAGGTGTTTCATGATTTCAGAAGAAACGTCTGAACCAAGAGAAACAAGGAAAATCGCAGCCTTCTGTCTTCCTGTAAGACTTTTATAATCTTTTCTATCTTTTTTTCCACTTCCGGCTGGTTTTAAGCTGCCTGGTTTTGGAATCGGTTTAGGATTTGAGGTTGGTTTTGAATCTTCATCAGCCATTTTTCTATTCCTCCATCAACCATGTACGTATGAGCATTGCAACATCTTCCGGATGTTCCTTTGCCATATTGATTGCATTTTCCTGAAGTTCTGCACGGCGGCTTTCTTCGACCGACATCGTAACAGCAACACCAGCATCGTCTTTTGCATCCCAAAGAGCCTGTTCTCGGGCAGCCTGCTGCTTTCTGAGAAGCTCTTCTTCTCTAAGTCGTTTACGACGTTCAATTTCTTTACTGATAATACGGAATAAGATAAATCCGACAAGTACAATTGCAACAGCAGCAAGGCTAAGAAGAATTGTTTTACGAGTCTGAATTTTCTTGAAATATTCTTCCTGAAACTTTTCATGCTCTTCTGAGCGGTCAACAGGAATATTTGTTACAACTACGAGGTCTCCACGTGTTGCATCGTATGCAATTGCGCCTTCAACAATTTCCTTAAACTGTTTTAATTCAACTTCTGAAACAGGAGTGTATTTCCACATGAGATTTCCTGTTTCATCATCAATTTTGTATTGATGAGTTTTTGAATCTTTAATAATATCCCAGCGTCCATCGATGTTTAAAGAAACGGAACGACGTCCAATCTGAGGAGAAGTTATTTCAGTTATATGTTTTGTATTAATTACATTATTTTTTGTTGTTCCAGTTTCAACTGATTTGCCTATTACATTTGAATTATCTGAATAAACAGGAGGGGTCTGTCCTTCAACACCTGTAGGACCTTCAGGATTAAAACCTGTTCCCTGCCATTCTTTTGTAACTGTCTGTTCTGATACCGGTAAAGAATCTACATATTCAGAATCATCATATGGAGTATTTGGATTATCAGCCTTACGCTCAATTGGACTGTACACGGTAGATTCCGAAGAACGCTGAGACATATCCATTTCGATATAGACATTCAAATCCATAAGGCGTTTTTCAGAAACCTGATACTGCAAAGACTTTAGAATTGAGGCCTTTAACTGAGCTTCTTCTTTATGACGGATTTTTTGTTCACGTTCGATAAGAGTTAGGCGAGTTGCATCTTCAAGACCGGTAAAATCGTTAAGAATATTACCTTCTCTGTCAGAAATTGTTAAATTATCATGAGTTAAACCTTCGATGAGGGTTAAAACGAGTCTTTCAAGATTTTTTTGTCGTTTAGTATTTGTTGGTAAATCACTCTGTCGGTTTAGAGTAAGAACAATACCTGCAGAAACAGGATTCTGATCCTTAGAAAAGAGTTCTTTTTCCGGAATATTGATTGTCACAATTGCAGAATTAACATCTTCAAGGGATTCAAGGGACATTCTAACCTGAGATGAAACTGCATTTTTTAATTTTACATTCTGCTCCTGATCTGTAACGGACCAGCTGCGGTTATAATATTCCTTAAACGGATCCCATGTAGCAGGACTTAAACCTTCAGAAACGAGAATTGAAACCAATTTTTGTTTTTGATCTGCATTCTCAATACTGATATAGCCCTCGTCATCAACAACCGGATTTGCTCCCAGTTCATCAAGACGAGTTACTGCAGCTGCACGAGTATTTTCATCTGAATATGGTGAATTAAAAAGTTTAACAGAAACTTTTTTTGAAGGTACAGTTATAGCTAAAATAATTGCTACGACAATAACTACTACAACACCTATAAGAATAACTTTACTAATGGTCTTACTATTTTTCCAAAAATTTTTGGCTTTTTCGACCATTTTTTTAAGCCACTCGTTCATTTTCCCCTCCATGAACGAATTTATCAAAATTAATACATTATCATTTTAACATACTATATAAATTCTGACTAGTAATTTTATAGGATTTTATCGTGTTGTAGTAATTTCTGACCATCCCTGAACAAGACGATCGATTACAGATTGTGCAAGATTTAAGCTTGCACGAGCTTTACTCATTGCAATTGTAACATCATGCAAATCTACAGAATCAGGATCTGTTATAACCTGTTGCTGTAAGTCAGTAACATTTACCTGCTGCTGATTCATTGCACTAAAGGCTTCCATAAGATAAGAATCAAAAGAACGGCGAGTCTTTTCAACGCTGTTTTCCACAGCGTTTGGAATACTGTTTAAAGGAGCTCCTGCGATTTCAGAAAGTTTAGCAACCCCTGTGTGAGCAGGATTTGTTCTTGTCATCTGTAATGTCTGAATTTCTGGTAATTTCATAAAGCCCCCTTAAATTTCCCCCAATAAGTCTATTCTAAACCTAGCGGCTTCCAATTTCAAGTGCGGCACTGAACATGCTCTTAGCACCTTCTACAACTGTAGAGTTGGCTTCGTAAGCACGGCTTGCACTGATTAAATCTACCATTTCATTTACAATATTTACGTTTGGATATTCTACATAGCCTGCGTGTGGTCCAGATTTTATTGCATCAGGATGATCTGGATCATAAACAAAACGACCTTCAGAAGTATCCTTTACAATTTCTCTTACTTTTACACCTTTTCCAGGACCATTATCTAAGTCAGAAGGAACGAAAGGCATATTCCACTGAGCGCTTTTTGTACTTACAGGCTCAAAAATTACTCTTGAACGCTTAAATACTCCACCTTCCTGAGTTCTTGTAGTTGAAGCATTAGCAATATTATTTGAAATTACATCAGATCTGAGGCGTTCAGCACTCATACCTGTTGCAGCAATGTTAATTGAAGTAAAAAGACCCATAATTATACCCTCCTATTCTATTTCTTCATTACTGTGTTGAGCTGGCTAAATTCAAAACTTGTTAACTGAGTTAACAATCTGTATTGCATCTGAATCTGGAGAATATTGTTTGCTTCTGTTTCTGCATCAACATTATTTCCGTTAGCTTTAGCTGTAGAGGTATAATCTAAAACACGACGAGGTTCTACATCGCGATAATCGTATGGTTCATTAAGTGCAAAATGACGAGAATCTGTGCGTGTGAGTTGAAATCCTGATTTTGCTTTTTCTTCTGATTCAAAAGCGCGTTTTAATTCACTTTCGAAATTTACAATCTGACGCTTATAATTTGGTACTTCACTGTTAGCAAGATTATTAGCGGTTACCTGATAGCGCAACGAGGTTGTATCCATTGCCCGCTGCAATAAATCTACTGATCTTGTAAAACTATTCATATCGACATCCTGAAGGTTATTACACCTTCAAGATAATTGTCGACATTTAGAAAAAATACATTAGATAAAATTAAAGAATATATCGTGATAAATCCTGACTTTGAACAATATCCTTTAAGCTGTTATTAACATATTCAGCATCGATGGTTATTGTTTCGCCAGAATGCTCATCTGCAGTAAAATTAATTTCATCTAGAACTTTTTCCATTATTGTATGAAGTCTTCTCGCACCAATATTTTCTGCCTTGCCATTTACTTCTTCTGCTATCTCACTCATACGATCAATAGCATCTTCTGTAATGTTTAGAGTTACATTTTCGGTACTCAATAAAGACGAATACTGCATAATAAGACTGTTCTTAGGCTCTGTTAAAATTCGCTTAAAATCTTCTTTGTGAAGTGATTCTAATTCAACTCTAAGAGGGAATCTACCCTGCAATTCAGGAATCAAATCGCTTGGAGCAGATACACTAAAAGCGCCTGCTGCAATAAACAGAATATGTGTTGTATTTATTACCCCAAACTTTGTATTTACATTACTTCCTTCTACAATTGGAAGAATATCTCTCTGCACACCTTCACGGCTTACATCATTGCCAGAATTTTGCCCGCGAACCGCAATCTTATCGATTTCATCAATAAAGATAATTCCACTATTTTCAACGCGCTGCTTTGCTATTTCGCAAACCTTATCATTATCAACTAAACCATCCAGAGTTTCTTCTGTAAGAATTTTTCTGGCTTCTTTTATTGTTACAGAACGCTTTTTAGAGCGGCCTCCCTGCATCATTCCTACGATGCTCTGCATGCTGGACTGCAAATCATCTAAGGATCCGCCAGTTATAATTTCCATGCTTGGTCCGTTAAGGTTTCTTGATACTGTTACTTCAACTTCTCTATCTTCAAGTTTACCTTCTCTAAGCATCTCTCTAAACTTTTCACGAGTTGAGATTTCTGGATTCTGTACAGAATTATTGTCGCCGAGAACAATTACATCTTTATTTTCAGAAGGCCTTTCCTCTTTTTTTCCACTACCAGGAAGTAAGAGATCCAAAAGTTTTTCTTCTACAATTGAAACAGACTTCTCTCTAAGTTCTTCTTCCATTTCAGCTTTTACATCTTTATAACCCACGGCCATCAAGTCGCGAATCATAGACTCTACATCACGCCCTACATAACCAACTTCTGTATATTTTGTAGCTTCAATTTTTAAAAATGGTGCATTACAGAGTTTTGCAAGTCTGCGGGCGATTTCAGTTTTACCACAACCTGTAGGTCCAATCATAAGAATGTTTTTTGGAGCAATTTCATCTCTGATATCTTCAGAAAGCTTTAAGCGTCTTGTTCGGTTTCTAAGAGCAACGGCAACAGCCCGTTTAGCATTTGTCTGTCCAATAATGTATTGATCGAGCTGCTCTACAATTTGTTTTGGGGTTAAATCGGCTTTATTTTCCATAAGATTAAAGTTCCTCAACAGTTATATGATTATTTGTGTAAATACAGATATCGCCTGCAATCTTCAAGGACTTTTCTGCAATTTCTTTTGCAGAATAATTACTTGACTCAAGATATGCAAGAGCGGCTGCGTAGGCATAATTACCACCGGAACCAATTGCAAGAACATCGTTTTCCGGTTCAATAACATTACCATCTCCACTGATAAGTAGAATTCTATCTTTATCAGCAACCAGCAAAAGAGCTTCAAGTTTTTGCAAAGATCGTTCTGTTCTCCACAACTTTGCCAGTTCAACTGCAGCTCTTTCCAAATCACCGTTAAATTCTTTTATTTTTGATTCAAATTTATCGAATAAAGTAAAAGCATCTGCAACACTACCTGCAAAGCCTGTTATAATTTTACCACCGTAAATCTTTCTGACCTTTCTGGCATTTCCCTTCATAACAGTGTTTCCAGCTGTTACCTGACCATCTCCGGCCATTGCAACATGTCCATCTTTTTTTACAGCAACTACAGTGGTACTTCTGATTTTTTCTTCCATAGTTTTTCCTTAATTTATTCATCCTCTTTTGCATGAGGATGGGCTTTTTTATAAATATCAATCAACTTTTCAGTTGTTATATGCGTATATCTTTGAGTTGTAGAAATAGAAGAATGACCAAGCAATTCCTGAACAACTCTAACATCAGCCCCATTAGAAAGCATAGATGTTGCAAAAGTATGCCTCATAGCGTGAGGTGAAATCTGATGATTTATTCCCTGCGCTCCTGTATATTTTGAAAAAATATACCGAACTCCTCCCGTTGTAAGAGGATGCCCTTTTTGATTCACAAAAATAAAATGAGAATCGTCTTTTATCCCTTCTTTTTCAAATCTTTTTTTTCTATCTTCAAGATAGGTTTTTAAGGCAATGCGGGCATCTTTTTCAAAAAAAACACGGCGATCCTTTTTACCTTTTCCCGTAACGACGCAAGATTTTAATTCAGAATCAAAGTGTTCATAGGTCAGAGAAACAATTTCACTAACACGACAACCACTGGAATAAAGCATCTCAAACAAGGCCTTATCCCTTGTTTCCCATAATAGCTCATTTACAACCGGTTCATTGCAAAGTTTATCAACTTCCTGAGATGTTAAAAATCTTGGCATATGTTTTGCAGTTTTTACAGTATGAACTTCTAAACTGGGATTATATTTAATATAACTAAATTTTTGACAATAGGCAAAAAAAGTTCTTATTGCAGATATAAATCTGTTTATTGATGTGCTTGAAAAATTGTTTTCTGAGAGTTTTGCAATACATAAGCGAATATCTTCCGCTGTAATATCATTACAAGGAGTTTTTTCACCTAAAACCGTTTTGAGATGAGATAAATCGTTTTTATAAGCAAGAATAGAATTTGAAGACAACCCTCTAACAGCCTCGAGATACAGCAAAAACTCATCAACAAGCGTCTTTAGAGAGATATCTTTATCATTCATTATAAGTCTGCTTCTTCTGCTATTGATGCGTCATCTGCAGAATGCAAATAATCACAATCAGGATTGATACATGATTTATATGAGCCGTTCTTTTTATCAAACTTTTCTACAAGGAACCAGCCACATTTTGGACAATACTGATCAATCGGCTTAAAGTGAGAAATAAAGTTACATGTTGGATAGTTTGTACATCCATAAAATTCTTTACCTCTGCCTTTTGTCTTGCGAGCTACAATTTCTCCGTTACAACCTGGCATAGGACATTTAGCAAGAGGAATAGATTTGGTGTTGTGACATTCAGGGAATCCAGAACAAGCAAGGAAGAATCCAAATCGACCCAGCTTTTTCATCATTGTTTTTCCACATTTTTCACAAATCTTGTCTGTAGGTTCATCAAGGCTACCCTTAACACTTTCTACATTCTTCATTACTTCGTCTACACGATTTTTAAAAGGTCCAAAGAAATCTGAAATCATGTTATTCCAGACAATTTCGTCCTGTTCAACTTTATCAAGAGTATTTTCTACTTCTGCGGTAAAGTGTTCGTTAATAACATCCGGGAATGATTCTACAAGAATCTTACAAATCATTCTTCCTAATTGAGTTGGAACAAGCTGTTTATTGCTGCGGGTAATGTAATATCTATCTAAGAGCACAGAAATAATAGGTGCATAAGTAGAAGGTCGTCCAATACCTTTTTCTTCAAGAGTACGAACGATTGAGGCATCGGTATATCTTGCAGGCCCCTGAGTAAAATGCTGTTCCGGATAGAACTTATCAGAAGTGATTACTTCACCAACCTTGAGAGATGGAAGGGAACCGGTTTTATCTTCTTTTGAAGAGAGAAGTTTTATAACGCTGTAAAAGCCTTTTTCTGTAATTTTGCTGGCACTAACACGGAAAACAGCATCACCGGCAGTAATATCTGCACTTGTAGTTGTTGTTTTAGCATTATTCATCTGACTGGAAACAAATCGTTCCCAGATGATTGTATACAAACGTAACTGATCGCGAGTCAGATATTCTTTTACAGAATCAGGAGTGTACTCTGTATAAGTAGGACGAATACCTTCATGGGCATCCTGAGCTCCTTTTCCAACAGAATATTCAATTGGTTCTGAAGGCAGTTCCGAAGGATAATTCTTTGTGAGCCAGTTTCTTACATCATTTAACGCAGTCTGAGATATACGAACAGAGTCAGTTCGCATATATGTAATAAGACCGACACGGTTTGAACCAATATTTACACCTTCGTACAATTGCTGTGCAATTTGCATTGTTTTGCGGGAAGTAAAACCAAGACGGTTTGCAGCTGCCTGCTGAAGTTTTGAAGTAGTAAAGGGAGCCTTAGGACGAACAGTCTTTTCAGTCTGCTTAATATTTGAAACAACACACTGAGAATTCTTGATTTCTTCGATAATCTGGTTAACAGTCTTTTCAGAATTAAGTTCTGGATTTTCACCCTTATATTTTACAAGCTGTGCAGTGAACTTTGTTTTACCCTTTACAAAGTCCGCATCGAGAGACCAGTATTCTTCCGGAATAAAATTTTCAACTTCTTCTTCTCGTTCACAAATAAGCCTTAAGGCTACCGATTGTACACGACCTGCACTCAAACCATTTTTTACTTTTGCCCATAACAGAGGACTTAAATTGTAACCAACCAATCGGTCTAAAACTCGGCGAGCTTTTTGAGCATTTACACGGCTTTCTACAATTTCTCCAGGATGCTGAACAGCTTCCTTGATTGCTATTGGTGTAATTTCATTAAAAACAATGCGACTGATTTTGGCATCAGTTTTATCTTTAAGCGCATTATTTAAATGCCAAGCGATTGCTTCTCCTTCGCGGTCATTATCGGATGCAAGAAGAACAACATCTGATTTTTTTGCGTCTTTTTGTAATTCTTTTAATAATTTAGCTCTTCCACGAACAGTTATGTATTCTGGCTGAAAATTATTATCGATATCGATAGCAAGCCTTGATTTTGGTAAATCTATCAGGTGTCCCATTGAAGCTTTTACAGTAAAACCTGGACCAAGATATTTTTCAATTGTATGAGCCTTTGCAGGAGATTCTACTATTACCAATGTTTGCGTTACTTTCTTTGTTTTTTTAGTTGAAACTTTTTTTTCAGCCATAAATGTCCTCAAAAACTAACTGTAAATCTTTATTACAACGTGTCCCCGGTTTTTCGGATAGACAACGACAGTAATCATCATAACTATCAATTACTGGAGCCCCAGAATCCAAATACTTTTGAACAGTATTTTCTAACTTAGACTTAGAAATTTTACCCTGGGCAAAATCCTCATCCAACTTTTGTTCAATCATCTTAGAAACCGTCAAAGCATTTTCTTCGAAGGCAGCCTTATGAAACATTACATCGCGGTTAAAATCAAGTGCAAATTGCGCAGTAATTAATGAACCACTTCCACTTGGAGCCTGTATTACAACAGTTGCAGGTGACAATGCCGCAATAATTCTGTTTCTCTGAACAAAACGCCAGGGTTCTGCGGGAACACCAGGCACATATTCACTAACGAGGGCACCTCCACTTGCAATAATCTTTGACGCAAGCGTAGTGTGATTATAAGGAACAACAGTATCGATTCCACAAGGAAGTACAGCTACCGTTTTACCAAGTGAATCACAATCTTTTTGATGCAGAACATCAAACCAGGCATTTACAGCTCCTCTATGAGCTTCACCATCAACACCGTTGGCCAGTCCACTGATTACCGAACACCCAGATAATGCAGCTTTATAACTAAAATCGCTTGTAGCCTGTTTTGCATAAGGACTTATTTTTCTCGTCCCAACAACAGAAACAGACGGTCCCAGTAAAGCGGCCTTATTGCCCCTGTAAAAAAGCACCAGAGGTGCATTAGGAGTTTCTCTGAGTAATGCCGGATAATCTTCGTCTGAATATGTAAGATATCCAATTTTCTTTGCATTTAAAATCGAATACTCTTTCTGGGCATATAATAAATTCTTTTTACCATCCCACGAAGAAGCTCTGATTTTTCTGGAACAAAGAAAACTTATATCTTCTATAGACAGTAACGCAAGGTTTGATGAACTGTCAAGATTTTTTAATAAAATAATTTTCTCTGCCAGAGACAAAAACGAAATTCTTGCCACTGACAGAAGAAAAACAGGATCTATATTTTTAATTTGAATAGGAAGCATCAAGTACCACTTTTTTATTTGCTTCTGCCTGTGCTTTTTTTTCAGCAGATTTTGTTAATGAAATAACTTTATCATATAAGTCGACAGCTTTATCAAACTGTTCTGTAGAATAATACGCCCTGGCAAGGACCATCATTCCGTCAATACTCCTCTTTTCTATCGTAAGATACTGTTCAAGATAAGGAATTGCTTTTTCTGGTTCGTCGAGTTCGAAAATGTATAAAATTCCAATAGCATACAAAGGATTTGCATATCGGTCGTAAATCGCAATTGCTCTTTTATATGATTCTTCGGCAAGTCTAAGATAATTTTCTTTTTTTGAAGTATCACCTCTAGCCTCAAAATCCAGGGCAGAATGACTTAAATAACCTGCACAAACTCCAACATAATAATAAAGATTTTCGTTGTCTGGATAATACTCCAAAGCTTTTTGAAAACATTTAAGAGCTTCACCATACATTTTTTTATCAATATAGCGGGTTCCTAAAATTTTATACCAGATACCGATCTGACCATTTTTGTTTGCAAGTTCTACAGCATCCTCATCATATTGTGAAATTGCCTTACGGATATCCTCGATACTAGTTGGATTTCCAGAAGCTTTTTCCATATGCTGAATTCTTTTTGCAAGAAGCTGCTCATTTTTATAATTACAACTTGTAAAAATAATTGACAGCGCTGTAACACAAATAATTAACAATCTTTTTTTCATATTTTCCCTCATTTACATAATATACAAAGGAAATTTGATTTTGACAAAACTATTCGTCTATTTTATCAAAATTTTCTGTTTGATGGCCTGGAAAATATTTTTCATGATACTCTTCCAGCTGTTTATCTTCTACGTGAGTATAAATCTGTGTTGTGGATAAATCTGCGTGACCTAAAAGTTCCTGAACAGACCTTAAATCAGCACCACCGTTTAAAAGATGTGTGGCAAAAGAATGTCTTAGAGTATGAACTTTTGATTCAACGCCAGAAAGGCTTTCCATTGATTGAAAGCGTTTCCAGACTCCTTTACGACTGATTGGTTCACCTTTGTAATTAACAAAAACCTCTGAAACAATTTTATCTTTTACCATATGAGGTCTAGCTTCATTTAAGTACTTAACAAGCTTTTCTTTAGCCTGGTCACCAAAAGGAACAATACGTTCTTTATCACCTTTTCCATGCACAAGAATAATCATTTCATTCATATGAAGATTTTCTATCAAAAGAGAACAGGCTTCGCTTATTCGTAAACCACATGAATAAATCAGTTCAAAAAGAGCATCATCACGCATTCCGCTGTAAGTTGATGTATCTATCGAAGCCAGCAAATTATTAATCTGATCTATGGTTAAAACCTTTGGAAGGGTTCTAGACGCTTTTGGACGGTCAAGCAAAAGAGCTAAATTTTCTTTCCAAATACCTAAACGGACCAGATAATCTCCTAAAGCTCTAAGGGAAGATAAGTCTTTTGCAATTGTTACAGGAGTACAGTTTCCGCCTTCTTCTGTACCTCTCCAGGCCATATAATAAACGAGATTTTGAGTTGTAATTGAAGCAAGTTTTATTCTCTGGTGTTCACACCAATGCAAGAATATTTCAGAACTTAGTCGATAAGTTTCAGCGGTTTGAGGCGAATCTCTTTCTACCGTAAGCAAATCCGCATAAAACCGCTGCAAAAAACTATCGATTTTATTCGTTTCTTGGTGGGAAGTTGATTGATTTTGAAAGGCCATTTTTCCTCATGCATGCAGGAGTATTAATGTCATTTCTGTCAAAATTGTTCTGTCCCGGATTTACAAATCCTGCTGAGCGGGTTCTTGGAGAACCAAAACCAGAAGAATATGAAGACGGCTTTACATTCTCAGGCATTGAATCGGCATGTGCAAAATCATTACTTGTAAATAACTCAGGATTATCCATAGATGGCTTTTCAGGAGAAAGAAGAGAATCAAATTCGTCGTAAGAAACAGTATTTCTTTCTACAGGAGTTGATTCAGCAACAGAAACTGGTTCAGGAATCTGCATTTTTAATCCTGCAGGTTCATCAAAACCAGTAGCAATAACTGTTACACTGATTTCATCGCCCATACTTTCATCTGTTACAATACCAGGTTTTAAATCGTAGCCAGGAGTTGCAGAGGCAGATACAATATTTGAAATTTCTCTAAGTTCGTTAAGAGAGAAAGCACTTGAAGCCCTTACATTTACGAGGAAATGCTTTGCTCCATCAATTTTTGTATCTTCAAGAAGAGGATTATTAATAGCACGAGTAGCAGCTTCAATAGCGCGGTTTTCTCCAGAAGATTTTCCGATACCGAATAATGCGGTTCCCTGTCCTCTCATAGCAGCTCTTACATCTGCAAAGTCGATATTTGGTGTTCCGTATTCAGTAATAATTGTAGACATTCCTTCAATACTTTGACGAAGCAAATCATCAGCAGCTAAATACTGCTGCTTAAAGCCCATCTGTTTTTCCTGTCCATCGAATACTTCGCAAATTTTGCTATTTGGAATTACGATTACTGAATCAACAGATTCCTTAAGCTTTTTCAATCCTTCCTTTGCAAGATTCATACGCATTTCACCTTCCCATTCGAAAGGTGTTGTTACGATACCGACAGCAAGAGCTCCAATTTCTTTTGCAATACGTGCAACAACAGGAGCAGAACCAGTACCTGTACCACCACCAAGACCGGCAGTGATAAATACCATGTTTGCGCCTTTTAATATATTCTGAATCGCATCTTTATCTTCTTCTGCAGCTTTTTCACCAATTGCAGGGTCTCCTCCGGCACCAAGACCTTGAGTAAGTTTTTGTCCAACAGCCAGACGATTAGGAGCTAAAGATTTATTTAATGCCTGTAAATCTGTATTTAAAGCAATAAATTCTACATTATGAATTTCAGCCTCTATCATACGGTTTACAGCGTTAGATCCACCGCCACCACAACCAACAACTTTGATAACAGTTGGGTTTGCTGTGGTTAAATTTGAACCCTGACTATTAACTACTTCAAATTCCATTTGTTCTTCCTCCCGACCCACGATTAGAATAAAGACCTAAAAGCTTTTTTTACTTTTGTAAAAATACCAGATTTATCTGAGTTAGAATTATTATCTGAATTTTTTACCATTTTTCTTTGTTTTTTTGGTGTTTTAACTACATTATCTTTAAAGAATTTAACAAGTCCCACGGCAGTTGCCCATTCAGGACCAGCATAATCTTCTTCTATTCCACCAAAACGTTCAGGGAAGCCAACTCGTACAGCCTGAGAACCAAAAACATTCTGAACAAGCTGAACAATACCGTTCATATTTGCTCCACCACCAGTTAAAATAATATTTCCATTTAACTGAACAATTTTGGTTTTTTCCATTATCTTGTTTACAACCATTGTAAAAATTTCTTCTACACGAGGTGTAATAACTTCATATAAATCAGCCTGTGTAATAACACGAGGAGCCTGTCCACCAACACTTGTAAGGATAATTTCTGCGTTTGGATTTACACACTCATCCCAACAACATCCATCAGAAATTTTAATTTTTTCTGCTTCTAACTGAGGAATTCCAAGCATATATGCAATATCGCTGGTAACCATATTGCCACCAACAGGAATGGATGCGGTACATACAGGAGCACCTTTTTCTAAAACCAAAATATCTGTTGTTCCTGCTCCCAAATCGATTACAATTGACCCCAAGTCCATTTCTTCCTGAGTAACTACAGCGTGAGTAGCAGCAAGAGTTTTAAGCATTACACCATCAAGAAAATATCCTGCACGGTTTACGCATCCTCTAATATTCTGTAACGTAGTTTTACTTGCCGTAATAATATGAACTGAAGCTTCAAGGCAAACGCCTAAACGATGAATTGGATCTTTTATATCTGGAATATTATCAACAATATAGTCTTGAGTTATTACATGTAGAATATCTCTATCAAGAGCAAGTTTTACAGCAGTTGCAGATTCCCTTACCCGTTCAATATCACTCTGATCGATTTCACTTTGCGACTTACCCTTAGGACTAACCGCAACCTTTCCACGAGTATTAAGGCCTTCTATCTGATCTCCACCGATAGCAGTACAGCAGGAACTTACATCCACACCGCCATTCTGCTCTGCATTTTCAATCGCTTTTTTAATTACAGTTGCTGCCGCTTCAATGTTTACAATATTGCCATTTCTTAGTCCAAGAGATTTTTCAGAAGCCGTACCTACAATTCTAAAAGTACCAGTATCATCTTCTGCTCCAATGACTACCCTAATGCAATTTGTACCAATATCCAGTCCAACAACCATCATTTCCACCCGTTACTATCTTTTTCTATAAGATACTGAACCATAACGCAAATCTATTTCTGTAACATCAGGTTCAATTGAGTTAACAACATCCAATGCTATCATCATATACTTTAATGCGTCTTCGTTCAATGAGCGATCGGTAATTACTTTAATTTTTGAGCCTGCCGGAATCAACATCAACTCATAATTTCCATATTCTTTTGGAACAACACAAATTTCAGAAATTGCAGCAAAATATTTCTGACTGATATTTCTAATCGAAGCAATCTGATCAATCAGCGGACGATATTTTGATGGAATTCTCATTCCTTCTGTCATATGCTCAACAGGAAGACCAGAAATAATAGGAATTACACTCTGTTTTTCAGTTGAAATTCTCTTTTCTGGGAAAATTACACCATTTTTATCTATTTGCATTGCAACACTACGACCGTTACTATTTACAAAAGTAAGAGCAACAGGTTCTCGTTCTACAATATTTATATAAATTTTATTTGGAAAAGTCTTTTTTACACTCACAGAATCAAAAACGCTTACGCTTGCAAGAATTGAAACAGCTGATTCAACATCAAAATTAAACCAGTTTGTTGCATTCATGGGACGTAACAAATCCACAACTTCCATTGCAGAATAAGTTTTTGCACCTGTAACATTCACTTTGGGAGCTTTGATACTTGGGCTGACAAATTTATAAAAAACAAATTCAAAAGCTATACAAAAAAGTAAAATAACAAAAATTACTTTTATTGCCTTTGTTACATTGTCCTTTTCCACTCTCTTACCTGTTTCCTCCGAGTACGAAGATGGAAGCTTTAAACTGTCATCAGCGTAATCGTCAATACGGATACTAAAATCACTCATCTCTAATTCCTATATACTTGCTAAATCAATATATTCACTTTCGTTTATATTTTTTACAACGCTTTCTTTTGTTCCGCTGTCATCAGAATCGGAATTTAATCTGGAAGCGTTAATAACAAATCCACACATACACAAAGTTACAATGATTGAAGAACCACCTAAAGAAAAAAATGGCAGCGGGATACCTGTAGAAGGCAATCCTCCGCACACAACTCCACAATTCAATAAAGACTGGCTTGCAATCATGGCTATAAAACCGAACGATGCGTATGCTGCGAATCTATTCTTACAGGAAAGAGAAATTTTAATCCCTTTCCAAGTAAAAAATCCCAAAATGATAAAGTAAATTAAAATTCCTGCAAGCCCCATCGCTTCTGCCCAACTGGCAAAAATATAGTCAGCCTGAACTTCTGGAATTCTATTACTTTGCACCAGATTAGTGCCGATGCCCGCACCCCAAAAACCACCTGCACTGATAGCCCTCTTTGCGGCCATCGACTGATAGTTTCCATCATGAAGTCCTTCCTGGGGATTCAGAAAAGAAATAATTCGTTCCAAACGATATTCTTCGCTTACAACAAAATATACTCCCAGAATCAAAGCCAGAAAGCCTACAATTATCATCCACTTGCATTTCATTCCACAAACAAAGAAGAAAATGCAGCAAAATACAAATATAAACACTGTTGTAGAAAAGTCTTTTTCTGCAATTACAAGGGCACAGAACGCTAAAAGATTAAGCACCCCCATTCCTACATTTCTTTCTTCCACAACAAGAATAGAAGACTGTTTATCAAAAAAGTTTGCCAGATACATAATCAGGGTAAACTTTACAATTTCTGACGCCTGCAAGGTAAAACCTAAAGGTAATCTTAACCATCGGCGTGCACCATTTTTTTCAATTCCCAAACCAGGAATTATTGTCAAAACACAAAGAACAATTGTTACAATCCAGATGATTGGAAGCAATTTTCTTATAAAATCAACTGGAGCCATGGCAAGGAATATAAATCCTACAACTCCAACAATTGCACATACAAGTTGTCTTTTTACAAAGTAAAAAGCATCCCCTTTTAACCGCAATCCTGCGCTCTGAGAACTAAAATACAGTGTAAACAAGCCCAACCCAAGCAAAAGAATTACAGAAATCAAAAAGCCGGTATCGCTTTTTCTATACTGTTCTAATGGGCGGTCAGCAAAAAAACTATAATTACCCATTTAGGCTTCTTCTTCCTGAATTAAGTTTACAACACGCTCTAAAGCAATACCTCTAGAAGCTTTTACAAGAATTAAATCTCCTCCCTGTGCAAAATTTAATATTTTAGAAGCAATTACTTTCATAGCTTCGTCATTGTATTCTGGAATATACACAACGTTTTTAAAACCTTTTGAAGTGCAATATTCAAATCCTGCTTTCATTTCGTTACCAACAAGAATTAAAAGTCCAGGATTTATTTCTACAGCCTTTTGACAAACAGCCTTATGCTCGGCAACAGATTTTTCACCTAATTCAAGCATATCGCCTAAAACCAGGATTTTATTATTTACACCTTTAACAGTCTGACAAAAATCCAATACGCTCTTCATCGAGTCAGGGTTTGCATTGTAGCAATCTTTTATTAAATTTACTTCATGTGTGTTTTTTAAGGTTACAATTTTTGTTTCCATTCTGCTATTAACAGAATCCATGGATTCCAAACCTTTTTTAATCTGACTTGGAGTTACACTCAATGCTTTTGCAATGGCACATGCACCTAAAGCATTACGATAATTGTACATTCCGGCATTTTTAAGATGAATCTCTACACCATCTAAAGTAAATACAGTTCCCTGTAAGCCTTTGTCTTCTACAAAAACAGCTCCACTCTGACTTGAAGGAACTGTTTCTCCGTAATAACAAATCGAACCAACAACGTTTTCGCCTAAAAAGATCTTAAAATCATCACTGTCAGGTATAAAAGCAATTCCATCCTGAGGAATGTATTTAAAAACCTTTCGCTTTTCCAGAGCAATATTTTTACGGCTTCCTAAAATTCCAATATGGGCTGTACCAATATTTGTAATCAGTGCGTATTTTGCTTTTAAAACTGAACTTATTTCGCCAATTTCATTTTTGCGATTCATTCCCATTTCAAAAACACCAACTTCGTGTTCAGCTCTAATATTAAACACAGAAAGAGGGAGTCCTGTCTCAGAATTAAAATTTCCCTGAGTATAAACAACGTTATATTTTTGTTTTAAAACAGAAACAACCATCTCTTTTGTTGTTGTTTTGCCACTTGAACCTGTAATAGCAACCTTAATAAGTTTTGGAAATTTTGAAACATAACATGCAGCAGCATCCTGCAATGCTGTCAATGTATTAAAAACAGAAATAAAAGAAACATTTAAATTTTCGCTTGCCAGAGACATAAATCTCTGAGAATCTGCTTCGTATTCATTTTTATTGATAAAAATAACAGAAGCACCATTTTCAATTGCTTTTTCAATATAAATATGACCGTTCTGTTTTTCTCCTACTAAAGGAACAAAAAGGCTTTTTTCTGTAACATTACGGCTATCTGTTACAACATTAGTAAATGCAAAATTATCTTTATTTTTGTCAAACCCAACAAAAACACCATGAACAGCATTTAGTACTTCTTCTAATGATAGTAAAGAATTTGTGTGAGTCATTATTTCTTCTCTCCATTCATTTCTACTCGAACTATATCTTCTGTCTCCGCTTTATGCATTCCTAATTCGCCAGTAGCCATTTTTTCAATTCTATCTGTACTTGAAAGTAAACTTATATCACTTACAAGTTTTTTATTCTGCTCAACTAATCGTTCCTGCTTTTGTTCAAGTTCACTTATTTCTCGTGATAAATCTGCATAATGCTTTGTCTGAATACCATATACAGCTAAGAGAAGAGGAATTGCAGCAGCAAGAACACAAGTGAGAACATTTTTTGCAATCTGTCTGTTTTTAACTTTCATTAAAATCCTTCCACTCCTAACAAATGATATTCTGTTGCATCATGCAACTTTTTTACAACTCTAAGTTTCGCACTTCGAGAAGGTGAATTAGCTTCACATTCTTCCACCGTAGGCCCCACAGGCTTACGAGTCAATATTTCAGCACATGGAGTTCCACCGCATCTACATATAGAAACTTCTGGCGGACAAACACATTGCTTACCAAGGTTTCTAAAGTAATTTTTTACAATACGATCTTCAAGCGAATGAAAAGTTATAACCCCAAGTTTTCCACCAACTTTAAGGTTATTAAACGCATTATGAATAGCAGGCGGAATATGTCTCAACTCACTGTTAACCGCAATGCGCAAAGCCTGAAATGTTCTTGTAGCCGGATGAATCGGCCCATGCCTGTAATTTGCAGGAACGCAATCGTAAATAACATCTGCCAGAGCTTTTGATGACATAATTTTTCCACCCTGACGAGCTTCTACGATTCCACGGGCAATACGACGACTAAGTTTTTCCTCACCGTATAAGTAAATCAGATTGGCAAGTTCTTCTTCTCTCATCGTATTTACGATATCCCCTGCAGATTCTTTTTCAGAATTTGGATCAAGGCGCATATCAAGAGGCTCATCATATCTAAAGGAAAAACCTCTACCCGAACGTTCGTAATGAAATACCGAAATTCCCAGATCAAATAAAATTAGATCTGGTTTCGGATATTCAGCTGGATAATTGGCATGAAAGTCATTAAACCAGCCGTTATAAAAATGCATTCTGTTTCCAAAAGGAGCTAATCGTTCTTTTGCTCTTGCCTGAATAACAGAATCTGCATCAATACCAATGACATTAAGTGTAGGAAATTTTGAAAGAAAGGCATTTGTATGTCCTCCTTCCCCTAAAGTACAATCCACCATCCAGGCATTATTCTCGTAAGGTTCCCCAACTGGAGATAAATATTCCAGACAAGGCTTTAATAATACCGGAGTATGAACAATATCCACTTTAGTCCCCACTTTTTTTTAGAAGCTGATATTTTTTAATTCTTCGCTAGCTTCTAAAAGTTTATCTTCTGTTTCCTGTAAATAAGCTTCATAAGATGCAGAATCCCAAAGTTCAATATATTTTTGAACTCCCTGGATTACACATTCCTTTGTTAGAGAAGCATATTCACGCAAACTCTGTGGGATAGAAAGACGACCTGATTTATCAATTTCGATTTCCTGAGCAGGAGCGATAAAACGACGCATAATAATACGATGTTTTTCGCTAAAAGGAGAAGCATTTTCCATCATTTTTGAAGAAACACTTTCCCATTCCTCAGGCGTAAAAAGCCAAAGGCAGCGTTCAATTGACTTAGTTACAATAAGCACGTTACTCGTAATTCCGGTACGAATTTTTGCAGGAAGCATAATTCTTCCTTTTTCGTCCAGAGTGTTTTTGTACTCACCTGTAAGTAAATTCACCACTTCCTTCCACTTTTTACTACTTTTTCCCACTTATTTACCATTTTAACGAAAAAATTCGTAAAGTCAACACATATTTATGCCGAAAATAACTTTTTTTTAAAAATTTTTTTGATTAAAATAAAGGAGAATATGGCCACACAATTTAGCACTCTAAATGAAAGTTCTCTCCATAAAACTCTTAAAAAGTTATACAGCATCCAGAAGGAAGGCAGTCAGACAGAAGTAGAATTAGATGGCCATGTTTACGATATAGTCACAACAGATAATCAGGTAATTGAAATTCAAAATCTAAACGTTTCAAAATTATTTAATAAATGCAAAGATGCCCTTGAAAAGGGCCGCAAAGTTACAATTGTACATCCTGTTATAATTGAAAAAACTATTTGTCTTGTAAAAAATGACGGATCTGTAAAAAAAAGAAAAAGTCCCAAAAAAGGAAGTATTTATTCTCTCTGTCGGGAATTAACCGGAATCTACCCTCTCTTACTAGAAAAAAACTTTAAGCTTGAAGTACCGTTAATTACAATTTCTGAAATAAGAGAACAGACAGATTATCCTGTACAATCAAAAAATAACAAAAGAAGGATAAAACGAGACTGGATAAAAACAAATAAACAACTTGAAAAGATTATCGATATTAAAACATTTAATTCAAAATCAGATTACATCGCCCTGCTTCCTATTGAACTACCTGAGCTATTTACTATAAAAGACGTAAAGAATAAGCTTTCTGAAAACAAAGAGCTCCCTTCTTCAGCATGTAAAAATGCAAACATTTTGCTCTGGCTTTTATCAAAAATGAATCTGATTTCTAAAATCGATAAAAAAGGAAAAGCTTACGTTTATAAAATCAATTAATTTTTTTATATAGACAAAAAAAACCGCTCAAAAACATGAGCGGTTTTGAAGTTTTATAATATCAGATTACCATGCATCCGACATATCGTCTTCATCATGATTTTCCATATCGTAAAGGTCTGTTACACAACGAAGATCATCAATGTACATATAATATGTACCACGAGCCTGCATTGGATTACAGTCTACACGGAAACCAATAACTCTAAGTCCTGGCTTATCTCCGTAGTATACGCTGTGCTGAACAATACCATGTTCACTATCTGGACTAGGAGGAACTACAGCTGTAAGCTTTTTCCATCCGCTGAAACCAAGATTTCCCATATACAATTCATAGTTGCGACCAAAATAATCTTCAACAAGAATGTACAAGTCGTGACTCTGGTTACGACCACATACCCACATAGAAATTGTCTTTGTGATACCTTCAATTGCTACAGGTCTCTGTGAAGTAATGTAGAAAGAGTTAATACCACGGCGGAAGAATTCTACTTTAATACCCAGTACATGTGTATCTTCTACACCACTATCTTCTTCATCTTTAAGAGGTTCCTTCATAGCAGGATTACCTTCAAACTGACGAGCAGAAATTACACCGTAATCTGGAGACATATGAACACTCCAAGAACCTTCTCTTTCGAACTTATCGAGAGAAATTTCACGAAGTGACTGCATAGCTGAATCGTTACCAATTGTTTCTGGATTTGGTTCATCAACAAGGCTGTTCTGTGCAAAAACACCTACAGCTGCAAATGCTAATACTGTTGCTAATACTAACTTCTTCATTATTTTGCATCTCCATTAGAATTTTGTTTACCTGCTACTGAACCTGTTTCTGCATCGCTAAAATCAGCTTCTTTAAGTTCATAACCATCGTAGATGTATGAAAGTGAATTAGACAAGAATTTAAGGTTATCAAAGTAAACTGTAAAATCATCAACATATTCAGCGGCATCGCTTCTTACACGGAAACCAATAAATGTAAGGTTTTCTGGACCTGAGCGAAGGCGCGAGTGCTGATCAATCCATCCAGGAACTGAAACAATGATGTTTTTCCAACCGTTAAAGCGGAGATTTCCTGCAGAAAGAACATGAACACGACCATTTGAATCGCGAATCATCAATTCAAGATAATAAAGGTAGTTAGCACCCCATACCCAAAAGTCAAAATGCTGAACATTTCCGATAAGTGGAATTTCGTAATTCTTTCCATCTTTTGTAGGAAGAATTTCCATCCAGTTATCACCTTTACGATTGTATGCTACCTTAACACCTAATACCTTAGGGTTTTCGATTCCCTTATTCAAAACTTTAAGAGAGTTTGGCATACCATCAAAATAACCAATTTTTGGATAGTCTTCTGCTACAAAACGGCTAGCATTAACAGTCCAATCCCAACTAAGTGCCTCACCTTCGTGAATGTAATTCTGTTCACCCTGAGTGTCAAAATTATCAATTACGAATGTCTCCTGACTTTTTGAACTTGGCTGACTGAATGCAGGGATACAAAGTGCAAAAAGAAGAGAAAGATTTACAAAGACTTTTACGCCCTTTTTCATGTAAAACTCCTTATTACATATTACATTCCGATTTAAGGGAATGCCTCATTTATATTCATCGGAATAAATGCAAAAAATAATTAGTATAACCTTAATTATATTTACACATAAATTGTTTGTCAAACTAATTTACTTTAAAGGCTAGTTCATTCCTGCTTGTTCAGAAAGTTTTTGAGCTTGACTAATCTTTCATAATCTTTAGGAGAAGTTTGCTTTAAATGTTCTTCCAGAATTCTGTGTCGTGTTTTTAATAGCTCAGTAGCATGAGGATTTAACATACTAACCTTTTGTTCTACAATTTTTTTTCTTTCCCGGATTTTTTTATCAAGCAAATCAAAGGTTTCATGGGTAAGTTTACCCTTTTCTTCGAGATGCTCAAGATGAATTTCAAAACGATCCAGAAGCTCTTCTTCGTCAAAGAGACCGATTTTTCCCCATTTAACCTTCTCTTCTACTTTTTCAAGATCCACGCTTAAAATTTCTTCTTTATTCTCTATTACGGCAATTGTATCAGCCATTTCGTGGGCCATATCCTTCATTTTTTGCTCAGCTTCTTTACCAAAGGCCCATTCAAACTCAGCAAGACGTTCGTCAGCTTCTACAATTTCTGTAATCTGATTATTTTTTGCTCCCTGTAACGGATAAGGTCTTGTAAGGCCACAATCCCGTAAAGCCAGAGACACTGTTCTTCTGACTGCGCCCTGGTTAATCAAACATTCTGCACCATAACGACGAAGCTGATCGTTAATCGTACCTGCATGTTCTGTAAGGTAAAAAGAGATGTTCCTACTCTTTAAAGATCCGTAAAGTTTTACCAGTCTGTCAGAAGCAGTTATATCGATGCTACCAATTCCGTGTGCATCAACAATTACCTGTTTTGTATCTTCTTTAATTGAATTTAAAATATCGTTTTCAAAAGTATCTATGTTTGCAAAGAACAAATTTCCTCTAAAACTATAGATTATCGTGTTACAAAGGGGAAGAGCGGCTTTATTCCTGTTTAAGTTATAAAAATCCTGATATCCCGGAATCAAGCCAAGAAAAGAACGAGGGGGAACAACAGCTCGTCTGACAACTGTGAAAAAAGAAAGCAGAACACCAATTAAAACGCCCCAGATTGTTCCCAACAATAAAACTCCAAGACAGGCTGTGATAAAAATCATCAACTCGGTTTTGTCACTTTTCCAAAGCCGTATAGCCTGTTTGTAATCCACAATTCCAATGAGGGCACTTATTACAATCCCTGTTAAAACTGAAACAGGAAGAAAAACAAAATACTGAGTACAAAACAGAACTACAATAAGCATTGTAATAAAACTTGTGATAGAAACAATTTGTGTTCTGGAGCCAAACTGATCTGCCATTCCAGTTCTGGAAACACTCCCATTTATAGGACAGGTTCCACACAAACTTCCGCTTAGATTCATAGCACTATAAGCCAAAAGTTCTGTATTTACATTTATTGAATACCCATTTTTTGAAGCGTAACTTTTACTTGTTAAGAGAGACTGTGCCATTATAACAAGAGAAATTGAAAAACTTAAAACCAGGTATTCCATAAAATGTTCTTTTAAAATATATACGGGAGGAAATTTAAACTGTGGCAATGATTTTTGAACAGCAGGCAAAAGTTGAACCCCGTAATTTTGCACCTTAAAAAAAACTGTAAGTACAATCCCTAGTAATAGCATAATTAAAGTCATAGGAAACTTTGGAGCAATTTTTCTTGAAACCAAAATTGTTATGATTGTTCCAAGTCCAAGAACAAAACTCAAAAGATTAAAATTCTTTAACTGTAAAACTATATTTTTAACAAGGGAAACAACTTCTCCAGTTCCAGGAAAAGCACCAAAAAGTTTAGGTACCTGCATCAGAATAATTGTAAGTCCTACTCCGCTTATAAAACCTCCCATCACAGGATTAGAAATATATTTTACGATTCTTCCGGCCTTCAAGATTCTGAATAATATAAACCATATGGAAATTAACAGCGTAACAGAAGGAACAATCCAAAGAGCTTGAGAAGACTCATTGGTAACTCCAAGAGAAGAAAGACAAGAACCCATCATAGCGGCTGGCATTGCATCAACTCCAACTATGAATTGAGGAGAAGAAGTTATTAAAGCAAAAACAAGAACAGGAAGCAAAGAACCGTAAAGTCCATAAATCGGAGGAAGAGAGGCAATTTGCGCATAGCCCATAGAAATAGGAATAGAAACAAGCGCAATTATAATTCCTGTAAAAATATCCGTTTTAAGATGTTTTGCGTTTATTGTAAGTCTGGTCATAAAAAATTAAAGACTGAAACTTTCTGGTAAAAGTTCCTGCAAAGTATAAGTCTTAAAATCTGTAAGACTCTTTGCAAGAATAATTTTAAAATCAGGTTTGCAAAACTCTCGCATAACCTGACGACAAACTCCACATGGAGGACAATAATCTTTTACCTCCCCTTTATGGCCTCCTACGATACATATCGCTGTAAAATCTTTTATTCCCTGACTTACAGCATTAAAGATTGCAGTCCTTTCTGCACAATTACTTGGTCCATATGCAGAGTTTTCTATATTACATCCCCCGAAAATACGCCCATCCTTTGAGAGTAATGCGGCACCTACCTTAAAATTTGAATATGGAGAATAGGAAAAAGAAAGCATATCAAAGGCTTTTTGTATTAATTCAGCTTCTTGCATATCAAGCCCCCTTAAAAATTCCGCGATATAAGTTGTTGAGGAGGAATGCCTCCTTGGATGGTTTTCATTATAACGCCAGATTTGATATAATCAAAACAGAAAAGGTGAATGTATGAGTTTTTTATCACAAGACAAATATTTTATAGAAACATTAAAAGAATGCGTAAAAGAAGAAAAAGAATACTGGGATTTTTATAAAGAAAGTAATATCCCTGAAGATAAAGAAATATGTGAAGGACATAAAGAAATCTATGAAGATTTACAGTCTATACTTAATCATATAAAAACAATTGATGACTTAGCTCAAACCGATGAAGACACAATCACCTTTGTTTTTGAATGCCTGGAATCTCATGCAGAAACTTTTATAATTGACCATACAGATAAAAAACGCCTGAAAGAATCCAGAAAAGAATACAAGAAACTTCAGGCGCTTTTAGATTTATTTTTTGATAATGACGAAGACTAACGATTAGCTTTAATGATTTCAGCTGCTTTTTGAGCAGTTAAGCCGCTTGTCATCTCACGATTCAACAAGTTCTTGAGAGTAATCGTGCCAGAAGCAATTTCTTCTTCTCCAATCATAACTCCCCATTTTACACCCTTTGCAGTTGTTACAGCATATTGCTGTCCCATCTTTTTTGCATCAGGAAAGACTTCTACATTAATTCCCTGATTTCTAAGTTCAGAAGCAACCTTCTGATAATAGATAGAATTTTTAGCATCCTGGCAGTAAATTTCTGCATCAAGATAAGAACCTGAGGCACTAAACTTACCCAGTTGTTCCAGGCCAGCAATAAGTCGGTCAATACCAATACTTCCACCTACTCCAGGAACCTTTTCTTTCATATAAAGTCCTGCAAGATTGTCGTAACGACCACCAGAACAAACTGAACCGATAGAAGGTAAATCATTCAGGAAAGTTTCATATACAACGCCAGTATAATAATCCAAACCACGGGTAATACTTGGGTCAAGTACGTAAGAATCTTCAATTCCGCTTGCCTTCATCATCTGGTAGATGTCATTCATACGACGAGTATCATCTGATTCTCCGCCGGCAAGTTCTGTAAGTTTAGAAAGAATTTCTTCAAAGGAACCTTTACAAGAAATGTATTCAACAATTTTATCGGCTTTACTTTTATCTCCAGTAAACTCAACAAGTTCCTTAAGGACTTCGTCTGCGCCAACTTTAGCAAGTTTATCAACAGAGCGCAAAATATCCTCACTCTTATCAAGCACACCAAGACGATCTAAAAAACGGTTAAAAATTCCACGATGGTTAACATGCATTGTAATGTTATTTACACCAATGGAGTTAAGGGCGCATTTCATTACATTTAAGATTTCAAAATCGCTTGCAGCACTATCAGAACCTACGGTATCAACATCACACTGAACAAATTCACGATAGCGGCCAGCCTGAGGTTTTTCTCCTCGCCATACTTTTGCAATGTGATAGCGCTTAAAAGGAAAATAAAGCTGATCTTTATGTTCTGCGGTAAATCTGGCAAAAGGAACAGTAAGATCAAAACGGAGAGCTACATCGCGTCCACCGTTATCTTCAAAACGGAAAACCTGTTTTTCTGTTTCACCGTTACTTTTACGTAAAAGAATTTCTGTATATTCCAGTACAGGAGTATCAATTGGAACAAAACCAAAGGAACGATACACCTGTGTGATTTTTTCTGTTAAATTTGTTCTTCCAATTTCTTGTTCAGGAAGAAAATCTCTAAATCCTTTAAGGACTCTTGGTTGAATTAATTCGCTCATGTCTTTATTTTATCATAAAAAACACAGCACTTACAATCACCCGCAGGGCAACCGCATTATAAACTGTTCTGCCTACAAAAATGGCTCCCACTCGCAAAAACGGCTTATCAAAACCGCAAACTAGTTTGCTACACGAGTTTTGTGCTTGTAATTATATTCATTCGCCGCTCACGCGGCAGCACAAAACGAGTGTTTTTGTAAGCCAGTTTGCTCCTTCGCGCC
>CADBSK010000102.1 GCA_902797305.1 uncultured Spirochaetaceae bacterium | reverse complement strand
GGCAGCACAAAACGAGTGTTTTTGTAAGCCAGTTTGCTCCTTCGCGCCATTTTTGATACAAAGTCAAATATAATGCGTTTGCCCTGACTATGTAATTGATTATAAAGCAGAAATTGAACTAAAAAAAAGAGAAAAAAAATATCTGGGTCGACAGGATTCGAACCTGTGGAATACCGGCACCAAAAGCCGGGGGCTTACCGCTTGCCGACGACCCAAAATAGTACAAACTTCACTTTTACGCAAAGTCTTAATACCATATAAAATAATAATTAAAAAAAACTTTTAAAAATACTATATAAATGTATAATTTAAAAGTTTTTTTTAACTTAAAGAGCTAGTCTGCAGGTCCAGTTTCTACGTGTCCTGCATTATACTCTTCCAAAATCTTATTCTGAAGTTCACCGCGGAACTCAGGACTAATTGGATGAGCAACATCTTTGTATTCACCATTTACAGTCTTGCGACTAGGCATGGCGATAAAGAGACCGTTCTGCCCTTCAATAATCTTTACATTATGAACAACAAAACAATTGTCAAATGTAACAGTAACATAAGCACGAAGTTTTCCTTCATCCTCAACCTTTCGGATACGCAATTCTGTAATCTGCATACGCCGTCCTCCGTAAATCCTAAGCTGTACAAACAAGTTTTAGGCTAAAACAGCCTTTAAACCTTGCTTTGTTAATAACTCAATAGCGTTTATGGCATTTTCCCGCTGCTCAAAAACACCAAAGACAGTAGATCCAGAACCGGACATATCGCTAAAAAGAGCACCACTTTGGTGAATGCAATTTAAGCAATACTCAATTTCCTTGTATCTGGATGTTAAAGCAGGTGTAAAAGTATTACAAAAAGTCCACTCCTCAATAGACCGGTTATATATACTTTCTAATTTATCCAACTGTGGATAAATCACCTGGTTATCAGTTTCATATAATTCATCAACTAAAGAATATGCTTCTTTAGTTGAACTAAATACATTAGGAAAAACAAGAACAAAATGTAAATCACGACGCTTTGTAATATTCTTTACATTTTCACCGCGACCAGTAACTAATGCCGCTCCGTCTATATTTTTGCCACAATGGCAAAAGAAAAAGACATCACTGCCTACAGCACCAGCAATCTGATCCAGCTGTTCATCTTGTAATTTTTCTTCAGTAATTTCTTCTAATGCACGCACAAGAGCAACTGCATCAGAAGAGCCTCCTCCTAAACCTCCCCCTGAAGGAATCCTTTTTGTAAGCTTTACGTTTACTGAAGGAACAGGTTCAGGCATCAAAGCACAAAACGCTTTATAAGCCAAAGACAAAGTATTTTCAGGAGGCAAGGAAATTTGTTCACAAAAAACAGAACAATTCCCTGTCCCCTCACAGACACTAACATCAAGTATATCTTTGAGCTCAATTGTCTGAAAAATACTCTCTATATCGTGAAAACCATCAGCCCTCTTAGGTAAAACTCGTAAACCAAGATTTACTTTTGCAGGTGCTAATTTTTGCGTTCTCACAGTCATAATAAAATTATATCGCTTTTATATCCGTTGTCAAATCTAATTTTTTATTCTTTTTTTACAATATTATTCTTAAATAGTTGACCTAACTTCAACTCTATTTTATATTTTTCTACGGATTAAAACAAAACAAGGGGTTTTATATGTCTGCTTTAGACGAATTCGAATTATATGGTGGACCATATTCTTTTGAAGACGACTTTGATGATGATTTTGATGACAGCGAATCAGATGATCAGTTAGATGAATTTGATGAAGATTCTGAAAGTTATGAAGAAGCTTTCCAGGATGAATACGATAATGACATCTATGAGCCTTTTGATGATGTAGAACCAGAAGACGGCTACACAAATCCTTATGTTAACGATGGTGACGATCTCATCGACGACGAAGAAGAATTCTTCGACGACGACGAGTAGTTTCTGAATATTTATTACTCAGATTTATTGTGGTAATCAAGGACAGTTCCTGCATGCCACAATTTTTCCAAATCATAGAAGCTTCTTGCAGCCTCTGACATAAGATGAACTACAATTGGTCCAATGTCGATCAAGTTCCAGTCATCTCCGTCAGGGGATTTTCTATTTGTAAGGTGAATCTCAAGATCATTTTCCTTAACATAATCCTTTACCTGTTTATACAAACCCTGCCAGTGAGCAGAACTGGTAATAGTTGTAATAACAAAATAATCAGTCCAGCTATTCAACTCAGAAACATTAATTACAGTTACATCTCTACCTTTTCCATCTTCTAAAAGCTGAGCAATTTCTAATGCTTTTTGTTCTGTAGTTTTCATTGTTTAACCTCCATAATTTTTTTATTGTTCGTTTCGAGAGGGACGAACATAACGACCGTCGAAATCTTTACCAAGAATAATAGTAAAGTCCACATCAGCGGCGGTATCGTTTTCTGTTTGAGAAAGATTTACTTCTTCCTCAATTATATTTGTACAGTGAATAAAATCACCAACAATTTTTGCAATTTCCTTATTACCAATATGATCGATGATAACAGTTTTATCATAATCATTACGGTCAGCATTAACAGCACTTAATACATCATAACTTGCATTCTGAAATAAGATAGATGTATTATGGGCAAGTCCTTGTATCGATGTACCATTTTTAATTTCCAAAACATATACTCGACTTGCCATTGTGCTACTATTACTAATAAGAATATTTGTACTCTGTTTAACAGCTTCCTTAATAAATTCTCCGTTATTAAGTGGAAAAATCAATCTTTTATCATCTACAATACGAGCAGGCCCTGTAACAGTCTGTCTTTGCATACTTTCAGAGTCCATGCTTGAAATCAATTCAAGCAAATGCTGAGAATCTTTTTCGTCCAGATTAAAATTAATCTTACTTGAATAATTTCTAAATACCTTTTTATTGATAAAAAGCCGGCTTTTTTTATCATGCAAAGCTGTAAAAAAGGCACATACAACATTCTGATGGCGTTCAATTATATCATACTCTGAATCATCAGGATATTTATACTTTATATAGGTCTTAATCTTATCTCCATCAAGATTTATTGCTCCAGAGGGGAGCAAATATCTTTCACCACTTTCAGAGATAATATCTACAGGCGAAGGAATAAATACTCTTAAACCTCCAAGCATATCTGTAAGTTTTACAAAATCCTCCAGGGTAGATTCAAAATAGAATGGAATGGTACAACCTAATAACTTTTCAACTTCTGCTTTGTAAACATTTATTCCTTTTAATCTGTAAACTTCATCAATGCGGTCTACCCTTCCTAAACTGGAATAAATCGCTCCTGTATTGCCAGGAATACTAACAACCGTTGCTTTTTGAGAAACCGGATAGAAAATCAGTACCGAGGTAAAAATAACATTTTTATTTTCATCGTTTACAACATTCAAAACACGAATTACCTGGTCATCTGCAAGTTTTTCAGCAACAGAGTCCGTTTGTAAAGACAATCCAAGAATAATTCCAACAGTGATGATGATTAATAAAATTATTACAAGGAAGAAAGCTCCTTTTTGTTCATTACCCATTCTAAACTTTGGCATAATCCCCTCTTTTTATAATGAATTATAAAAGTCTTTGCTTTCTGGAGCAACAAGTTTTCCCTTTTCTAACAAATAATCTATGTTTTCTTTTAAGACAGTTTTTGTCATTTGATTTAAATCCATTTTAAGTTTTTCTTCGATATACTCAGTAGTAATATGTTTTCGACCAGGTTCGATTTTATCTGCTACATAAAGAATTTTTCCCAAATCACAAAAATCCTTTTTACCAAAGGTATGATATCTTACAGCATCAAGAAGGTCTTCTTCTTTAATACCAAACTTCTCGGTAAGAACAACAGCGGCAGCTCGTCCATGAAGTAATCCAGGCTTTTTTAATTCAAGATCAGAAAAACCTAAACCGTCCTTTTTTGAAACAGCGAGCATTGTTTCATCGTCAAGACATTTACAAATATCATGTGAAATGCCAGAAAGATAACCAAGTTTTGCATCAATATTCCAGAGTCGGCAAATCCGTTCACACATTTGGGCTACTCTTACAGAATGTTCGTATCTGGCCTGTGTAACAGAGTGTTTTGCATATTCATCAATTTTACAAATTAAATCATCAATATCTGGAATCATCTTTTTGAACCGTATAAATTATGGTCAATAATATACTGAAAAACCGTTTCTGGAACAAGGTAACGCCAACCCTTACCACTTGCAATACGACTTCTTATTTCTGTTGATGAAATAGGAAGAACAGGATTTTCCAGCATTATATGTTCATATTTAAAATTTTTTTCAAAATCATCATCTACAAAATCATTTGTATAATTACCTGTGGGAGAATTTTCAAAGGCTTTTGTATCAATTCCATTATTATCAGGATGGCGTCTTGCAAGGATCAAATCTGCCATTTGAGCAATTTGTTCTGCTTTATGCCATTTATAAAACTGCGCCGCAGTTTCCTGCCCCATAATGAAGGCAGGTTTGTCTGTTACCTGGTACTTTTCTTTAACATAACACAAAGTATCATAAGTATACGAGACACCGCCCCTCTTTAACTCGCAGTCTTCTGCTATAAAATAATCTTTTCCTTTTTCTGCGCTGGATTTGCAAAAACATTCAATCATTTTAAATCTATCTTCAGCAGAAACCTTATCGTTCAACTGTTTATGGGGAGGTACATTAACAGGAACAAACAATACTTTGTCGTATTTAAGTTCCTGTATCACAGTCTCAGCAAGCATGCAGTGACCGATATGAAGAGGATTAAAACTTCCACCTAAAAGCGCTATTTTCATTTCTCACTTCCAGGATATTGAATCTCAGATTCATCAAAATCATCAAATTCACTTGTCTGCATAAAAGAAGGTGTAGAAACCTTTGCTACGATTTTACTTGCAGATTCAAACCCTTCCAGTTTATTTACAAGTTCAATAATAGCTTTTTTTGCATTGGTCATACCAATATTATTTTGAACAGAAACAGGAATTACTGCAGTTTGAGGTTCAATTTTGTGTATCTCTTCAATAACTTCGGCTGCATTCTGCTCTGCCACTTCAATATCGATTTTATTTGCCAAAACAATACGAGGCTTTTTGATTAATTCTTCAGAGTAATTTTCCAATTCATTACATAATGTCTTGTATGCAGTCAAATAATTTTCATCAGAACAGTCGATCATAAACAAAAGACATGCTGTTCGTGAAATATGCTTTAAGAAATCAAATCCTAAGCCAACACCTTCACTGGCTCCTTCAATAATTCCAGGAATATCTGCAATTATAATATCCTGTTCTTCATCTACTCTAAGCACACCAAGGTTTGGAATTTTTGTAGTAAATGGATAAGGAGCAATTTTTGGACGGGCATTTGTAAACGCAGTAAGCAAAGACGACTTACCGGCATTAGGGAATCCTACAAGTCCCACATCGGCCATAATACTGAGTTCAAGTTTTAAAAGTCTAACTTCGCCAGGTTTTCCATCATGTGCGTAACGAGGAGCCTGATTGGTTGAACTCTTAAAGTGAACATTTCCCCAGCCACCTTTACCACCTTCAAGAAAGAGGAATCGGTCATTTTCTGATTCAGAAGTAAAATCATGAATAAGTTCATTTGTCTCTGCATCACGAATAGTTGTTCCAGGTGGAATTGGAATTACAACATCCTCACCATCTTTTCCAAATTTATTCCATCCCATTCCATCAGAACCATTTCTAGCCTTAAAGATTCTATGATGACGCAATCTGGAAAGAGTTCTCATATTTCGCTTTACGACAAAGATTACGTCTCCACCCTTGCCACCATCGCCTCCGTTAGGGCCACCATGAGGAATATACTTTTCACGACGAAAGGCGATACATCCATTTCCACCTTTTCCAGAATGAACTTCAATAATCGCTTCATCAGCAAACTGAAACATTTTTGCCTCCCATAAAATCTATAAAAACTGGCTCAATATTTTACACTTTTAAAAAAAATACCCGGCACGAATTACGAACCGGGTAGTAAATATATTCAGGAAAGAATATTTATTTTGCCTGTGCAGGTGTTACAGAAACAATCTTTCTGTTCATTCTTTCATGGTATACAACATTTCCGTCTGCTGTTGCAAACAAACTGTCATCACCAGCAAGCATTACATTGTCGCCAGGAAAGAATTTTGTTCCACGCTGCTTCAAAATGATTGAACCAGCTGTTACAAATTCACCAGCATATTTTTTTACACCCAAGTTTTTTGGATTAGAATCACGTCCGTTTTTGGCACCACTACCGCCTCTAGTTCTTCCCATGATATTCTCCTATCAAACAGTTTTAATCACAAGTTCTAAATGCTTTGGATATTCTTTCTGAATGGCCCCAAGCCCAGTCTCAAGAAATTCCTCCGCAGTTTTTAGCTTTTGTTCTAAGAGTGAATCAAGCTTTATAATCTTCACTCCGAAACTTACAAAGCCTCTTTTAGAAGCATCAGTTGTAAGTTCTACGCCACAAGTTTTTGATAAAACTTGAACCGTAGTACGAATTAAAACAGTAACCGCACTACAGACAATATCAAAGCCTTTTTCAGCGTATCCAGAATGCCCTTCTGCATTACATGCAGTCAGCATTCCATTTTCACTGCGCTCAATCCGCACATGAATCATTATGCATTAACAGATTCTACGCGAACGTTTGTATAATGCTGTCTGTGACCGATTGTACGGTGATAATCTTTCTTTGATTTGTACTTGTAAACGATAACTTTCTTATCACGGAAAGAATCTTCTACAACGAACTGAACCTTAGCACCCTTAACATATGGTGTACCTACAGTTACTTTATCTCCGTCGCTAACGAGCAAAACTGATTCAACATCAATTTTAGTACCTTTTTCAGCATCAATTGCATCTACTGTGAGAACAGCTCCCTGTTCTGCTTTGTACTGTTTGCCCTTATATTCAACAAGTGCGTACATTTTAACACCTCTACAAAATTATTCTATATGAAATTAGCTGATGTATTTAACGGGTGATACAACAGCATTTTACCATATGTGTATTAGCGATTTTATCAGAAAATAACCATATTGGTCAATATAATTAAAGCCTTGCTTTACAATAAATTACTTGTAAAACAAGGCTTTTTTTTAGAACTTATATGTTCCGGTGGTTATTGTTCCACCATTGCTGTAAATATCAAAATTAATTGATTTACCTACATTTGCAAGTTCTGAATAGAATTCTTTTAAATCTTTTACAGGTTTGCCATTTACAGCTGTAATAACATCACCACTCTGAAGTCTTAAAGCTGCAGCTGGAGATTTAGCAATGACATTTGTTACTGCAACCCCCTTCACTTTTCCTTCAATTTCAAGTTCTTTTATAACTTCTTCTGTCAAAGGAACTGCAACAAATCCTGGCCATAACTTGCCATTTTCAAGTTTTTCAGTTCGTTCTTCAATCTTAACAGATAAGTTTCGTTTTTCTCCTGCTCTAATTACAGAGAATGTAGCAGTTCTACCCGCTTCAAGGCGACTTACATAACGCTGAACTTCATCAATTGACTTAACCTTATTTCCATCAATTTCAACAATAAAGTCACCAGGAACAATTCCTCCATTGTAAGCCGGTGAATCAACGAATACCTGAACTACAAGCCCACCTTCATAATCTTTTATACCAAGAGATTCCTTATACTCAGGTGTAATATTAGACTGAAGAGAAACGCCAAGCCAGCCAGAGACTACCTTACCCTTAGAAATTATTGATTCAATTGCATTTTTGATATTATTAATTGGAATTGAGAATCCTAAGCCCTGGGAACCACCTGATTGAGAAGCAATCCAGGTATTAATTCCGATAACTTCGCCATAAATATTTACCAGAGGGCCGCCTGAATTTCCCTGATTAATTGCAGCATCAGTCTGAATAAAATCGTTAATATTTCCAATTCCTGAACCAGATCGGCCTTTTGCACTTACAATTCCCTGTGTTACAGACTGACTGTATCCAAGAGGAGCTCCCATTGCAAGACAAATATCACCTGTTTTTACAGCATCAGAATCTCCAAGTATCGCAACAGGAATTGATTTATCCTTTGTTTCAAAAGAAACAAGCGCAATATCCATACGAGAATCAGCACCAACAAGTTTTCCTTCAAATTCCCGACCGTCGTTGAGCTTAACAGAAATTTTTGAAGCATTTCCTGCAACGTGATTATTTGTAAGAACATACAAAACATTACCTGTTCTGCGAACAATTACACCTGAACCAAGGCCTTTTGTTTCATATTCTCTGGTTCTGCCTTTTTTATTTTTATCAGAATCATCTTCCATTCCAGGTAATCCAAAGAACTTTCTGAAATCTTCAAATGGATCAATTGTTTGTACAGTTTTTGTCTCTGTTACATCAACTTCTACTACAGAAGGAAGAACACCATCACTTATTGCTCTAAATGAATTTTGAAGAGCTTCAACAATCTTAAGGCTGTCTGCAGGAACAATCTGACTTCTGGTTTCTGCATAAGCAGTACTTGAATCACCATTAACTATTTTAGAAGTTACAGTTTTTGCACTTCCTGATACAGGTGTTTTTGCGCAGGAAATCGAAATTGCAGCAAAAGAAAGAACTGCAGCTCCCGCTATAACAATAACTCTTTTAGTCCAACTTTTCATTCAATGCCTCCACGCATTATTTTTACATAAAAAAAACAAACAGCATTTTTTTAAGTTACAAGTTATTTTTTATAATTTAAATCAGTTAAAATTTCTGTATGATCTTCAAAAACAGCAACAGTATGCTCTTCGTGAGCAGAACACTTACCATCACAGGTTTTTACTGTCCATCCATCATCTTCAACAAAAACATCTGCAGTTCCAAGATTAATCATAGGTTCAATGGCAAGTACCATACCCGGCTTAATACGAGGATTTGGTCCAGAACTTGGACAGTTAGGAATATTTGGATCTTCATGAACATCTAGCCCTACACCGTGACCACAATAGTCATATACAACCCCATATCCGTGCTTTTTTGCTATTTCGTAAACAGCATTTGAAATATCACTTATACGGTTACCTGCTTTACAAGCCTCAATGCCAACTCTTAAACATTCAAGAGTAACTTCATCAAGTTTTCTAACTTCCTGTGGAACATTACCAACCAGAACAGAGTGGCAGGAATCACTTATATATCCATTTAAATCAATTCCTACATCTAAACTAACGATGTCACCGTCTTTTATGATTCTCTTTTTACTTGGAATACCATGAATAACTTCATCATTAATGCTTATACATGCAGCTCCGTCAAAATTTTCTCGATACCAGGCAGGTTTTCCGCCATGTTTTTTTATAAAATCAACAAATAAATCATCTACTTCTCTCGTTGTCATTCCTGCTTTTACAAGTGGAATACAGTGATTAAAACAATCAGCCAGCAAATGGCATGACTTTCTAATTCCTTCAATTTCTTCGCTATTCTTTAAATGAATCATATATATAACCTCTTTGATTTATATCCTGTTTTTTGGTTGTTATTTTTGCAGCTTCTTCAAGGCAAATTGATGCCGTTTGTATATCTCCGAGTCTCGTATAAATCTGAGACATCTTTTGTAAAAACCAGGCATCCTCTTTTGGAGCAAAGCCTAAATCAAGAGCTCTTTCCCATACATCGAGAGCGAGTTCTTCGCTTAAATTACCTTCTACATTTCTTTTTAAAATAGAAAGTGTAAATTCCATTACTTCAGGAAAAAATAATCTGAAGTAATTGTAACTGTATTCCATTTTTATGATTTGTTCCAATAAAATCAATGCATCATAATATTCATTTCGCAGGGCAAGTTCTTCAGCAAGGATGTAACCGTAATCCATAAAATCTTCACGGGTGAACCATCGTTTTAAGCTGAAGTCAGCATGCTCCATTGACATTCTTTTAAATTCAGAGACAGCTTCATCCTCTCTGTTATGCATTAAATCAAAAAATATTAACTTGGCACGACTTTCCTGATCTGTTCGTGCACTAAGCCAGGTGTGATAATCAAAGGTATACTTTGTGTCTTTTTTATATGCATAGCTTCTTCCGTATGCTTCATCAAAAATTGATCTCTGTCTCTGATCGGAAAGGATTTCGTATGCCTGAACTAGTTTCTGAAAAGCTTTTGTATCAACCTGCATTCCCGAATCAGGGTGAAGTAACTTAGCTTTGGTTCTATAGGCTTTTTTGATTTCTGCTGCTGTAGCTTCCTGTCTAACTCCGAGAATCTCATAACAATTAATCACATTATTCCCCTATAAAACCTTGAATTGTGCTTCTATATTTTTATTATGAACAACAAGAACAGGACAATGGGCATAAGTTACAATTTCTGTTCGTGCATTTGCCTGAATATTTTTTGGACTATCTGTCTTGATATAAGCATCTTTTGACTGATGCCCTCCAATAATTATTAAATCCGCTTCTTTTTCATCAGAAATGTTAATAATTTCAAAAGGAACAGAACCTTTTAAGAGAATTGCTTCGCTGTTTACTCCCTTTGTTTTTGCAAGATTACTAACATATGAAAGATAATTATTTCCATTTTGAGTTAGTTCCTGCTCGTAACTTGTTCGTTCATCATTTACAAGAAAATTACATTTTTTAAGGAAATCTATAGTTGCAATATCAACTACATAAACAAAATACAGCTTGCACTTATAATTTTTTGCCATTGATATAGCATACATTGCAGCTTGAATCGAAGATTGAGATCCATTAATCGCAACGACAATACTTTTAATAAACGGCTTACTCATCAGATTCCGCCTTTTTAGAATCGTTTTTCTTTTTTAATGCTTTTAAAACAAATACATTTTCTCTTTCTTTTTCTTCAAGTACATTTTCTATATAAATCTTTGTTTCTTTTGTTTGGGGAATTACAAGTTTACTTAAAGCATTTACCCTTCTTTGAGTCTTTTTAACTTCCTCTGCAAGTCTCCATACAATAGTACGAATTGAAGCCATCTGTGTTAAAAGTCCTAAAAGAGAAAAAAACTCACCGATAACTTCATCGGTATTTGCATAGGTACCTATCATCGAATAAAATATCTGCGGTTCAGGCAAAACTACATCAAGAGTCTGAAAACTCATTCCTCCAATCGTTACATTTTTTTCCTGCATATCAAAATCATAGTGAACTGAATGTGCAATGCGTTTTATCTGATCCGAACCGTCCGCCATAAGCATACGCTTAAAAGCCGGATATGCTTTTGAAGTAACTTTTTCTATATCTTTTTCCAACAATAGAACCTTATCAACCATTCTCATCAATTCCTGAACAAGAATTTCCCTTTTCTGTTCCAGAAGCTCATAACCATTTTCTGAAACAGCAAGCTGTTCTTTCATTGCGAGAAGGTTTGATTTTGTTGGTGCAACATTTAATCTTGCCATTAATCAGATTCCTTAGGAAGATATTTTTCGATAAATTCTGACTTAATTCTGAAAAGTTCCTCTTTTGGCAGAATTGAAAGGCATTTCCAGCCAATCTGCAAAGTTTCTTCGATGGTACGATCTTCATACTCACCCTGAGTCAAGAAACATTTTTCAAATTTTTCACCAAAAGCAAGATATTTTCTATCAAGTTCAGACAGTTCTTCTTCACCAATGATTGAAGCAAGATTTCTAATTGACTTAACCTTAGAATACGAAGCAAAAAGCTGACTGGAAACATTGGCATGATCTTCTCGAGTCATATCAGGTCCGATACCATCTTTCATCAATCGTGATAGAGATGGAAGACCTGCTACAGGAGGGTAAATTCCTTTTGAATCCATTTCGCGGTCAAGTACAATCTGACCTTCTGTAATATATCCGGTCAAATCAGGAATAGGATGAGAAATATCATCGTTTGGCATTGTAAGAATTGGAATTTGCGTAATAGATCCCTGGGCACCCTTTATTTTTCCGGCTCTTTCGTACAATTCTGCTAAATCTGAATATAAATATCCAGGATAACCTTTTCGTCCAGGAACCTCTCCCCGAGTTGTAGATATTTCCCGTAAAGCTTCACAGTAGTTGGTCATATCAGTCATAACTACAAGAACATGCATTCCTTTTGTAAATGCAAGATATTCCGCACAGGTCAATGCACAACGAGGCGTCATAATTCGTTCAATAGAAGGGGCATCTGCAAGTGACTGAAACATAACTACTTTTGAAAGTACACCTGATTCTTCAAATGTATTTACGAAAAATTTAGCTACATCGTATTTGATTCCCATACCGGCAAATACCATAACAAACTGTTCGTCTGCACCTCTTAATTTTGCCTGTCTGATAATCTGTGCTGCAAGCTTGTTATGAGGAAGTCCATTTCCAGAGAAAATAGGTAGTTTTTGACCACGTACCAGAGAATTCATACCATCAATTGCAGATATACCTGTCTGAATAAAATCTCTTGGATAAGAACGGCTGTAAGGATTAATTGGATAACCATTTACATTAAGTTTTTCGCTGGACATAATCTCAGGATATCCATCAATCGGCTCACCTAATCCGTTAAAAACACGACCAAGTAAAGCTTCACTAACTCTTAATTCAAGTGGTGTTTCTAAAAACTCATAGGTAGTTTCTTTTAAATCCAAACCGGTTGTATTTCCGAATATCTGAACAACACAGGCTTTATCGCTTAAATCGATTACTCGACCAAGTCGTTTCTGGCCATTTCTATCTCTTACCCAAACAGTTTCATTATAAAAACAGTTTTCTGTTTTTTTGACTATTACAATTGGCCCGTCAACACTGGAAACACCTCTGTATTCTATTCCTTTCATAGGGCACCTGCCTTTGTATATACTGATTCAAGTTCTGCAAACTGTGTATTAAAATGCTCAGTAATCTGACTTATTAATTCCAGTTTTGTATTTGGAACGCTATATTTTATACGAACAATCTCGTCGCATACAGGAAGAGTTACCAACTTAACAAGAGGACAACCATTCTTAATAAGAACTAGAGAACGTGAATAATAATTCATTATCATCTCAAGTATTGCAATCTGTTTATCAGAAGAACAGTACATATCAACATCATCAAAGGAATTCTGCTGCAAAAAGCCGTTTTTTATCATTTCTGAAACTTTTAGAATCAAACGATCTGCGTCAGGCAAAGCATCAGGACCGATTAATCTGACAATTTGCTGAAGATGTTCTTCTTTCTTTAATAATTCCAGTGCACTTGCTCTAACAGTCCACCAGATAGGATTATGCTTTTCCCACCAGTCTCTTACTTCTGCAGCATATTCGGAATAAGAATCAATCCATCCAATTGCGGGATAATGTCTAGCATTTGCAAGTTCTCGATTTAATGCCCAGAAACATCTGATAAAGCGCTTAGTATGCTGAGTTACAGGTTCAGAAAAGTCACCACCAGGAGGAGAAACAGCTCCAATGACAGAAACAGATCCTTCCTGTCCATCCAGAGAAATTACTCGACCAGCTCTCTCATAAAAAGAAGCAAGCCTTGTGGGTAAATAAGCAGGGAATCCTTCTTCCGCAGGCATTTCTTCCATACGGCCAGATAATTCGCGTAGGGCTTCTGCCCAGCGGCTTGTAGAATCTGCCATAATGGCAACATGCAAGCCCATGTCTCTAAAATATTCTGCAAGGGTAATTCCTGAGTACAAGGAAACTTCTCGCGCAGCAACCGGCATATTTGAAGTATTTGCAATCAAAATGGTTCGTTCCATAATAGAACGACCTGTTCTCGGGTCAATCAAATCCGGAAATTCTGTAAGAACTTCCGTCATCTCGTTACCTCGCTCACCGCAACCAATGTATACAATCAAGTCCGCATCGCACCATTTTGCAATGGCATGCTGTGTCATGGTTTTTCCAGTTCCAAATCCACCAGGAATTGCGGCAGTTCCACCTTTAGAAAGAGGAAAAAACACATCAATAACGCGCTGTCCTGTAATAAGCGGCTCAGAAACTTCTAGTTTATCTTTGTATGGTCGTGGTTCACGGACAGGCCAATACTGACTCAGTTTTATTTCTTCATCCAGATCGGTCAAACCAATAACGTCTTCTATTGTATAGTCTCCAGTTCCTTTAAAAGACTTTAATTTTGTACCTCTAATATAAGGAGGAACCATTATTTTCTGAGTAATTGAATCCGTTTCTTTTACAGTTCCAAGTGTAAGCCCGGGCATGATTGAAGCGTTTTCCTGAATTCCCTGAGTTGCCTCAAAATGCCATACTTTTTGCGTATCAAGAGGTTCTGTTCTGACCCCTGGTAGTAAAAATGCACCAGATTTTTCACTAATCTCTTTTAGAGGGCGTTGAATTCCGTCATAAATAGTGCCTACAAGTCCAGGTCCTAATCTTAAAGAAAGAGGACGGTTATTACAAACAACAGACTCGCCGATGTGCATTCCAGTATCTTCTTCATATACCTGAATTGTAGCTTTTCCCTGATTTTGACGAATTATTTCACCAATAAGTTTTTTACTTCCAACATCGACAACGTCATACAATCCACAGCCATCGAGGCCTTCTGCATATACAATCGGACCTGAAATTCTTGTAATTTTTCCTTCAACCATTAATGTTCAAGCCTCCCGTCAAACAAAGAATTGTATAATTCCCATCGATACTTTTCCTGAATCTGACTGACGAGTTCAGAAATAGTAAGCCGTACTCTAATCAAAAGATCTTCATCTTCAAGAATAATTCCGAACTTATCTGAAAGTCCACAATCATTTTCAACGATTAATTTACCAAATGAAATCTGTTCATACCGAACAACATTCACTTTGTTATCAATTACTTTTTTTACATCCTGTTCAGACAATCCGTAAAAATAAACTGTTATTTTCTTATCGACTAATTTTTCTAGATATTTTTTTAACTGATTTTTTAACAAATCTATTTTTTGAGAAAGTGACAACGAAGTTAAATAGTTATCACAAGCTTTTTCTATTGCATTCTGCACATACGATACTAAAAAGCGCTCTTTTTCCAAAGGTAGTGCAGCATTTAAATTCTTCTGATGAATATTTATTTTTTCAATATTTTTCTGCTTTCGTTCTGCTTCTGCAGAATCAAGGCGAGTTTTGACATTCTGTAACAAAAACTGGCAGTCAGCGTCAGCTTTTTCCAGAATTTTTTGAGCCTTTTTGCGAGCATCATTCTGAATTTCTTTATCAAGAATCTCTGTAGAGCGTAATTCTTCCATATTTATTTCCTTAAAAGGCTATATTTGCACTCCGATAGCTTCTTTTATGGCTTGAGTTAATGTTTTTCGGCCTTCAAGATGCCCATCTAAGCCAGGAATTTCTACAATAAGTGGATAAGTACCTTTTTTTTGCCATGCAAGTTCTTCCTCTTCTATCATGCTAGCTGCACTTTCTGTAAGAATCAGAACTTTAGGCTTTTCTGCGATAGAGTTTATTTCGTCTTTAAGCCCGGTAGTTACACGAGTAAAAGCCTCAAGAACCTCAGCTCGATTTTCAGCAATTACACCGTCGATACCGGTGAGCTTAAATGCGTAAACAATTTCTCTATCGCCAATAATATAGAATTTCAAAATCTTTAAATCCTATAATACGATTATCAAAAGACCTACAAGGAATCCCCACAGACAAATACCTTCTGCAAGACCAACAAAAGGAAGTGCCTTACCAGAAAGTTCAGGATTTTCGCTCATAGCACCCATTGCAGCCGAACCAATCTTAGCAACTGCCATACCACCACCAATACAACCAAAACCTACTGCAAGAGCTGCAGCTATGTACTTAAGTGGAGAAACAGGAGCCTTTTGTTCAACAGCAGTTTCTTCTTCTGGAACATTAGATGTCTGTGCGCTAGCTGTAAAAACAGTAAAACACAACAATAACGATGCCAAAATCATAATTTTTTTATTCATACAAATACCTCTTTATAGTTTATGTATAATTTCTATTTATTTTCCGTAGTGAAACTTGAAAGGCTTAAACTCCGTTCCAGTTTCACCAAAGAATTTACTAAAGAATTCATAATACTGTAAACGAATTACCTGAATTGCTACAATCATCCCTTCCAGCACTACAACAATTGCATTTCCAACTATATAAACAAGTATTCCGCCTACCGGACCTACCATATTTGCCATAAGGTGAATTATAAATCCAAGAACCGCATGAGCCAGAGCAAAAGCACCAACACGAACAAAACTGATAGAACTTGATAAATATGTAGAAATAACCTCTATTAACTCAACAACGCCACCGATTACCATTGAACCAAATCCATTTTCTAACACAGGCCGTTCACCATCTAAAAGGCGTTCAAATGGTTCCCCGAAAGAAGCAAAGAATAATGTTATGCCTATAAATATCCAGTCAAACATCATAGGACTTCCAGAGAAAAAGCCTAATCGAATTCCAAAGAAAACTACGTACCAGAAAAACAAGAGTCCTGCTAAACCAGTCTTTCCAAAGAATGCACTTCCCCACTTTTTCTGTCTTATTTTATTAATCAGGTTAACAACAAGACCAATTGAGTTAATCACAAACCCGAGAGCAATTGTTACCCCAAATATTCCGAATATAACTTTTATTGAATTTGGATCAGAACTAGGCATCATTTTTACAATCGGTGCATGAGGTGTACCAAACAATCCTGTTACCCACAAGGCAAAAGGCTCAAGAAGTTTTTCAGTAGCAAAAAATTCTCCAGTAATGAGTCCCATTATGGAACTGGAGACACCAATTGACATAAAAACTGGAGCAAATTTATTCCATCCTCCAACTTTTATAACTTTAAGTGCCATTAAAATACCAAGAATTAAAAATACAAGTCCCTGGCCACAATCCCCAAACATTATTCCAAAAAGAATAGTAAAGAAAACAGCAACAAATGGAGTTGGATCAATACTACGGTATAATGGAGAGCCATAGCTGAATATCATTCGTTCAAAACTTTTGATTAACGGGCCATGCTTTAATTTTACAGGAACTTTCTCTTGTCCATTAATTACAGATGAAACTTCAGACGGAAGATATTCTCTTATAGCCGTTCGTCCCTCAGTCAATTCATCGATTTCTTTCATAAATTGCTGACTTTCACTGGCAGGAATCCAACCTGTCAATCTGTAAACTAAAGATGTTGACTCAAGTGAATTTTGAACATCTGTAATTTGACTTGCAATAGAAAACTTTTTTAGTAATTTAAAAAGCAATTCTTTATGAGTATCAGCAAAGTTTTTTATTTCTTCGTTTATATCATCAATCTGTTTATTGTTTTGTTCAAGAGAAAGTCTTAAACCTTCAAGAGCATTTTCAGGGACACCTTTAAAATCTTTAGGAACATTTAATTCAACAAAACCGGCCTTTTTTAGTTCTGTATCCATAGCAAATCTTCCTTTTTTGGAAGTTGCGGCAAGAATTGAAGAAGAATTTTCACCTAAAGGTACGATTATTACTGAGGAGCCTAATGCTTCTTTTAGTTGTCCAATATTTGTCGCAGGGAGTTTTCCGATTCTCATAGAAAGAAAGGAAAGATGTTCTAACTGATCAAAAGAAACCTGAAGATTTGAAAAAGCAGAAGCTTCCCTATAGGCGTCTGAAATTTTTTTGTTATTTTCGGTAATCTGTTCGTATCGTTCTTTTAGAGAACTAACATTTGCCAAAAGTTTTCCAGCTTCATCGCGATCAGCATCACAAGCTCTATTTTCTAATATTTCATCTTCATTTAAATCATCAAGCTTTAAAAATACTCTTGAAGAATCTAGTTCATCAAAGAATTTTTTATCTATATTTTCATATTTTTGATTTGCAGTATTGGAATTAGAAGAAGAATTTTTTGTTTGCTGAAATTGAAAAACACCTTTTTTCCCCAGATGTTCAATGACATTCGCAACATCCTGCTTAAGAGACATTAATTCAACAAGTCGCATTTCAACAGTTCTTGCCATACGCTTCTCCTATATAAACTCCCTATTGTTTTATTCCAGCTGCAAACATAGCTTCGTCTTTATCGGAATGAAGTCTGAGAGCTTCTACCGCAGCACGAACACAATTTAATTCCTGCAGTTTTATCCTAAAAAACATCACCATACATATATCAGTCATTGGATATTGATGAAACAGATGAAGCATTTTTTTAGAATCTTCCAGCCTCAGTTTTTGCTCAATCCACATTGGATTAATTTTCCAAGGTTCACCTTCTTCAAAAGGATTAAGATATGAACTAAATCGCCAGTTTTCCCAGGATTGATAATCATCAATTTTTCTGTCAAGGATATCCAATGCATAAGAACACAACGGATCGTTTGCATCAGGCTGATCATTTACATAAAAAAGGTGACATAAAATTTGTTCAGCAGACATTTTGTAATATACTTTAAGCCTTAAAGCCCAAAGCATATTCTTTTTTGCATAATCCTGTCTTACGTATTCTTTCAATGCTTCTTTAGAAGAATCGTTGATTTTATTTAGTTCTTTCCATAAAAGCTGAAATTCTTTTAAATCAAGTTTATAGTCCCATTCCCAATGTTCTTTTGAATCAGGAATTTTATTATACCATTCAAAAGGCGTTCCTGCAGTAATTTTTGCAATATCCGGCCATTTATCAATATGCAAAAGCTGGTATTTTCCCAAATCAATGTAACGAGGTCGGTTTGTTTCGCCCCATCCAAGAGAAGCTGAAATTGTTTTTAGATTTTCAACATCATAACGAGTAAGCAACTCTACTAAAAATTGACGGGGTCTATCGTAATAAGACAATAAAGAAATGTATTCTCTGACAAATTTCCTAACAGCCTCATACTCAAGGTGATTAGCAAGCATTACTTCTGTAACTTGTGGTGCAGTAGTATGAAAATACATTTCCCACAATTCAGAGAGATTTTTTGCATCAAATAATTTTTGAGCATTTTCGCCTACAAAAGATTTTCCCAGAATTCCGCAGGCTTTAGCATAAACAAAACAAGAGGCACTTGAATAATCCATAAGCGCCTCTATATTTCTTCCAGTAACTTTTTAAAAAGTTTATTAAAAACTTCTGTATTTTGTTCTGTCTGAAGAACATGCTGCCGATATTCTTCAAGTTTATCCTGATTTTCCTGATTTAATCTTTGGATTTCGAGATTATATTCGTTTTCAAGATTTTGAATTATTGAATCAAAACTAGATTTGTATTCGTTATCTGCTTTAGAACGAGCTTCACTTACTCGTTTATTTGCTTCTTCCTGTGCTTCTTTTATGAGAGATGAAGCTTCTGACTCAATCTTAAGCAAGTGGGTGATGACATTAATTTCTGTTTCTGCCATATCTCTACCTCCCTTTTAAGTTCATCTTTTACTGTTCGGTTTCAAACTCTCGAATCACGTTTAAAACCTGACTCGGAGATTCAGCTTTTAAAACGGCTTCGTAAAAACCTGGAACAGTAAGAACTCGGGCACAATCGGCTAAAACTTTTAGATGCAGTTCAGCATCACCGGGTTCAAACAGAATCATTATCACTAAATGAACCAATGATTCCTTGTAATGTTCAGAACTATAGGAAACACATTCGTAATCAATTCCGTCACGACTTATTCCTAATGCAATTAAAGGTTCTGTAAGTCCATCACAATTTATATGCGGTATACCAATTTTCGAAAAAACACAAGTATTCCGCTTCTGCTCTCTTTCATCCAAAGCTTTTAGGATTTTTTTTCGATCAAGTTTTGGATTTGAGCGAACTAAAACTTCTGTCATTTCTGCAAAAAGAACATCTTTTTCAGAACTTTCAAGGTTCATCAAGATGTTCTCCTTGCGAATGTAGCTACTCAGCATAAAAACGCTTAGTTAGCCTCACTTTCCTCTGCTGAATTCCACCAGGTTTCAGCATTAGCGTTTTCAGCTGCAGCATTTTCTGTATCAGCAGACTGTTCAACAGTAGTTTCTTCTGCAAGATCTTTAACAGCCTTTGGCTTTTTATTTGTCATTGCAAGTGCTATAGCGAGAACAAAAAATAAAACAACAAGTACTGTAGTTGCTTTAGTTAAAACGTTAGCTGAATGTGAACCAAATGCAGCAGTTCCACGACCACCCAAAAGGCCTCCCATACCACTCTGTCCATCATCCTGAACAAGTACAAGAAGTACGAGAAGTACACATACAATTATAAAAGCAACAAGAAGAACAATACCAACAGTGTTCATTTTAAACTCCAAAAATATATTTTTTTAATATTAAACCAATAGTTTGAATTATTCAAGACTAGAGATAATATACTATTCTAATCGCGTCTTATCAAAAAGAGAAGATTTTAAGAATACAGAAAGACTTTCTTTCCAGTCAGGAAGCTTAATTCCAAGAGTCTTTTGAATTTTTTCTTTTGATAAAACTGAATAAGCAGGCCTTTTGGCTGGTGTAGGATATTCATCTGATGTGCAAGGATTTACAACACAGTCCTTATTTGTTAAATAACCTGTTTCTATCCCCTGCTTTTTTATTTCATTTGTAAAATCCCACCATGTAATATCACCAAGATCTGTACAATGATAAATTCCATAAGGAACTTTTTCTATTGAGTTGATAATTTTGATAATTACACCAGCAAGATCTCCTGCAAAAGTTGGAGTTCCACGCTGATCATTTACAACTTTAACAGCATCATGGGTATTCATAGCTTTTAACATTGTATAAACAAAGTTTTTACCATTCCAACCGTAAAGCCAGGCTGTGCGAAGAATATAATACTTATTACAGGTCGAAGTTACTGCTTTTTCTCCAAGAGCCTTTGTTTCGCCATAAACTCCGATTGGAGCAACCGACATATCCTCCGTTCTTGGAGTATTTCCAGTTCCATCAAATACATAATCAGTAGATATATGAATTAAAGTTGCATTTATAGAATTACAAAGTTTCGAAAGATTTGCAGGGCCTTCTTCATTTAACTTTTGAGCGAGATCTTTATCAGATTCAGCTTTGTCAACAGCAGTATAAGCTGCACAGTTTACAATAAAGTCAATTTTTTTATCGTTTGAAAAATTTTGAATAGAAGTATAGTCAGTAAAATCAACTTCTCTGTCAGTTTCTACATACTCGATTTTATTTTCTTCAAACTGACGGGCGATTTCACTGCCCAACATTCCTTTACAGCCAATTAACCAAATCATTTTTAACGACCCTGTTCTGTATAATTTTTAGAAATCCAGTCTTTGTAACTTCCAGACTGAATATGTTCAATCCATTCAGAGTGAGATAAATACCATTTAATTGTAGAAAGTAAACCTTGTTCAAAAGTCATCTTTCGTTCCCAACCGAGCTGAGTTTTTGCTTTTGTACAATCAATTGCATAACGGCGGTCGTGGCCAGGACGATCTTTTACGTAAGTAATTGTCTTTTTAACTTCTTCAGGATCTTTTCCCAGTTCTTTTGCAGTCAAATCAATTACAGTGTTTAATAACTTAATATTTTCCCACTCGTTTTCACCGCCAAGATTCCATTTTGATCCGGCAGGAGCTTGCTTTACAATTTGCCATACACCGCGGTTGTGGTCTTCTACATAAATCCAGTCTCGGATATTCTTACCATCTCCGTAAACAGGAAGATTTTTACCATCTTTAATATTTGATATCATAAGTGGCAGTAATTTTTCAGGGAACTGGAAAGGTCCGTAGTTATTTGTACAGTTAGAAAGTGTAATTGGAAGTCCGTATGTATGGAAATATGCCATTACAATGTGGTCACTAGAAGCTTTACTTGAAGAATATGGTGAACGAGGATCATATGGTGTTGTTTCCAGGAAATAACCTGTTTCACCAAGAGAACCGTAAACTTCGTCAGTTGAAATATGATGGAACAAAACATCATCGCGGATTGAACCGTCTTCTTTCTTCCAGAAATTGCGGGCACAATCAAGCAATGTGAAAGTTCCCATTACATTTGTTTTCATAAATGCTTCAGGTCCCAAAATTGATCTGTCAACATGGCTTTCTGCAGCAAAATGAATAATTGTATCAATATCATACTGTTTTAAAATCCGCTCAATCTGAGGTCGGTCACAGATATCTACTTTTTCAAAGAAATATCTTTTTCCACCATACTTCTTTTCAATATCCTTAAGGCTTTCTGCGTTTCCTGCGTATGTAAGGCAGTCTACATTTACGATTGTTCCGTCAAAACCAGAATCAGTAAAAGCTTCTCCACCTGCAGTAGACTCACCCATTAAATAATGAATAAAGTTACATCCAATAAATCCGGCACCACCAGTAACTAAAATATTTTTTAATTTTCTCATATTATTTACCCGTTATTTTCCAATCCATTTAGCATTTAAATCAAAATATCTGTTTTCAAGGCTAAATGGAGAATGTTTTTTATCTTTTTCTGACAAAACCGCATTTTGAGTGATTCCCGGCATAACTGATTCCCAATCAATACCGATTACAGGATCATTCCACATAAGTCCGCCTTCATCCTCAGGATGATAAAAGTCAGTGCATTTGTAAGCAAAAACTGCAAGGTCTGTCAAAACGCAGAATCCATGTGCAAAACCTTCCGGAATGTAGAACATATTCTGTTTTTCGCAATCCAGAACTACTCCGTAGTATTTTCCAAAGGTTGCACTGCCCAGTCTTAAATCAACTGCAACATCGTATACCTGTCCGTAAAGAGCGCGAACAAGCTTTCCCTGAGGATGTTTTGTCTGAAAATGAAGTCCACGTAAAACTCCCTTTGTAGAGCTGGACTGATTGTCCTGCACAAACTTCATTTTTAATCCTGCTTCAAAAAAATCTTTTTCGCTGTAAGTTTCTAGAAAATATCCGCGATTATCTCCAAAAACTTTTGGCTGAATTTCGTATAAGCCTTCAATTTCGCATTTTTTGAATTCAAATGGCATAATAATTCCCCGCTGATTCAACCTGTGATCCCTGAACTTGTCGAAGGTGTGGTTCCCGAGCTTGTCGAAGGTGTGGTCCCTGAGCTTGTCGAAGGGTCGAAATCAGCATTTCTCCATTTTCGGTAGTTTCGACAGGTGCTTCGACAAGCTCAGCAACCGCTCACTACCGAATAATATAATCTAGTTTTTTGCAATAAACTCTAAATATCGGCCGTAATCGGTTTTGTATCCTTTTGCAAGTTCAAGAAGCTGATCCCGAGTAAGCCAGCCGTTTGCATAAGCGATTTCTTCAATACAACTTACATAAAGCCCCTGTCGCTTTTCGATTGTTGCAATAAAGTTGCTTGCTTCCAGAAGACCGTCGTAGGTTCCTGTATCAAGCCAGGCCATTCCTCGTCCTAATAATTCCACTTTTAACTGTTTGCGTGCAAGATATTCGTTATTTACAGCTGTAATTTCAATTTCTCCACGGGCACTTGGTTTTACGTTTGCAGCAATTTCTACTACTGAATTATCGTAAAAATAAAGACCCGGAACTGCATAATTTGATTTTGGTTTTGCAGGTTTTTCTTCGATTCCAAGGGCATTTCCATTTTTGTCGAATTCAACAACACCGTAAGCGGTTGGATCTGCAACATAATAGCCAAAAATTACTGCACCTTTCTGAGTTCGAATCTTTTCAGCGGCCTTTTTAAGGGTTGAAGTAAAACTCTGTCCGTAAAAAATATTGTCACCAAGAACCAGAGCAACATCATCATTTCCGATAAAATCTTTTCCTACGATAAAAGCATCTGCAAGACCACGAGGTTTGTCTTGAATTGCGTATTCAAAATGCATTCCAAGCCAGGCGCCGTCACCAAAAAGTTCCTTAAAACAACCGATGTCTCTCGGTGTAGAAATAATCAAAACTTCTCTTATTCCAGCAAGCATCAATACGCTTAACGGATAATAAATCATTGGCTTATCATACAATGGCAAAATCTGCTTAGAAACAGCTTTTGTAATTGGATATAAACGAGTCCCTGACCCGCCGGCTAAAATAATTCCTTTCATAAATATTATTCTATCATTAAAACAAAAAAAATTATATAGAACTATAAAAATAAATAACCAAAAACGCCACCTGCAATAATCATATAAATCGGATGAATACGTTTTACAGTTCGAATCCATAATAAGAGGATATAAAAAGCTATTGGTGTCCAATTAAATAAAAGTTTAACACTTTCCAAACTGGTTAATTCACTGATAGACGAAGGCAAATTAAATAAAGCAAGAAGAATAATATTTATTGCTGCAACAAACACAAGTCCTGTAGTTGATGGTCTAATACCCGCTAAAGCACCTTTTACAAGATCTTTTTCTGCAAAACGGGTTAAAAATTTGCATATTAAAAGTATAGTAATAAAACTAGGAAGAACTTCACCGATAGTTACAATGATTGCACCTAAAGGACCATAAAATTCATTTCCAATATATGTTGCCATATTTATTCCAACAGGACCAGGAGTACTCTCGGCAATCGCAACCATATTATAAAATGATTCAGAAGAAATCAGTCCTCTGTCTACAATCGCCTGCTTCATCATTGTTATAGCAACTAACCCACCACCAATTGCAAATAATCCAATTTGAAAAAAAATCCAGAATAAACCTAACAGAGAAATATCATTCATTTACAGCCTTTTTTTTTTGAATAAAATAAATAATTTCTCCAATTATTGCAGAACCTAAAATAATTGCAAAAGTAGGAATTTTGAAAAAGTAAACTAGTGAAAATGAAACCAGTGCTAAAATAATTCCGTAAAAATTTTTTAAGATTTTTTTTGCAAAATTAATAGAAGTATCAGTTAAAAGTGCTGCTACAGCAACATTTATTCCATTCAAGACTTTTTTTGCCCATAGAAAATCGTTTACAGAAGAAATCAGTTTAGAAAGAACTGAAATAATTACAAAAGAAGGAAGAACAATTGCGCAGGTAGCAACAACTGATCCCAAAAATCCTGCCATTTTAAATCCAACAAAAGTTGCCACATTAACAGCAATAATTCCCGGAGTAGATTGTCCAATTGCAAAGTAATCGATTAATTCTTCTTCTGTACACCAGTTTTTTTTATCAACTAATTCTTTTTGTAAGGCCGGAAGCATTGCATATCCTCCGCCAAAAGTAAAAAGACCTGTTTTAAAAAAAACGAGAAATAAATCTGCAAAAATTTTTATCTTAGAATTTTTCATAAAAAACCCGTAAAAGTTCTTAACCTTTACGGGTTCTATATTAACCTTTAACGGCACCTGCCGCAATTCCTTTAATTATATATTTTTGTAAGCTTAAATAAAAAGCAATAATCGGAATTGAAGAAATTGTCAAACTTGCACACATTGGACCATATTCTTTCATAAACTGACCGTTAAAGCGCATTTGTGCCAGCTGGATTGTTCCCTCTTTTGCAACAATCAGAGGAAGTAAAAAGTCGTTCCAAATCCACAAAGCATCAATAACAGCAATAGTCGCAATAATAGTTTTTAAGAGTGGAAAAACAATCTTAAAAAAGATATAAAATCTGTTTGCTCCATCAATTGCCGCAGATTCTTCAAGTTCCCTAGGTACAGATTTTATAAATCCGTGGAACATAAAAATTGCAGTCGGACATCCCAATCCCCAGTACATAGGAACCAGCCCCGGTACGCTCATAAGATGCAAATCACTAGCCAATACTCCGATAGGAACCATAATAATCTGAAACGGAATTACAAGAGAGAATGAAAAGAATACGTACAAAATCATTCCCAGTTTAGTTTCTGCTCTGGCAAGCCCATAAGCACACATCGCTGATGTAAGAATGATTCCGGCAGTTCCAAAGACAGTAACAAAAAGAGTTAAGATAAATACTCTTGGAAAATGCATCTGAGTCCATGCCTGGGCATAGTTTGCAAAAAAGATTTTTTTAGGTAATCCACTTGGATTAATAATAATATCTGCATTCGGTCTAAAGGAGTTAATCACAACGAAAACAAGGGGATAGACAAATATTAAAGCAAATATTGCAAGAACTACACATAAAACAGTCTGCGTAGTATTCATTTTTTTTGACAACAGTTTATTTTCTTTCATTATGCTTCAATCTCCTTTCTCTTCATTACGAACAACTGTACACCTGTTATAATTACAATAACAAAGAAAAGTACCATTGCCTTGGCAGTAGCCATACCAGCCTGTTTCAAGCTAAAGGCATCAAAATAAATATCCATAACAAAAGGAACCGTACCTGTGGAATAACCAGTCTGTCCAATCATTGCATAAATCAAGTCAAAACTCTTAAGAGCATTTGCAATTGTCATAAACAAAGAAATTGTTAAAGACGGAAGCATCATCGGAAGAGTAATTGATGTAAATCTTTGCCAGCCTGAAGCACCGTCGATTTTTGCAGCTTCGATAATATCTGTTGGAATATTCTGTAATCCTGCAAGATAAATAATCATATAATATCCACATCCCTGCCAGATAGCTACAAAAACCAAAAGCCATGGTGTCTTATGGGAATCACTAATCCATTTTTCTACACCCGTTATTGCAGGTAATAACTGAACAAAGATCATCGACCATATAAGAGCAACAATTACCATAGAAAGTACATTAGGCAGGAAGAAAATCGTTCTTAGAACCTTTTGTCCTCGTAATCCGGTATCAAGAGCAAGGGCTAAACCAAATGCAAGAACATTTATACCAATTACACTAAAAATAGCAAAGAAAAGTGTAAAACCAATTACACCCATGTTAAAGTTCTTAACCTTCCAGTTTTTAGAAAGAATTAATTTAATCTTTGCAATTCTGTAATAGGCATTACAAGAATCATAAATTACATCCTGAGAACTTTTAGACAAACGATGTGTCGAAATAAATTTTGCAACAAGAGAACGCCCAACTGCATAATCCTGTGTCAAAGCAGAAGTTTTTAAACTTCTAATTAACGCATCAATATCTTCTTCTGGAACTGTTTTTAGTTCATCAACTTCTGGTAAATACCACAATGCGTCGCTAGCATCAAACTCGTCATAACGGTTAGATAAAATATATTTTCCTGAATCCTTGTTCAGCTCATAAGCCAGTGCAAGGCTTTTATATTCATCGCTTGTTTTTTGAAGAGTTTTACATATTTCTCGTTCAAATTCTTTTTTTGTAATTGCTAACGGTAAATCCGAAGATTCATTAAACTTAGAAAGAATTGAAACTCTTGGATAAAAATCTTCACTGGCTTCACCTCTGAAAATCTTTTTATAATTTTCAAGGCCAACAAATTTATATTTTTCAGGCTCATAACCTGTTTTTTTCACAATTTTCTCAATAGACGAACGCTTAGAACCTTTTAACTGCATTCGTTTATATGTATCACTTTTTTCATCATAAGAATAAACAGAAAGCAATTTATCCTTATCTTTTTGAGATAATTTTGGACTATTTAATATTTGAGATTCAAATTTATCTTTTGAAAGACTAATAGGGGTTTTAGGTGTCAAACCGTCCCAGTTAGTAAGAGAAATTCCAATTCCTCTGCCAAACGGTGTAATGAAAAAAATTAAATACAGAACAAGACAAGGAATTACAAAGGAAAGAAAGTAAAATGCTTTTCTCGGTTTTGATTCAACCATAAGAAAGTCCCCTTTTTTTAATAAACAGGCTTGCACCTGTCTGACATTATGAACAGGTACAAGCCGTATATAAGTTTTTTATTTATTTGTAGAAGCTGCCCACTGAGAATCAATGTTAGAAATTACAGAATTAGCTTCACGTTTCTGCATCATGTACTGCTGAGCACCATTTTTACAAGAATCTTCAAAAACATCTGAAGGATACTGTGAGAATGCCCATGGGTTAGAACCTTTTTCTGCAACAGACTTCATTAAATCTGCATATGGTTCACCTAAGCTAGAGAAATCACCACCTGCAAATGAGTTTGTAAGTTTGTATTCTGAAACCCAAAGTTCTGATCCCTTTTCTGAAGCAAGGAATTCAAGGAACTTAATTGCTGCACGCTGTTCTTCTTTAGAAGCCTGTGCTGAAACAGCAAATGTTGAGTCAACATCAGCATACATCTTGTTCTTGCTTGCGTCGTTGTATACAGGGAATGGAACAAATCCTGCGTTCAAGTTTGCATTAAGCTTAAGAGCATCTACATAAGCCCACAATCCCTGAACCATCATTGCAGCTTCTCCGCGAGCAAATGACTGCTGCTGGTTTCCACCATCCATTTCTGCTGCATTAGAGTTCATGTTTGCACGGTAGAAATCAAGAATACTGAATAATTTTGCTGTATCAACAACACCATACGAAGTCTTTCCTGCATTCATATCCTGAATAAACTTTTCTACAGAAATATTCTTTTCGTCAAGAAGTGCTGTATGAATCATTGTAATAAAGTGACCTACTGACCAGTTTTCTTTTAAGAGACCTGCAAAAGGAACAATATTATTCTGCTTCAATACACGGCAAACCTTTTCCAAATCGCGGTATGTTTTAGGAGCTTCAAGATTGTATTTAGCAAAAAGATCTTTATTATAAATAATACCAATACCTGCAAAATCCATAGGCATTGCATACTGCTTATCTTCGTAAGTTACAGCTGGCAAAGCACTTGGCAAAACGTTTTTCATACATTCTTCGTTAGAAAGATCTACAAGATATCCGCGTTCAGCATATTCTTTTACCCGTGAATAAGACTGCATCTGTAACAAAGCAGGAAGTTCTCCCTGTGCTGCACGAGCAGACATTGCAGAGTCAGCATCATTTGGGATAATCAATAAATCAATTGAAATATTTGGATTATCTTTTTCAAATGCCTTAATAATTGTCTTTAAGCCTTCTTGATTTTCCTGCTTATAGTAGTACATTTCAAGTTTAATCTTATCAGAACCAGACTTTTTTGAATTATTCTTCTGACATCCAGTAAAACCTACTGCAACCATCATTGCAGCAACCATAACAGACATTATCTTCTTCATTATTCTCCTCCAAAGATAACTTTTTGAAAATAAATTTGTATTTAAAAAATACATAATTCAATGATAAGTCCATTATTTTAATCTGTCAAATTTTCAAAAAAAAAAGGTACATCCTTATGGATATACCTTTTTTCTCACGTATTTGTTATATCAATTAGAGTACACAAATTGGAACAAATGTTTCAGCTTTTAATGAAGCACCACCAATCAATCCACCATCGATATCTGGCTGAGCGAGAAGTTCTGGAGCATTAGAAGCTTTCATAGAACCACCGTACTGGATGATTACTTCATCTGCAACTTTCTGGTTATAAAGTTTAGCAATGTAACCGCGGATGAACTTGTGAATAGCCTGTGCATCAGCTGGAGTTGCAGTTTTACCTGTTCCAATAGCCCAAACTGGTTCGTAAGCGATTGTTACTTTCTTCATCTGTTCTTCTGTAACGCCTGCAAGACCTGCAGAAAGCTGGAAAGCACAAACCTGTTCTGCTTCACCTGCTTCGCGTTCGCTTAAAAGTTCACCGATACAAAGATCAACTTCAAGACCATCGTTCAAAGCCTTGCGAACCTTTTTGTTTATAAGTTCATCAGATTCACCGATTTCGTGGCGTCGTTCTGAGTGACCGAGGATTACACACTGACATCCGATGTCCTTGAGCATTGCTGTAGAAACTTCACCTGTGTGAGCTCCGTTATCTGTTGCCGCACAATCCTGAGCAGCAAGAATAATGTTTGAACCCTTTACAACCTGTGCAACTGCATCAAGATATACAAAAGGAACGCCAATCATATATT
>CADBSK010000101.1 GCA_902797305.1 uncultured Spirochaetaceae bacterium | reverse complement strand
CGCCGCTCACGCGGCAGCACAAAACGAGTGTTTTTGTAAGCCAGTTTGCTCCTTCGCGCCATTTTTGATACAAAGTCAAATATAATGTGTTTGCCCTGGGTACAAGACGGAAGGCAAAAAAAAAGATGAAAAACCTCACACGTTTTTCATCTTTGAAGGGCACTAGAGCAGGCGTCTGGATGTCGAATAACGTCCGCTTTTATCGCTTACATTATTATTATCGGGGAGGAACTGGTTTGACTTTAGGAAAAAAGTAAAAAAAATTAATTATTTTGATAAAAGATCAGAAACTTTTGCAGGAGTAATTCCTGGAATTTTTTGTCCGTTAGGTCCAAAAGTGTAAACTTTTACATCAGAGAGTTCTGTAATCCGGTTTTCAAACCACCATGCAAACATTTTCATTCTCTGATCTGTTACAACATCGTTATTGTTGTAATCTTTTGACAGGCAGGCATTACCGCCAAAAAGAAGAGGTAGGCCCTGAGTTTGTGCAGGATTGATTTTTGATGATGCAGAATGACAGGCTTCTTCAAATGTGCTTCCTTTTATGTGGGTTTGTTTGTGAGGAAAAGCTAAATCTAAGCCTGCAACATAAATTTCTTTTGCTCCGCATAAAATACAAAAATTAAATGCTGAACTGGCTACAGACCCTCCTGCTCCTAAATCTCCCTTTTTGTCTGCATCAGAGCAGAAATCTTTTGCCATTGGAACCTGGGAATTGCAGACAACAATTTTTTTGCATTCAAAACGAAAAACTGAAGGAACTACCGCCAGTTCTGTAATTAGTACACTTGAAGGGCTTTTTATGCCTGCTATGTGTTTGTATGCCCAAAACTGAGGGTCTGTTAAAACAATAAAATCTGGTTCAACACCGGCGCGAATGCAAGCTCTAAGACTGGTATCTACACAAACGATTGTAGTTTTTTGTTTTAATTCATTTAGGTGAGGTAATACGTTTTCTAGGCTTGGACCTGCGGCTAATAATAAAAAAGGCTTATCTGCGGTGTTTTTATATTCTGTTACTGCTGTCAGAGATGAATAAATTGTTGCGTTCTTTTTACAATTTCTAGTCCACAAGGGGCCAAATTTTTTTAGAGTTGCCTGGTTAATATTTTCTTTCTGTCGGTTTCTTTCTATAAGGGTTTGAATAACATCAAAATATGGTTTGGCGTGTGCCATGTGATTTGGATTAGCAAAAAAAACAGAATCATTTATTCCGTATTGATTTATTAGAATACTTGTCTGTTCTGGGGTGCAGTTTAATGCAAGAATAAGGTTGGGATTTTTAAAAATTAAGGTCCAGTCTAAAAGGTAAAGAGAGCCCAAAAAGTGATTGATGTCAGGTTCAACCAGAATTAAGGGAATATCCTTTTTAATGGTGCATAAAGCTAAAGGGGAGTAGCCCAGTCCAAAACCTAAAAAAACTGCAGCTTTGGCGTTTTCTAATTCTTTTATTTTACTATTGATTGCGTTCTGTGCTTCACGCTCAGGATTGTAAGTTGAATGAAGGCGTAGCCCATTTTCTTCTGCAGTAATTGCTCCATCTTTTGCCTGTATTACATTCCAGAAGTCAGGCTGTGAAAAAACTCTAAGTTCAGGTTTTATGAGTTCTGCAAGCTGTGGAAAACGATTTTTAAAACTATCAAGATTATTATTCCAAGTTGAGTTCAATTACCATGTTCTCCGTTACAGGGGTACCTGGCTCTGGACTTTGAGACTTAACCCAGCCGGAACCGTTAATTTTTACTTGAATATTATCTTTTTCGATTAAAGGTAAAAGTTCGCGTTTACTCATTCCCGTAAAATCTGGTAATTTTTGACCTAGATTTACAGGTTTAACAGAAGAAATTTTTACTTTTCCGGAATGTTCCAGGCTTTCTGCTCCACCGCGACTCATTCCAAGATAATCGATGATTGCATCTGCGGCCTGAGCGATTACAGGGGCTACGATACGTCCTGCGTAAGTTTCTCCTTTTGCTTTTGATACAACGATATAAAGAATAATCTGAGGATCTTCAATGGGAAAGATTGCCATACAGTTAGAAAGAAAATCTGTTGTAGAATAACCACCGTTTTTTTTGTCCGCCATCTGAGCTGTACCGGTTTTTACACCGATAGAAATGTCGTTCAAATGGGCACGGCTACCGGTTCCACTTGTGGCAGTAGTTTCCATACAACTCAAAAGATAGTTAGCAGTTTTTTCTGTAAAAACCCGGTCTTTATATTCAGGTGTGTGTTCATAACTAATTGAACCGTCTTTATTTGCTATCTTTTTAATGAGGGTAGGTTTAACAGGAACACCTTTATTTGCAATTGCGCTGGCTGCCTGTATCATTTGCAAAGCTGTAACGCTTATTTCCTGACCGATTGCAATTGTAGGTTTAGAACGGGCTGACCATGTAGAAGAATTTGTATCTTTTACAAGTCCATAACTTTCGCCGGGGAGCTCGATTCCGGTTTTTTGTCCAAACCCCAGCGCTTTAACCATATCCATAAAGTTGTCGTCGGTGGTTCTTCCTGCAATTTGTGCCAGTGCATCGTTACAGGAAAATTTTAATGCTTCTCTCGGAGTAATCCAGCCATGACGGTCGAGACATTTGATCCTGATTGTTTCTCCGCCTTTTGTTCTGTATTCGTAGACTCCATCGCACAAAAAGCCGTCAGTATCTTTGATTAATCCTGCATTATAAATGGAAGCAACTGTAAAAATCTTAAATACAGAACCTGGTTCGTAGGCTGTCATTGCTGGTCTGTCGATTGTTTCATCTATTGAGGCGTGTCTGTATTCGTTAAGGTTTGCAGAAGGCAGACTGATATAAGAAAGAATTTCACCGGTCTTAGCATCGCTGGCTAAAAGCATCATGCTTTCGGCTTGAGTAGTATTCATTGTCTGATGAGCTATTTCTTCCAGTTTATACTGCATATTTGCATCAATTGTTAAATAAACATTTTTGCTTTGGACCGGATTAGGATTCCCTTTTTCCTGTAGAGGCTGAAGTTGCTCCTGCATTGAATATTCAATTCCGGCCAAACCTTTGCCGTCGTCACCCATATAACCGATTAACTGACTTGCCAGGGAATTTTCTGGATAAAGGCGACCGGGAATTTTATCGTAAGTTACATAAAGGTAGTTTTTTTCTGTGGTTATTTTTTTTAGTTCCTGATAAGTGGTTTGGTCTACCTTTTTTTTAAGGTAAATAAAACTGTATTTTTCACCTTGGGTAAGAATCTTTCTTAATTCCTCATTGGTATAACCTAATGGAGATGCTAAATCCTGAATAAATTGTTCTTTATTTTTAATTGAGTGGCAAGTAACTCCAACATGATAAAAACTTGTTTGAACTGCAAGGGGTTTTCCGTTACGGTCAACAATAGAACCTCGTTCAACAGACGGGACTGAGCCTTGAATTTTTGCTATTGGTGTAAAAGAAAGAATCGAAAATCTGATAAATATATACAGAAAAAAAAGAATCAGTGCTGTACATAAAGCTATTATGGCAGGCTTTTTAAAAAAGTTATTCATCTTCCGATTATCTTTCCTGTAATATTATGTACGGAAACAAAACCGTAATCCCTGGAATCCACGGATTGTTGCAGATTGTCTCCTAAGACTAAAACATAGTCTTGTGGAACTTGTTCAAAGGAATAAAGATTTTGAAACTGATCGTAAGTTAAGTCAATTTTTTTATTCTGAACAATTAGACTATATCCCGAATTCTTAGAAAAATCTAGATGACAGCCTTCTGTGGCGCAGACTCTTTTGCATACTATCTTATTATCATGCAAGAAAATAACCACATCTCCATTTTTAGGTTTTGCCCACTGACAAAAAAAGGTCGATTTAAACGGAACGACAATCCCGTAGGCTAGTTTATTAACAATAACAGAATCCCCATTATTCAAATTTGGCTCCATGGAATGGCCTGAGATATGAAGTATATCGAATACAAAAAGTTTTAGGAGAATACCGATTATAAGACCTGTCAATATAACTAAAACGGTGGAGTTTACGGATTTATTTTTCATTTTTAACGACAAATATATTCTAATATGGGATTGTTTTTGTGTCGATAGATAGAACATGGAAGTAATCAATTACGTAGGCTTTAGTAATAATATCTCTAAAATGAATAGATTTAGAGATGTAAAAAAAATTCGTTCATCTCGTGCTAATACATTAGTAAATCCTGTTGTGCAATTCGGATTCTCGGGAGAAACGGCACGGCTTGTACGAGCCGCTAAACCAAAAAAGGAATCATTGAATTTTAAGCAGATTTTAATGTATTTGGGTTCTGCTGCTAACTGGTTAATTCATAACGTAAAGGCTCTTATTATATCTGTTTTAGCTGTACTGGCGATTTCTATAATTAGTTTTTTCAGCCTTAAATTAGTTGATTATACCCAGAGTCACTCGGGACCTCTTGTTTTGCAGGAGGAATTGCAGGAAAGTGAAGACCCTTTTGAATTGATAAATAAAGCAATGTCCAGTTTCGCTTTGGAAGATGATTACTCAAGCGATGGTACTTTGAATAATGTTGAAATTGATTCAGAAAAGATGAGCAAACTTTTTAAGCTTCCTGTTACTTTTCAAACTTATAAAGTTCAAAGCGGAGACAATATCAGCGGAATTACTAAGAAATTTGGACTTACAAATATTTCTACTTTGATTGCTATAAACGACATCGATAACGTAAGACAGCTCAGAGCTGGACAGAAATTAAAGATTCCTTCAATGGATGGAATATTTTATGTTGTTCAAAAAGGAAATAGTATTAATTCCATTTGCTCAAAATTTAATGTTTCTATGGAAGAATTGCTTGATGTTAACGATATCGAAAGCGCGGAACTTGCAGTTGGTCAAAAGCTTTTTATTCCTGGTGCAAAAATGGATTCAAAAAAGCTTCAGGAAGCAATGGGAGAACAGTTTAAAAAGCCTCTTGCAATAAGATATAGACTTACTTCTCGATTTGGTCCAAGAATCGATCCTATTAGCGGACACAAAAGAAGTCATACAGGAGTAGATATGGCTTGTCCTATAGGAACTCCTATTATGGCCTGCGGAGCTGGAACAGTTGCTACAAGCGGTTTCCATCAAATCTATGGTAATTATGTAATCATAAAACACGCTGGCGGTTATCAGACTTTGTATGCTCATATGAGTAAGGTTTTAGTTCAAAAGGGGCAGTGGGTAAGCCAGGGCACTCGAATTGGACTTGTAGGTTCCACAGGATATTCAACAGGGCCACATCTTCATCTTTCTGTTTATAAGAATGGATGCCTTTTGGATCCTCTTACAATTATTAAATAATAAAGTGGGGACACGATAAGGGAGGAACAATGCCAAAAGAAATGGATTGCTTTAATTGTGGAAGAATGATTTTAAGCGAATATGATTTTTGTCCCTGGTGCGGAAAAGAGCAGGCTTTTAAAAAAGAACTTGTCTCTGATATGACCAGAGACAATTTATCAAATATAAGCAGAGTAAGACAGATACAAATAGAAGCTGTACAAAAAAAACTGGAAGAATTAGAAAAAGAATTGAATATTCTTGTTCTGTGCAGGGAGTTGTCGAGATGAAAAGATTTAAAATATATATTGTTTGTGCCTTGATTGGCATTATGGCTTTGTTTGGAGTTTTTATAACTCCAATGTATGCTGAGATTAGTTTTGATAATCTAGATATTAATGATAATAATCAGATTTTATATTCGATTAATCATGAAATTCCCGGAACCTTTTCGTATAACACACTTGTTACCTCTTCTTTAAGTGATGGTTCGGTTGTTAATTCAAAAATTCTTACGGTTTTTCCTGAAAAAATGGAGTATTTTGCAAGTTCAGGAATACTTCAGATTCGCAATCGTTATGGAACAGTCTGGTATGATACATTAAAAAACACCTTTGAATGGAAAAAAACAACTCAGAGTATTCCGTTGAATTCCCTGAGACTTGCTCCTATGAGTGTAAGTCCAGACGGTAAGTATGCCTGTTATGTTAATAAGAAGGGATATGCAAACGGAGAGTTAATTTTAGAGCAGATTTCTACCGGAAAGAAAAAGATTCTCGATAATAATGCTGTTTTTAGCTATGAAACTGTGCCAGCAAAGTGGTGTGAAGATAGTTCTGTAATTGTATATGAAAAAAAAGGCAGATTGTTTTTTGCAAATCCTGAGGCTTATATCAAGGGTGTGGAAGCTGCGGAAAAATACAGAAAAATTGGTGAAGGGACTATAAACAGCGTAAACTGGGCTGGCGGCCGGTATTTGATTTATGTTGATAACGATTTAATTTACAAAATCAACAATAAAGAACTTTATACTATGGGTTTGTATTCAGGAATCATTGGAAAAGGTTCTGCAATAGGTCGTCTTACTTCTTCTTTTAATCCTGGAAAAGATGTTTTTACAATAAGTGACGATCTTTCTTCATTTATTATGATTCAAAATGGAAAAATTTTTACATTCGGTTTAATTGATAAGCCAACCTGTGATTATTTGAACATTATTTACAGTCGTCCATATGTGGACTTAAAAGCTTCTCTTTTGGAATCAGGTGTAATATGGAATATTAATGAAGCTCCTTCTGTATGGGTTAGGCAATTGCCGTATTCAGGAAGTGGTATTGATTTTGTTGTTTACAGTTTGAATGACAAACTTGTTAAGCTTTTAAGTGTTCCTGAAGCCAGTGCCCCAATTTTAAGTCCTGACAAAAAACGCTGTGCCTTTTATGACGGCGAATCAGTAAAAGTTTACGATACAGTTTACTGGAAGCAAACTGCAATTTTGACTGGAGAAAAAGTTGTAAGCCTTTTGTGGCAGAATAACAGTACAATCTTTGTTGGAGGGCAAAAAACTGTTCGCAAATGGAATGTTACTACAGGTATTGTTGAAACTCTTCTTCTTTCCAGTGTAAAAAATGCCGGCTGGTCAGAAACAAATGAACTTTTAGCAACAGGTGGAGATTCCAGAGACTATATTTATGATGCAAAAAAAAGCAGTTGGACTCCAAATGGTCCTGAGACTGTTAAACATAACACTGGCAGAAATGATCGCTACAGAATTTATTGTGCCGAAACTCCAAATGTAGATTTTAAGAATGCTCTTCTTGTAAGAAATCTTGTGGGTAAACCGGTAACAAAACCTGTTCATTTGGAAAGTTTTGTAAAGAGTGACGGTAAAAAGAAAGTTGCTCTTGTTTTTGATGCATATGATAATGGAGACGGTCTTTCTCAAATTATTTACCATATGAATCAGTATGGTATAAAAGGCACCTTCTTTTTAAACGGAGAGTTTATCCGTAGATATCCAAACGAAACTATTCAAATCAGCAATACTCAGAATGAAAGCGGTTCAATGTTTTTTACGACTGCAGACTTGTGTTCAGAACAATTTATTGTAGATGAAGATTACATTCGCCGTGGATTAGCCCGTAATGAAGACGAATTCTATCAGTGCACAAAAAAAGAACTTGGGGTAATGTGGCATGCTCCTCATTATAGTGTCACTGAAGCTATAAAGACCGCTGGTGCAAAAGCCGGATATACTTATGTAGATTCCAGTCAGACTGTAACTGATACAGTAACAATGGAACAGGATGTAAGAGAACAGGCAGTTTATAATTCAAGTTCTGAACTAATTGATATGTACATGAAAAATTTAAGAAAAAACGGTGGTGGAGTTGTTCCTGTAACAATAGGAATTGGTCGTGGAACAAGAGAAAGCTATGTTTATGACGATCTGGATTTGTTAATTAGTGCAATTTTAGATTCTGGTTACGATATAGTTCCTGTAAGAAGTATGGTATCCCAACCAGAATAAATGTTAAGAATAAATAACTAGAAGTTAAGGCTCAGTTGAGCCAGTAAATCGGCAAATCTTATCCAGAGGTTTGCCTTTTTTATTGTTCTGTCAGATACCAGAGGAATTGTTTCCAGGGTAATTCCGTTAAGAGTGTATTCAATTGAACCGCAGGGAGTTCCACATAAAAGGGAGCCCTTTATTCTTTTAGGAAGATTGAGATTTATTTTAACTTCCTTTGCAGCTGTTTCAGGGTTTTCTGCAATATTTCTAGGTACAGTTAGAGCCTTTGGTTTGTAAGCCGGGACTAGTGTTGCTCGTGTAGATTTTGCAAATGTCATCGGGATTTTATATTCTCTGAGCAGGAGAGGATTTTTATATTCATCAAAAGTTGAAAAAGCCCATTCTGCAATGTTTGTGCCGTCGTGTACTCTTCCGGATTGACCTTCTGCTACATTTGAGCCGGGGCCGCCCATGGTAACGCTCAAGATTCGTAAGTCTCCTCGTTTTACAGTTAATGCAAGATTGTATCCACTTTCATCAATGTAACCTGTTTTTAGACCGTCGCAGCCTTCAAGTTTACCTAGCAGAGGATTTGTATTCTTCTGATAAATCGGCATTGTGATGTATTGAGGAAAGCCTTGTGAAAAATCCTGTTCCCGACTCCAGTTTTTAGTTTCAGGGGCAAGATTTTTTTCCTGTGGATATCTAATCGAAAGGGCAGAATGAAATTTAGCAAGACTTTCTGGATAACGCTCAAGGTAAACCTTTGCAAAAGAGGCCATTTCCCGGGCTGTTGTCAGATTTTTTTCGCTGTAACCGCTGGTTTCTACAAAATGAGTGTTTTTAAGGCCTAGTTTTTGAACTTCGTCATTCATTCTCTGAATAAAAGGTTCCATACCGCCGCAAACGTAGTTTGCAATTGCGTGGCTTGCATCGTTTCCGCTTGCTATTGCCAGGCCTAGCATGAGTTCTTGCAGCGTAACGACCTGATTTTTTCCCAAAAACATTAAAGAAGAATGAGGAGGCATATTACAAGCCCATGTGTCAGGAGTAAGAGGAACTACATCATCTAAAGAAATACGACCGGTAGCAATTTCCTGAAAAACTACAAACATAACAACCAGTTTTGTCATGCTGGCCGGTGGAATTACCTCATCAGCATTTTTTTCATAGAGAATGTTTCCGTTAGAAGCGTCGATTGCGATTGCGGATTTTGCCCAGATATCCAGCTCAACAGGTTTTGTTTTGTAGGGAAGAGAAGAAAGAATCTGGTAGTTCTCCTTATATTTTTCTGTAAGTATCTGAGAAAGAAGTACTTCCTGCTCCTGGTTAAGAGGAACTGTGTTATTGTTTTTGCGTATTTGAAACGCTCGTATACCAACTGTAATAAAATAGGCGGAAGCAATACTTATTCCACCGATTAAAAGTATTTTTTTTAGAGTTTTGTTCATAGTTTCTTACTGTAGTTTATTGTGAGATTCTGCTTGTTTTGTTTCTTAAAAGCATGTCGGCAAGAACAATACTTGTCATTGCTTCTACAACAGGAACAATACGAGGGCAAAGACATACATCGTGTCGACCTTTAATTTGTAATGTTGTGCTCTCATAAGATTCACCGTTTTTGCAAACAGTATTTTGAGGATTAAAAATACTTGGAACGGGTTTCACAGGTACTCTAAAGATGATTTGTTCTCCTGTAGAAATTCCTCCAAGAATTCCACCGGAATTATTTGTATCAAAACAAGGTTTTGCATTTTCGGCGTGCATTGAATCATTGTTTTGTGAGCCTGTTAAATCTGCCACAGCAAATCCTTCTCCAAACTCGATGCCTTTTATTGCTCCGATAGAAAGCATTGCTTTTGCAAGTTCTGCGTCTAACTTATCAAAGACAGGTTCTCCCAGGCCGGCAGGTACTCCCTGGGCAATACATTCAACGATACCGCCGCCACTTTCGCCTTTTGATCTTAATTCTGATATTTTTTGTTCCATTTGAGATGCAGCTTCGTTATCAGGAGCTCTTAAGGAGTTTTGTTCTATCTGGCTTAAGTCACGTTTTTTGATACTAACTCCGCAGGCTTTTATTGTATAGGCTGTTACTTTTATACCGTACTGTTCAAGAATCATCTGTGCGATTGCGCCTGCCGCAACTCTTGCTGCAGTTTCTCTACCGCTTGAGCGTCCTCCGCCTCTGTAATCTCTGAAGCCGTATTTTGCATCATATGTAAAGTCTGCGTGTCCTGGTCTAAAGGTGTTTACCATGTTTCCGTAGTCAGAGGAATGCTGACTTGTGTTTCTGATAAGGATTGTAATCGGGGTTCCAGTTGATTTGTCTTGGAATACACCAGAGATAATTTCTGCACTGTCTGGTTCAGAACGACTTGTAACGGATGCACTTTGTAAACCGTTGATTTTTGCACCAGGCTTTCTTCTGTCTAATGCATCCTGAATTTTCTTTAAGTCGATAGAAAGACCAGCAGGCACTCCGTCGATTGTAACGCCTAAACCAGCACCGTGGCTTTCTCCAAAAGTAGTAATTCTAAAAATTGAACCAAATGTATTTCCTGACATGTTTATACAATAGCAAATTTATTGTACTTTCTCAATCAATTGAGCACGGCTATGAACATTTAGTTTTTTATAAATCTTTTTGTTATGAACGGCGACTGTACCGGTAGAAATATTTAGCGCACTTGCGATTTCTTTGTCGCTTTTTCCCTGAATAATTAGTTCGGCGATATCCCATTCTTTTTTTGTTAGATTTGCAGATATGAATAAAGCGTGTGCTGTGGAAGTATTAACAGCGGGTTTTGTATTTTTTTCTTCGTTGTTCTGTTGTTTAACTGTAGTTTCCGGGGTTTCGATTATATTTTTTATTTGAACAGGAACAGGATTGTAAAGGTTCATGTCAAAAATACCTTGACGAATATTTCTTCCTATATTCTCTACAATTTTATCTGCATATTTTGTGCGGCTTTGGATTACGGCATTTACACGATTAAACAAGTGGTCAATGCTGAATGGCTTTATAAAGACATCGATGGCTCCCATTTCAAATAACTGGTCAACGGTCTTTTTTGAAGCGGACTTTGCGGTTATAAATATTGGTGTGATGTAGGTTTGACTATATTCCTGTAATAATTCAAAAGAGTTTTTACCAGGAATTGTAATTGAACATATAATTATGCAGGGTTTGTCAGAAGAAAATTTTTGTAAAAAGTCGTGACTGTTTGAAAATGTTCTTACAGAGTAACTTTGCTTAAAACGTTCCATTAAAGAGCTTCGTACGGAGTCGTTTTCTTCAAGTATGTAAACTGTAACAGAATTATTGTCAGGATGTTCATAATAAGAATTTTCTGGTGAATCTTCCACTGTTTCTTCCTGCAAAATGTATTCATTAGAGTTATTAAATGGAAGAGGCTCTAAAATCATTTGTACAGAAAACAGATTGTAAGAAATGCCCGGGGTGATTGAAACTTTTCCGCCGTAAAGGGTTGCGATTTTTTTTACTAAGAAAAGATAGATTCCCCAATTTTCAATAATCTCATTACCATGCTCAAAAATTTCTTTGTCATTCATGCTGTTAAAATGTTCAAGGTTAAGAATCACATCGGAGTCAAAAACGGTTAAAGGATTACTTTCAAATTGAACAAAGAAACTTAAGTTGTAGTTTGAATAGTTAACTGTAACAGAAACAGATGAATGAGGAGAAACCTGTTTACAGATTGCTTCAAGGGTAAATCGGAACATTACGGTTAAGAGATTCCTGTTTGCAGAAATACAAACACCAGAAGCAAATTGTTCTATTATATTTGTGTAACAGCCGATATTTCTTAAGTTTTCGATTGGAGCAAGAGTTGCTTCTTTAATTGCTGCATGCAGGTCGATAACGTCGTTTTCTTCTTCGATAATTGAATCGTATGGAGCGGCTGAGGCCAGAAGATAGAGGGTTCGGACAATTTCTTCTGAATAAGTAAGATTATTTTTTAATGTAATATAATCGTATCGAGGAATTATATTTGATGCCTGATCGATTTTTGTCTTAAAAATCTGCATTGGATTTGCAAGCATTGTAGAAAGCTGAGTGTAAACATAATTATTTTTTCTTTCGTTAAGGACTTTTTCTTTTGTGTCGGCAGTAGCAATCTGAAGATTTGCAAATTTGCTGCGGATTCTAGAAAACATCTTTATCAGGGTAGAAATGGCAATCAGCAAAAATAAAAAGAAGTCTAGATTTCCAAAATCGTTATCAAAGATTCTTGCAACTTTTGTAATTGACGGAACGAATCTGATGTATAAGAAAATTTGTTCAATAAAAAGGATAGAGAAACAGAATATCCAGATGTGATGATATATTTTTTTTGCATTTGAATAATTTTGCCTTACATAAGTCAAAAGATAAATCATTAGAGACAAAGAGAGTAATTGTCCGCTTCCCATAAAAATAATTGTAGATAAATTATTAGTGGGAATAAAACAGAACAGAAATCCAATAGATGAAGTAAAAATTGAAACAATTGGATAAATATTTTTGGTAATATTGTTCCATTTATCAATTTTTTTTAAAAATGGTGAATAGGTTATGATTGCAGTTTGGATTATACAGATAGCGGAGCCACAAATAAAAAAGTATCTGAGTTTAAAAAGCCATCTGGAAGGACTTATAAAATTTGATATAAGACAGTCCGCCACCCCATTTACGATGCAGATGTCCAGCCCGAGAAAGATACAGGCAAGACTCATATAAACTCCAGAAAAGTCCTTAAAGTTAATGCTGCACAAAATTATAAAAAGAGAAACAAAAAATATTGTAATAATGAATAAGAAACTTATATTTGTAAAAGCGTTTGAAATCGGAATAAAATCTTTATAGCTCATTGAGTACAGCTGAACAGGCTGAGACTTGTGACTGTCCAGTTTGATTCTTACAGTTGCTTTTGAATCAAGATTATAATCAGATTGGCAGATATTAAAGGCGGAAAGATAACTGTTTAACTGTTTTTCTTTAATTTTTACACCACGTCCAGTTTTTCCGATATGTACCCACTGATTGTCCTGTGTTTGTACGTAAAGCTCTGCAAGATAAACCTGTTCAAAATTGAAAAGCAAAACTCTGTCGTGAGCGGTAAGGTCAACATCTGTTTGAATCCAGCAGGTTTTGTTATCTTTACTGGCGTTTACATAATCATTTGGCTCAAAATCTGAATTCTTAATTTCCTGGACCTGAATAGAATTGTCCGAAGAATAAAAGGTGGAAAGTTCTTGTTTTTCCAGGTGAATGCCTGCAAATAATGAAACAATAAATAAAATCAGATTTCCCATACTCATTGAAATTTTATCATAAAAGCGACATACTAAGCAAACACTAAATGTGTTTTATTCTTTAAATAATTATTTTGGAGGCTATATGATCAAGTTAGGCGGTGCAATGACAGCGTTAGTAACACCAATGCACGAAGACGAATCTGTTGATTACGAAGGATTCCGCAAATTGGTCAAACAACAGCTTGAAGGTGGAATCGACGGTATTCTTCCTTTGGGAACAACAGCAGAAACTCCAACTTTGACAGAAGACGAAGAAGACGAAATTATTAAGATTGCTTTTGAAGAAGTTAGAGCTTATGAAAAGGCATCTGGTAAAAAAGTAAATATCATTCTTGGAGCAGGTTCAAACTGCACACGAGATGCCGTAAGATATTGTGAAAGAGCAAAAGCTGCTGGTGCAGATGCAGCACTTGTTGTAACTCCTTATTATAACAAACCTAGTAACGAAGGTATTTTCCGCCATTTTGAAGCATGTTCTAAGGTAGGAATCCCAATCGTTGTTTACAATATTCAGGGTCGAACCGGAAAAAATATCGATGTTCCAACATTAGCTCGCATTGCAGATTTACCAAATATCTGTGCTGTAAAAGAAGCCAGCGGTAACATCAATCAGATGATGGATGTTATTGCTACAGTAAAAAAGGCTCATCCAGATTTCGCAGTAATCTCAGGAGATGATGGGCTTACATTGCCTTTGATTGCAGCAGGTGGCGACGGAGTATTCAGTGTAGTATCTAATCTTGCTCCATCTCTTGTTGTAGAAATGACTCATGCAGCATTAGAAGGTAATCTTGCAAAAGCTCGTGAATTGCATTACCGCTTACTGCCATTCTTTAAGGCAGCCTTTGTAGACGGTAATCCAACTTCTATTAAATATGCTTTGAGTGTAAAGGGAATGATGAAGCCTTGTGTTCGTCTCCCATTAGTAGAGGTAACTGATTCTGCAAAGAAGGTAATTGAAAGCGCATTAAAAGAATGCAATCTGTAAGTTTCGAATGATTGCAGGGATTTTTCTCTGGATTGTTCATTATCTTACTTTTATCTATAATAAACAGGCTCTGTTCTTGTGAGCAGGCACCAAATATTTAAGAGGAATTACTATGGCATCAAAAATTAAAGTAGGTGTTTTGGGCGCAACTGGTATGGTTGGTCAGCGCTATATTAAATTGTTGGAAGATCATCCTTGGTTTGAAGTAACTTATGTTGCAGCAAGTCCACGTTCGGCAGGAAAAGCTTATAAGGATGCTGTTGCTAACCGTTGGCTTATCGGAGCAGAAATTCCTAGTGGCGTTCAGAATCTTATTGTTGAAGATGCCAATGACGCTTCTAAGGCTATTGGAAAGTGTTCATTTGTTTTTAGTGCTCTCGAAATGGGAAAAGAAGAAATCAAAGCTCTTGAAGCCGCTTATGCTGCAGAAGGAATTCCTGTAGTTAGTAACGCTAGTGCAAACCGCTGGACAGAAGATGTTCCTATGCTTATTCCAGAAATTAACTATGCTCATCTTGATGTTATTGCAGAACAGAAAAAGCATCACGGATGGGACAAGGGCTTTATTGCAGTAAAGCCTAACTGTTCTTTACAGACTTACATGATGCCAATTTTTGCTTTACAGCAGGCAGGCTATCCAATTAAGCGCATGATTGTTACAACTTTGCAGGCAACTAGTGGTGCAGGTTATCCTGGTGTACCTTCTTTTGACATGATTGATAATATTGTTCCTTATATTGGTGGCGAAGAAGAAAAAACAGAAAAAGAATGCTTAAAGATTCTTGGAAAAGTAGAAAACGGTAAAATCGTTAATGCTGCAGGTCCTTTAGTAAGCGCAACATGTACTCGTGTACCTGTAATTGATGGACACACTGCTACAGTTTCCCTTGAATTTGATTTACCAGAAGATAAAAAACCAAGCCTTGAAGAAATCGAAAGAGTATGGACAAGCTTTACTTCTGTTCCACAGGAATTAAATCTTCCAAGTGCTCCTGTTCATCCAATCGTTGTACGCCACGAAGAAAATCGCCCGCAGCCACGCCGCGACCGCGAAACTGAAAAGGGTATGGCTTGTGTAATCGGCCGACTTCGGGAATGCCCGGTATTCGACATTAAGTTTGTAGCTTTAAGCCACAACACCAAACGCGGTGCTGCCATGGGAGGTATCCTGAATGCAGAACTTTTAAAGGCAAAAGGTTTTCTATCGTAGACGCGTCAAGAACAATTGCGAGCAGTGCGCAGCATTTTTTTATCGTCAACCTGCAAAAAACCGTCAGACTATTACATCTGACGGTTTTTTTTGTTTAAAAAAAAGATAGCGTATTGACAAAATAATATTATACGAAGTATAGTATTATATATATAAAACTATCAGGGAGGTTTGTATGGCATTTAATACCGGCACTGCGCTTTTGGATGCCATTGTTCTTTCTGTAGTATCCTTGGATAGAGAAGGAACTTATGGATATAAAATTACGCAGGACGTTCGGCTTGTAATGGAAGTTTCAGAGAGTACCTTGTACCCGGTTTTGAGACGACTTCAAAAGGATGGTGCTCTGGAAACGTACGATAAGGAATTTAACGGTCGTAATCGCCGTTATTATAAAATTACTTCCAACGGAATGATTATCCTTGATAGATACAGACGGGAATGGATAGGCTACAGGGATAGTATAAATTCTATTTTACTGGGGGAGAAAAATGACTAAAACGGAATATCTTAACGGATTAAAAAAGGCTCTTTATACTTTGTCTCAGGATGAGCAGAATGAGGCATTGGATTATTATTCATCCTATCTTGATGAAGCAGAAAATGTAGAAGAAGCAATGAAAAAGTTGGGCACCCCGGAAGAACTGGCTCAGACAATTAAAGACAAAATTGCAGGAGTCCCGGTAAAAGCTTCTTCCAAAACAGAAAAAGAAGATGATGGATTTTATTCTGGATATGATGCAAGCGGATGGAACAAACTGATACGATACACAGTTAAAAAGGACGAAGTTAAGAACTGGGATTTTAACTGTGGTGTAAGTCAGGTTGTAATTGTTCCTACACCAGAAAGCACAGATTCGTATATCATTGAGTGTAAGAATGTCGACACAATAGATTTAACCTGCGAAGTTTCAAAGCATGGAACTTTAATTATAAACAACAAACTTGTGGTGAATAAATTCCGTGGAAAAGAGGCTCCTCGTATACTTATAAAAATTCCGCAAGTGGTAAAACTTAACAGATTAAAACTCAACATGGGAGCTGGATCCCTTGAATTGAGAGATTCAAAAGTTTTCTGTGAAGAAGGTTTTGTTTGTGTGAGTGCAGGTAGACTTGTTGTAGATTCTGTTTTTGGTGGGAAAATGGAATTGAGATGCGGTGCCGGCGAACTTAACTATTCTGGTTCTCTTACAAAAGAGAGTGAGATTAACTGTGGTCTGGGTAATGTAGAAGTCGATTTAAAGGGGAAGATAGAAACTTATTCCTATAACGCGACTGTGGGACTTGGAACCTTTAAATTTAATGACCAGAAAAAAAATGGAGTAGGCAGCCAGAGAAGTGATATTCGTAAAGAAAATAATATTACTGCTAAGGTTGGCTTAGGTTCAATTTCAATTAAAATTGATGAAAAATAAAAGGGGTAGAAATATGAAAAAGAAATTGTGCAAATCACAGGATAGAAAGATTTTTGGTGTATGCGGAGGCATTGCGGAATACTTTAACATCGATCCTGTTATTGTAAGACTTGTAGCCGTAATTGCTGTAGTTCTAGGTTTTGGAACAGGAGTATTGATTTATATAATTGCAGGATTTGTAATGCCAGAACCGTCATTAGACGAAATGGAAAATGAAACTAAAGAAGATAAAAATATGAAAAGCGCCAAAATCGATGAAGAAGACGAAGCCTTTGATTCATACTTCGACAAAAAAGATAAAAAATAAGTCAAAAAGCGACCCCGGACTGGCCTTTCTTTTAATGGCTTTGGTTTTCCTATTCCGTCGAAAGGACTTCGTTGGATATCTTTTATTAAGGCATTTAATTTTTTAAGAGTTTTCTTGTCTTCCGTTTG
>CADBSK010000100.1 GCA_902797305.1 uncultured Spirochaetaceae bacterium | reverse complement strand
GTAATTCCTTATTCTTAAAAAGATATTTTTCTAGTTCTTCCAATTTATCAGGTATTCGAGCATAGTAATGTATTTGATTATTGGCAGGCAGTTGATTAAATGAAAAATATGTTTCGTGAGTAATTGAATTATGATGCTTCAATTCAGGATGTTTATCTTCAATTTCTTTTAACTGTTCTGAAAGAATTTCTATAATATTTTTTGCTTCTTGATAATCACAGAGAATTTCTTTTTTATTTAATTCTTCTTTATTGAATCTGATTCTGTCCTGAAAGACATATGGAGAAGTAGTTCTGTTAAAGTCTCTGTTTCCAAAAATTATATGTAAATCAACTTTCTCAAGTAGTTTTTCTTGTAGCTTTCGGAGTTTTTCTAAAGAATTATTATCGAGACATTGAGGGTTTGAGTATTCAGATACAATATGCTTTTCTGAACCAACAATTCTGAAGTTATATGTAGTTTCAGTGTCTCCTATAATTTCAATGAATGATATGGGATGATAATAATCTTTTTCTTCTTTTCGAGATTTCCAACGAAGCGTTCTGATATTTGACTCTTTAAAATTCGAATCACGATTTACGCATAATTTTGAATTATCTTCAAAAGTTAGTGATGCTGATTCAAAATGAAGTTCAAGTAATTTGACTAAATCACAAGAAATAATTGCTGAAACAAGTTTAATAATAGTAGTTTTGCCCAATCCATTGAATCCATAAAGCAGGGTTAGTTTTTCAGCGGGATATAGATCAATTTCAAAGTTATTGTATTCAAGTCCGAAAAGCTTGTTAATTGTTATCTTTTTAAGTTTCATACTAAATCCTTCATATAAATTATAACATTGATTTTCATTAAAACAAAGATGACTTTAATGTATATCATTATTGATTTCAGAAGGTCTAATAAGATTTGATAAAAATTTGTCAAATATGGTTTGACATATATGAAAATAGATTAAAAATTTCTTGACAAATAATAACTGTGTTAATATATTTAGAGTGTACGCTACTAGGTTGTGGCGATCTTTCGAACAGTTCTTTGTTCAAAAGATATAACCCTATTAGGTTGTGGCAGCTTAAGCCTGCTTAAGCCCCACAAGATTAAAAGCTACATTACCAGCTTTCTCGAAGGAAACAAGTGTTATGGGAACGTTGTGTCCATTTAAGTAGCACATTAGCTGGATGTAGAAGGGTTATATCTATATGAAATCATTCACAAATCCAACTCATTTCTCAGAAAAAATTTTCACAAGCGATTGTTTCTGCAACAAAAGGGCTCTTTCCATCTATATCAATGACTTGATGCGCGAAAAAGACCTCAGAGGTCCTGACGTTTATAAACGTGCCGGAATCTCCAAGGCAAACTGGTCCAACTACATCTCTGAAAAAAATAATCCAACCCCAGAAAATGCTCGACGCTTACTTGTCGGGTTAAAATGTACCCCGGAGGAAGCGAAAGTATTGTTGTCATTTTGTGGAATGAATTTCACAAGTGGCAATATATACGATGAATGCTTACTTCATTGTCTCGAAAATCATGTTGATAACATGCTTGATGTAAGTATTTACATCGAGCACTATCTTTCTAAGATTGCATAAACATAAATCAAAAGTTTGGCTTTTTTGAAAAAGTAAAAACTGTTATGACCATCATTAATAGTTAATAAATTATATTGATTTTGGAAAATATGAAAGGAGGCATGATATGCATTTAAAATTTATCGGAAACTTTGCCGTGGCAGTGGCCCTTGGAATCCTTGGTGCTAAATGTCTTGCAACTGTAAGCTGTATAGCTTTCGAAAAGGGCAAGGAGACTTTCAAAAAGAAAGTCCATGAAGCTGTAGCAGAAAAAGAGTAACCCTTGGAGCCGCAGGCAGCTAGTACAGGCTGTACTGCGGCAGTCGTCAGTCAAACAGGAAATAAGATTATGACAATAGGTACAGTAGTAAGAATGATTATGGGAATAGTTGGTTCGCTGGTTCTTAAAGCCGTTATTCAGGCCGGCGCAGAAGAAGCCATAAAATATGGCCAGAAATACCAGGACAAAAACAAAAACGAAAAAAGAAACATTCGGTAAAGAAAAGTATTTTTTACTTTACTGCGGTTCACTCTACTTAATATAGAGTGTGAAAGTTGGGCGGTATAAACCGCATGGAAAATATAAATGGAGGCATGGATATGCGTTTAAGATTTATTGGTAATTGCGCCTTGGCAATCGCAATAGGCATCCTCGGAGAAAAAGGTCTTGAAGCTGTAGGATGTAAAATTCTGGGAATGGGCAAAGAGATTTTCAAAAAGAAAGTCCATGAAGCCGTGGCAGAAAAAGAGTAACCCTTGGAGCCGCAGGCAGCTAGTACAGGCTGTTCTGCGGCAGTCAGTAATAATACTATTATTTATTTTGGGAGAGTAAGTGCATATGCCTATGATAGCATCAATAAAATTTATAACGAGCCAAGTATCTAGTGCAATTCCCCAAATAATGGGGACAGTAAATAATATCGATACGGTAGTAAAACAAACGAGTAAAAGTGTGAAAAACAAGAAAAAGTATATTCCGCTTTTAATGGCCTGGTTTTGTATGATTTCTGTTTCAATAGTGGGGACTTTTATCTGTCTTTTAATACTATTGCTGCGGTAAAGTGCTGATATACATTCAAAAGTTTAGAAAACTATTCGTGTATAGGTTTTCTTTTAAGAATATAAGGGGGTAAAGAGAAAATGATTTCGTTAATAAAAATCGGAAAAACGACGGGAATAGCAGCGGGATCAACTAGTGTTCCTGGACTGATAGTGAAAGTTTGCATCAGTATAGGAGTCTCAATTGTTACTGACTATATAACAAAAAAAGTGAGTCAGAAGATTGAGTCAAGTATTGCGGAAAAAACAGGAAACAGATAGGAAAATATTATGGGTATTGATTCAAGTAAAAAAAATCCTAACAAAGGAATAGCAGAAGGTCTAAAAAAAGTATTTGTAAGAAAACTAGCAACAAATGAAAAAATCGATGCCCTTACAATACTTAGGGATAATGGCGTTAATTACAATGTACTGATCACTATCATAGATAAAAAGACAGGAAAAGTTACCCAGCGGGAAGATACGCTTTCTTATGAAACATGTGACTTCTGCATAAAATCAGGGGTTTTGAAGAAATTTCCAATTTCGGTAAAGTGAACT
>CADBSK010000099.1 GCA_902797305.1 uncultured Spirochaetaceae bacterium | reverse complement strand
CGAACTGAAAAATAAGCGAACTGTTTTGATTCCATCAGCAGCTATAGGTCGTGCTCAAGAATTAGTATGTATGCTAGGTGAGATGGCCTTAAATGGTGAGCTACCAAAGAAAACGAAACTCTATCTTGGTGGTTTAGCAATTCCAATGAGTACCCAAATTAGTCCATATTTTAATGAAAAGTATGATTTAATTCTTGAACAGTTTAATGAATTAGGAAGTTTTGATGTACCGGATGAGAATTCCGTTATTATTGCCAGTTCAAATTATCTTTCAAGAGGAAGTGCTTCTTTTAGAATCTTGAAAAACATCTGCATGGATCATTCAGTTACTATATTCAGTAATACGAAGGTTAACAAAGAAGCAGAGGTAATGATTTATAAATCACCTGATGTGTTGGTTAAAAATTATTCTTTACCAACTCACGCAAGTAACAAAGGAATTCAAAAATTACTGGATTGGACTAAGCCGAATTTTGTGACATTTATTCATTGTGGAGGAGACTCAAAAGACTTGGTTGATAATACAATACAGAGTTTTAATAATGATATTTGTGTATATGAAAGTATAGAAAATAAACAAATAAAAGTATTTGACCTACTAAATCTTATGGAGGAATGTTTAGTATGAGCGGAGAAGAAAATTCAAAGAAAGAAAATCCTGAAAGAAATGGAAATAAAGACTTTTCAAAAAAGCCTCATCATAAAGGAAATGAAAAGGGGCACAATCAAGGGAATAAGAATAATTCAAATAAAGACCATAAACCTCGTACCTTTGTTGCTGATAAACAGAATCCTGAGACAAAAGGAAACGAAAATCAAAAGGGAAATGGGAAAAAAGAAAAGAAACCAGAATACCAGTCTCTAGTGGATAAAATTCTCAAGGCTTCCCAGAAAGACTTTGATGAGCAGTTTTTTAAATTCCTAGAATATGTAAGTCAGGATTCTCTTGATAACTTAAAATCTGTCATTGATTATATGGCAGAACTTTATTCAAAAGCAAATGAGAAAGAAAGAGAAAAAAATAGAAAGAAGATAGATGCAATTCTTTTGAATCCTAATTTCATTAGCTTTATTTCAAAATTGAAAAATAGAAGTTCGGAAGTGTTCGTTATTCTTAAGAAGTTTGATGATAATTTTAATCTTCAAAAATATTCAGGATTAACATTGAACATGGAAACAATTTTTTATGGTTCTTATGTAAAGGATGGTGATGACGGATATAAAGTTAATCCTCCTTTAAATTCAAGAAGTATTTATCATTTAATTGAAATATTACTTGATAATGATAAAGATTTAGCAAGTAAATGGATTTTGGAAGTATTCAACTATGATAAATCGAAACTTTATAATAAAAAGTTTGAGGACATTGTTAATCCTGATTCCGAAGATTTTAAGAAAATCCTAAAAGATAATTCTAAGGCCCATCAGATTTTTATAGATTTGATTTTCTCTAAGAAACCATTCCAGACAGTAATTGAAACAAAAAACAAATTTAAAGAAATTGAATCAACTTTAAATAGAAAAATTTCAGAATTAGAAGATGGAAAAAGAAGACTGGAATATGATGCTTTGTCAAAAACAGATAAAATCCGAGAGCTTGAAAATGAAATTAGCTCTCAAAATATAAAACTTGATAAGCTGAATACAGAAAAACTCAGTGCTGAAAATGATTGTGCAAAGTGGAAGTCTCAGTTTGAAACAATCAATAGCCGCTTCTCATCTTGGATGACCAAAATGGCAGAAGAGCAGAAAGAAAATGAGCAATTCAGAATTGATGCTGCTAATAAAGAAAAAGCGGACGAAGATTTTATAAACGCTCTTGAAGACCAAAAAGAAAAATTAGAAAAAGAACTTGAAGCATTAAAAGCAGATTTTGCCTTAAAGTCACATAAATTATCTGAATTGTCAAATGCTCAGGCATCTTCTGGAATCGAAGCAAGGTCAATTACAATGAAGAATCTTGTTCAGAAAGTTAGCACTCCTTTCTATTACTTATCCATGTTTTGTCAAGAGTTTAATGATACTCAAACTCTTTCAGAAGAAAGTGTACCTTTCTTTATAGATACAATTAATCAACTTGAATCAGCGTTTGCCTTAATGGGTGCAAAAAAATTTGGAAAATTAGATGAAATAGTAAAATATGATAGTTCTATTCATGAACCTATGGGCGGAAATCTCGCTAACGGAGATTCTGCAAAAATAACGGAACCTGGTTGGAAGATCGAAGATGAAGTTTTTATTAAAGCTAAAGTAGAAAAAGTGGAGGATAAATAGTATGGCAGGAAATTCAGTTTCAATTAAACTTCCTTATGCAAGTGGAAGAACACATCTTAATGAAACATTAGATATTGATGAATTGAAAGCAATCAGTGATCCAATAATTAAAAGGGCAGTTGCCCCAATCGATGAGGCCTTAGAGAAAGCTGGTCTAAATAAAGATGACATTGATCTTATTCTTCTTGCCGGTGGATCATCTCAATTACCGGGTGTTGCTGAAAAAATTAAAGAAAAACTTGGTAAAGAACCATGTCTTATCCCAAAAAATCTTATGCTTGCTATTTCTTACGGTGCTGCTCTTTACCAAAGAGAAATCTTTAATTATCCAAAAGAGAAAGTTGAGGTTCGTCGTTTAGGAAATTCGATTGGTATTAAAGTTGATGATGGTGGAAAAGCTGGCGTAAAAGTTTTGATGAATCACGATGAGGTTCTTCCTATCAACAATCGCAAAGATACTCTCCAATTGTCAGAAGGGCAGGAAGAAGTTTCTATTAATCTTGTAATGCTTCAAGGTGTTTCAACTAATCGTATTTCAAAACGTTTGAAACAGCGAACATTGAAATTAAGTAAGGGGGCAAAAGAGCTTACAGTTGAATATTCAGTAAATGAGAACAGAATTATTGAATTGTTTGCTTATGATCCTAAGCATCCAGAAAATAAGGCTGAATTGAGTGTTGATAGCAAAATTCTCTCTGAAGCTGACGTTCGTAATAAACAGCTTGATTTGGGAATCGAAATTATTTCAAGAACATCAACAGGGCAACAGCAACCATGTATCGGAATTGACCTTGGTACAACAACATCTGAATTGACATATG
>CADBSK010000098.1 GCA_902797305.1 uncultured Spirochaetaceae bacterium | reverse complement strand
GCGTGAGCGGCGAATGTATATAATTACAAGCACAAAACGCGTGTAGCAAACTAGTTTGCGGTTTTGATAAGCCGTTTTTGCGACTGGAAGCCATTTTTGTAGACAGAACAGTTTATAATGCGGTTGCCCTGGAGATAAACCGCGCTTTAGTATTAATTTTTTTACGGTAAATATTCTTTATTAATATTTCTTAATGCATTAAACATTTTTTCTTTTGCACGACGATCTCCGTGAGTTAAAGCCTCAAGACGTGCACGAGCATCTTTTCTTCCGGAATTATCCTGATACATACATGTGCAGGTAGTGCTGATATAACCAGCTTCTTTTGCGTGAACTTTTATAGTTTCTACATCTGCATAACAAAGTGGACGAATAATCGAAAGAGGATATTTTTCATAATCTAATCTTGGCGGCATTGTAGACAATTCTGCTTTTGTAAGCATGTTCATAAGAAGGGTTTCTAAAATATCATCGAGATGATGTCCTAAAGCAATTTTGTTGTACCCGTTTTTCAACGCAAAGTGAACAAGTTCGTTACGTCTCTGGTTGGAACACCAGTAACAACTCATTTTAAATCCTTCTTTTACCCGATTTTGAACATCAACAAAATAATTTAAAGGTTCTACATTCCAGTCAGCCATTTGTTTGCGCAGTTTTGGATTCATTGTACATGCTTCAAAATCAGTTTCTATATGAATTGCAGAAAAGGTAAAGTCCGCATCCTTTCTCCTGGCTCTATTAGAAAAGTATTCTACCAGGGCAGTAGAATCCTTACCTCCTGATGCACCTATTAAAATGCGATCACCTTTTTCTATCATCTTATAATCAAATACTGCTTTATCAATAATACTAAACAATCTTGGCTGTGGCATAATCAAAGTTTAGCAGAATCTCAACTTTTTGGGGAGAGGGATATTTTTTACAAAAAACTATAGCGCAAAACCGGTGGATTCGTTATATTATGCATAACATAATTCATAAGACAGTTCGGAACCATCCTGTCTCTAAACAAAACTAGGGATTTAAACTAGAAGGGTTACCATGCCCTTCTTTTTTTTATGATCTGAGCATGTCTTTGAAGAAAAAATCTAAACTTCAAGGATAAAAAAATGAAGAAACTTATTGCATGGATTATGGACACGGTTGAATGGCTATTTGATCTTAAAGACTGGAAAATGTTATTGAGATCTATTCCCGCCGTAGTCGTAGGGCTGTTTGTTGTTTCAACAGTTACCATGAATCTCGCCGCTAATAAAATCGTATGGAGCGGCCTTAAAATCGGACAGAACTATTTTATTTCTGTTACCGGTGGTGTTTTTTTGTCGTGGGTTGTTTTTTTAATCATGGATATGGTTACTAAAACTTTTGGTGGCAAAGCAGCGATCAAATTAAACCTCTTTGGAGCAATGATAAACACCATTGCAATTCTTTTTTTAGGAATCATTGCAAGCATTCCATCAGATTTTCCTTTTGAAGGTGCAAACAATTCCTTTGATGCCGTATTCGGTTTTACAGGAAACGGCGTTCAGCCATGGCAAATCCTTATTTCTTCTACAATCGCCTACATTCTCTCCGGCATTGTTAACGCCATCGTTAACGTCCTAATCGGAAGATTTTTTAAGAAAAATCCTGATGGAAAAATGGCTTTTATAACCCGTTCCTACATAAGCACAATGGTAGGACAATTTATTGATAATTTTATATTTACAGCCCTTGCATTTAACTTTTTTGCTCATTATTACGGACTCCTTACCATCACCGGCATGGCAATTATTGGTGCCCTTATAGAATTATTTTCAGAAATTATTTTTTCTCCAATCGCTTATAAAAAATGCCGCAAATGGCAAAAAGAAGGTGTCGGTCGTGAATACTTTGACTACTGTAAAAAGATGGAATTAGCAAACGACCCTGCAAGATTTGAATACAAGGAATAACCATGAATAATTTAAAAAATCTACATAAACTTTCTGCATGGGAAATTGGTGAATTAGTTAACACAAGACAAGTTTCACCAACCCAGGTTGTTGAATATTTTTTAGATAGAATCAAAAAATTCAATTCAAAAGTAAATGCCTTTGTTTATATAAAACCAGAATATGCCCTCTCACAGGCAAAAGAACTTGAAAAAAAACTTGCAAATGGAGAATACTGCGGAGAATTTGCAGGAGTTCCATTTGCGCTAAAAGATTTTTTACCAAACAAAAAAGGCTGGCAAAGTTCTCACGGGGGAGTAAAATGCCTTATCGCAACGGACGAGTGCGACTCTGTTTTTTGTACTGCCATGGAAAAAGCCGGTGGTATCGCTATCGGTAAGACAAATGCCCCTGCATACGGCTTTAGAGGAACTACCGACAACCTTTTATACGGACCTACAAGCACCCCGTTTAACACAAAATACAATGCAGGAGGTTCCAGTGGCGGTAGCGCTGCCGCTGTTGCTGCAGGCCTTGTTCCAATAGCTGAGGGAGGAGATGCTGGCGGTTCAATAAGAATTCCTGCTAGTTTTTGCAATCTCTTTGGATTTAAGGCAGGTGTGGGAACAATACCTTCTGTGTGCAGACCCGATGCATGGAGCGCAACCCATCCCCTTTGTTTTAACGGAGGACTTACAAAAACTGTTAAAGACGCAGCTATTCTTCTTAACTATATGAGTAGTTACAACAAGCGAGACCCCTATAGCCTTCCAAAAACTTCTGATTTTGTAAAAGAATTAGAAATGCCGTTAAAAAATATAAAAATTGCATATACCTTTGATTTTGGACTTTTTGAAGTAGAAAACGAAATTAAAGACACCGTTTTAAAAACTGTTGAACGATTAAAACAATACGGCTTTTCTGTTGAAGAATATACGTTTCATTTTAAAAACAATTCAACTTTTCTTGCTGAACAATGGTGCAAAGGAATTACAATTGACTGCGCCTTAGAACTCAATCATCTAAAAAAACAGGGTGTGGATTTACTAAAGGATAACAAAAAGGACTTTCCAAAAGAGTTTATCTACTGGAAAAACATCGTAGATAAGCTAGGGATAGAAGATATGTACAACTTTAATCTTGCAAGAACAGATGTCCTTGATGCCTTTGAAGACGCCTTTGAACAATACGATTTGATTCTCTCGCCTGTTAGTTGTGTTTCTCAAATCTTAAATACAAACGACAGAAATACAAAAGGCCCAAAAACAATAAACGGAAAAGAAATTGAACCCCTTATCGGCTGGACACAAACTTTTCTTGCAAACTTTGCAGGCTACCCGGCTTCTTCGATTCCAGCGGGGTTTACAAAAGAAAATGTACCCATTGGAATGCAATTGATTAGTCCTAAATATAAAGACTTAGTTCTTTTACAAGCCGCAAATCTCTACGAAAAAAGATTTAACTGGAAAGACTTTTATCCGGACCTTTAATCAATCTATTAATTTGTTTTCCCGGAACTTCCACAGAAATAAAACAATATGTTATACTTCTGTTATAAGGATATGTTTATGAATAAAGATGTAGAAATTAAAAGTATGCTTTATCAAAAAAGAATTTTGGGAACGCTTTGTATTTTACTTGCACCATTATGTCTTTTATTTGGATTGTTTGGTCTGGATACCAATTTACCTTATTGGTATAAATCTATTAGCGCAACATTCTATGCAAACAGCAACATGTTCATGATTGGACTTTTGTTTTCTGTTTCAGTATTTTTCTTTTCGTATATTTGTTACGACTGGAGAGACCGGGTTGTTACTCTTATAGAAGCAGTCTGTTCAATTGGCATTGTAATTTTTCCATGCGCATCAGAAGATATTCCTGCCAGAGTAGGACTTTTTCAGCTGCCATTTGAATTAAGTAATATATTCCACTGTATTTTTGCTGCTCTGCTATTTTTAGCATTCGGTTTTCAGATCACTTTCCTATTTACAATTTCAGGAGATAATCCATCTGACAACAAAATAAAAAGAAACAGAATTTACCGTATTTGCGGAATCGTTATCTTTGTATTTTGTATTGTTCAGTTTGTATCAGCAATTGTAAATATTCTGCCATATTCAGTTCCAACAACGTGGATAAATGAATTTATTATGCTAACTGCCTTTGGTATCGCTTATCTTGTAAAATCACAATCATTTAAGAGTTTGAATGATTAATTTTAATATTTTTTAATATTTTTTTATTTTTTTTGTTGCATTATTTTTAAAGTGTGGTATAAAGGAGTTGTGGATCAAGAGGTATTTGGATTCCTTTTGTGAAACATGATCAGGAGGCATTAATGGAGCCGATTGAATTATACAGCCTAATCGAGGCTTAAAACCGATAGGACAAAAACCTATCTGCGGTTTGAAGCAGAACTTAATATGAGTGCAAGCCAAAACTCAATGGGAGGAACCTTGCACATACAGGCCGGCGAGCAAGCCGGCTTTTTTTTGTTTAAATTACAATACAATCTTTAAGAAAATATCTGCACCAGTTACTTCAAAAACCTGGCGACAGAACTTACTTGGATTTCTGATTATAAGTTCGTGATCTTTATGTAAGTTTTTCTGTGCATACAACAAAACGCGGATAGCTGCACTAGAAATATATTCAACATTTTCCATATCAAGAATTAATTTTTTTACTACTTCCAGAGAAAGCCAGTGTGTTACTTCCTTTTCAAGCCGTTCTGATGCGTTTATATCAAGGCGACCTTTTAGCAAAAGCAAAACTTCGTTTTCTCTTCTTTCTTCAATAATATCCATAATTAATCCTCTTTATAACAAAACATTACCTTATTTTTTGTTTTTTTACTAGTTCAGGTTAAACTCCAGCATGGTTATATCATCAAACTGTTCAATGTTACCTACAAATTTTTCAAGATTTCTTTGTACTCTGGCTATAGTATCAGGAGCATTTAACAAAGAGGTTTGAGACATAGAATCCATAAGCCGTTCTTCTCCAAACATCTGTTCAGCTTTATTAATAGCTTCTGTCACTCCGTCAGAGTATACAAACAGTCTGTCACCTTTATGCAAATTTATTGTATGCTCAGTGTATTCCACATTTTCCATTCCACCGAGAATAAGATTTGGTTTTTCCTTTAAATACGAATATTGGCCATCTTTGTATAAAATAGGATAAGGATGACCTGCATTAACAAATCTAAGTTCTCCTGTACTAAAAGTATAAAGCCCAAGCCAGCAGGTAACAAACAAGGAAGTTTTATTTCCTTTACAAAGCTGATTATTAGTTTCCTGCATAATTTCTTTTGGAGATTTTCTCTGTACTGCATTCATATCCAGAAGCACCTTGCATTTACCCATAAAAAGTGCTGCAGGAACCCCTTTTCCAGAAACATCACCAACTAGAATCATCAGGTGATCATCATCTATTAATTTATAATCATACAAATCCCCACCGACTTCTTTTGCAGGAGTCATCGTTGCATACACATCAAAATCCTTTCTTTCAGGATATGCAGGATATTGGGTATGAAGCATTTCATTCTGAATTTGAGAAGCAAGTCGAAGCTCTGTGCCGATACGCTCTTTTTCTGCAGTTACTCGAGTTAATTCTTTAATATTTTGATATACATCGTATTCCATTTGATGAACAGAATGAGCAAGTGTTCCAAGTTCATCATCTTTTTTTATAGTCAAAAGTCTGTCAGAAGGTTTGCCACCATAAGAGGCAAAGTGATCAGTTTCATGGGTGATGAGCAAAATCGGTTTTATAAAACGAATATTAAAGTATGAACTGAATAAAATGACTATTAAAATCGCAAATCCAATTTCAATTACAATTACGAAAAATGAAAAACGACGGCGGGCATTAACAAATTCCTGAATATTCTTTTGAGAACCCAGAACAGCAACAATTTTCCCTTCAGAATTATAAACCGGAACCATTGCAGTTATATGAGAACCGCTGCGTGTTTTGTAAGTATGTCGTACAATTACTTCTCCGTTTTCCAGTACACGCTTTGCCGTTGTGTTATAATCTTTCTCTATGTAATTTTCGCTATAACCAATAGGAAACTCCTTCCACTTACCGCCATTTTTAACCGGATTATAGATATAGGTTATTCTGGTGTAATCAGGAGCATCAACTTTGGACACATACAACAGGTTTAATTCAAACTTATCTACAAAATCCTGAAGTATTCGATGAACTGTATCGTAAGCAAAATCAACTTTCTGGGTTTGTAAATATTTATCAAAATCATCGGGATTAAGGCACTCTCGTGCTGCCTCACTTATTGCACAAATATTTGTATCGTATAATTTTCTAAATTGCTTAGCAAAAGACCAGTAACCTGCAATAAATACTATAGAACAAAGGATAACTCCAGAAAGTACAATTCCTGTAACAATTCTTTTTGTAATAACAGGAAACTTTTTTTTCTTTTTAAATACATTTTCTTCGTTAGCAGTGCTCATTAAATTTGCCTCTATTCCAGATTTTTTACCATAGTAAAAATATTTTTTTCTTCTTTGCGGCAATAATCTACCGAATCCATATACTTTTTAGTTAAAAATATTCCAAGACCACCGATACTGCGCTCACTAGCCCCTAATGTTACATCGGGATCTTCTTTTGCGAGAGGATTAAAGCTTACACCTGAATCTGTAAAAACAATTGTAGTTCTCAATGGATTTTTATCTGTTTGTATTGAAACTTCAACTTTTCCGTGCTGCGAACCATAGGCATAACTTGCAATGTTTACAAAAATTTCTTCAACTGCGAGGTCAATCTGATTTTGTGTTTTAAGAGACACGGAATTATCCTTTAATTCCCCATGTACAAAATCATTTAAGAGATCGAGATTCTGAACTAATGCATCAAGAACAATTTTTTTCATACAATATTAATATATTGTAATGTTCAAGGCACTAATTGTCAAAAAAACATATTAAAGAGAACAGGGCAACCGCATTATAAACAGTTCTGCCTACAAAAATGGCTCCCAGTCGCAAAAACGGCTTATCAAAACCGCAAACTAGTTTGCTACACGCGTTTTGTGCTTGTAAT
>CADBSK010000097.1 GCA_902797305.1 uncultured Spirochaetaceae bacterium | reverse complement strand
TACGTCTCCGCCAAGTACACCACCCTGAATAGCTGCACCAACTGCAACAGCTTCATCTGGGTTAACAGCTTTAGAACCTTCTTTACCGAAGATTGATTTTACAACTTCCTGAACTTTTGGCATACGGCTTGAACCACCAACCAAAAGAACTTCGTCGATCTTATCAGTAGAAATACCAGCATCTGCCAATGCCTTGCGACATGGTTCCTTTGTTCTTTCAAACAAATCTTCTGTCATCTGTTCAAACTGAGCACGTGTTAAAGACTTCTGCAAGTGCTTTGGACCTGTGCTGTCTGCTGTAATAAAAGGAAGGTTAATATCTGTAGAAGTCTGGCTTGAAAGCTGAATCTTAGCATTTTCAGCTGCTTCACGAAGACGCTGCATAGCCATAGCATCTCCAGAAAGATCAATACCAGTATCGTTCTTAAATTCTTTAATAAGCCAGTTAATAATAGCGCGGTCCCAGTCGTCTCCACCAAGGTGTGTATCACCATTTGTAGATTTTACTTCGAATACACCGTCTGCAAGTTCAAGAATAGAAATATCAAATGTACCACCACCAAGGTCGTATACAGCGATTGTTCTTTCCTTGTCCTGATCCTGCTTGAATCCGAATGCCAAAGCAGCAGCTGTAGGTTCATTGATAATACGTTTTACATCAAGACCTGCAATCTTACCAGCATCCTTTGTTGCCTGACGCTGTGAATCGTTAAAGTAAGCAGGAACTGTAATAACAGCTTCTGTAACTGTTTCGCCAAGATAATCTTCTGCTGTTTTCTTCATCTTCTGAAGAACGAAAGCACTGATTTCCTGTGGAGAATACTTTTTCTTTTCTCCGTTCTGTTCAATTTCTATACGGCAGTCCGAACCGTTATCAAGAACTGTATATGGAAGCTTTGTTGCTTCTCCCTGAAGTTCTCCAAATTTGTGTCCAATAAGTCTCTTTGCAGAATATACAGTATTTTTTGGATTTGTAACCATCTGGTTCTTTGCTGGCTGACCTACAACGCGGTCACCTTTTGCTGTGAAACCAACGATTGAAGGAGTTGTACGACCACCTTCAGAATTCTGAATTACAACTGGTTCGCCGTTTTCCATTACGGCAACACACGAGTTTGTTGTTCCTAAGTCAATACCAATAATTTTACCCATTTTATATACCTCATTTCCCGGTGGTTGAGCCTGTCGAAACCACAATTTTTTTATTTCAAGGTCATTTCGACAGGCTCAATGACCCATATATACAAATTAATTTTTCGGAAAGCAAGTCGGTTAAGCTAAAAATTGCTTTCGCAATTTTCTTAACGCTTTCCGATTTATCAGTGCCCGCCAGCGGGCACACTCACCATTACCTTAGCATGGCGAATGATTTTTCCGTTCAACTTGTAACCTTTAAGATATACCTGTTTTAAAGTTTCTTTCTTAGCCTTTTCTTCTTCTACACGGCCGATTGCTTCGTGCTCATCAGGATTAAACTCATCACCTTCTTTACCAAAACTTGCAAGACCATATTTTGATTCAAGCATGTTTACAAGGCTTTTGTTAATCATCTTGATGCCGTCTGCGATTGATTTTGCATCCTTAGCATCTTTTGCAGCATCGAGTGTTCTGTCAAAATTGTCCAAACTGTCCAGTAAATCGCCCAACAAAGAAGCATTTGCATAAGCAACGGCCTCTTCTTTCTGCTGCATCATGCGCTTACGCCAGTTATCATTTTCTGCTGCTTTATAAAGAGCTTCTTTTTTGAGTTCTTCAATCTGAGCTTCGAGAGCAGCAATTTTTTCTTCTGGTGTCTGTTCTTTTGTTTCAGGAGATTCTTCAGCTGCAGATTCAGTTTGAGCAGTTGTTTCCTGTTCTTTTTCCTGATTTTCTGCATTTTCATTCTGGTTTTCGTCTGCCATGACCCTGTCCTTATATCTATTATTATCATTAATAAAATACTAATTTTAAGAAGATATCGTCAATAAAAAAATGAAAAAAAGTTATTTATTATCAGCTTTTAAATAGTATTCAACGAGATTAGGATATGAGTCTATAAATGCTTTTTCCAGATTAGGGTCAAAATGTGAACCCATAGATTCAATAATAATATTATAAGCGGCCTGATGATCCATCGCTTCTTTATAACATCTTTTACTAACAAGAGCGTCATATACATCGACAATAGCCATCAATCGAGCTTCTATCGGTATTTGTTCTCCCTGCGCTCCTGTGGGATAACCCTTTCCGTTCCATTTTTCGTGGTGATAGTTAGCAATATTTCGTGCAACAACGTAGAAATGATCTTCTACTACACCTTTAAAAATCAAATCGATTATCTGAGCACTTTTTCCAGGATGAGTTTTCATTATTTCATATTCTTCGTCAGTGTATTTACCTGGCTTACGAAGAATTCTATCTTCAATTGCAATTTTACCAAGATCATGCAAAGGAGCAGCCTTTACAATATCTGAATAAAACTGATCCGTATGATTAACAGAAGAATACTTCTTATACGAGTTAATAAGGATTCCAATTGTATCGCTTGTTCTTTTAATATGACCGCCAGTATTGTTATCACGGTTTTCTACAACATCAGCCATCCCAAGAATAATCTGTTGCTGCATATTTTCGATATTTTCGGTTTGCTTTTTAACTGAATTAGACAGTTCAATATTATAGTTTTGAATCAAAGTCGTATACTGATGTCGTTCAGTATCGTCAATAACTTCAATAAACCAGCCTATATACTCTCTGTTGCGTTTTGCTTTTCGAACATGAAAGCGGTAATATTTTTCCTCTGTCTTGAAGGATCTTGAAAACTCGTCAGATTGAGAACTGCTTATAGCCTGTTTTATAGATCTGAATACAGGCTTATCATCCGGAAGAGTTTTTTCTATTTTTAATTCCTTAAATTCTGGAAAAAAATCCATTGCAACAGCGTTAATACCACAATACCTGAGTTTTTTATCAAGCACGATATATCCCAGTTTGGAATTATTCATATCCTCTCTGGCAAACAGGTTTTGTATATTACTCAAATAAGCCTGGCTTTCAAGAAAAATTAAAATTAATTCTAAAAAAAGGTAGATTAAAGGAATGCTTTCAACATTCAATTTAAGTTTGTGTATATCTAAAAAAACTATACTGCACAAAAGAAAACCAAGAGATATGAATATCGAAAGTTTTTTAGAAACAGTTTTTTTGGCATACAAGCCGTATATACAAATTCCGATAATTCCTAACAGATATCCATAAAAAACCAGATAGTACAAAGTATGAAATAATCCATATTCTTTGGTAATTATCCGAACTCCATCAACAATTGCAAAATCAATTGATTTGTAATAAACAGGTATAATTCCGATTGATAAAATAGAAAAATATAAAAGAATACTGACTGCCCAAAGACAATATTTAATAGTCTTAGAAATTTTAATATCAACGATTTCTGCAAGAACAAAAATCATAAGCATCGGTATAAACGAACCGGCCAAATAGAAAATCTTAGTAGCAAGAATATATTCTTCTTTGTTAACAGCAAGGCCTGATGCTAAAAATCCTAGATTAGAAATGAGAATAAAAATATATGTAAACAAATAATATGCATTATAACGAGTGCCCATCCTTGCAAGAAAGACAGCCATATTTATAAACGCTATAAAGGAACATATCGCATAAAACCAAATCATATTAGCACCGTACAAATAAGTGTATCATACTTCGGCCAAAACTAAAGAGAAATTATTTGATTTTTAAAAAGGTAATGGAGCGTTTAAAACCAGAATTTTGCCGGAAACCGGATGTTTAATCTTGAGGGTTACAGAATGAAGCATTATACGGTTGTAACTATCTCCTCCATAGAGTTCATCTCCTAATATAGGTAATCCCAATGAACTTAAATGAACTCTGATTTGATGAGTTCTTCCTGTATAAATATCAGCCTTTACCATTAAATATGTTTTTGAATTTATAGTCTTTTTAGAGAGAACCGTAAAATCCGTTTTGGAATAAAGCCCACCTTTTGACTCAGGTACTCTACCCCATTTGCAGGCCTGACTTTTTGAAGAGATTCGGTTCATAAACATTTCTACGGTAAAGTTCGGTTTTATATCATTTTTATATCTGGTTACAGCAATATATTGCTTAACGATTGAATGAGTAGAAAACGCTTCCTGGATAGCCTTATTTACAGATCTTTGCTTTGTAAAAAGAATAACTCCGCTTGTTTCCCTATCCAGCCGATGCATTATGCCCACATAAGGAGGATTTGGTAATTTTGGATTTTTTGACCAAAGATACCTTACAACCGCATCATGGAGATTATCTCTTTTTTGCCCCCCTACAATAGTTTCCTCCGTTGGAAAAAGTGCGGGCTTATTAACGCAGATTAAGTATTCATCCTCATAAATAATATCCTTTTGTGTTACTTCAAAAGAAATATCATCAGGCTGTTTTTCAAAAAAGAATTTTTCGATTTCAAAATCAACTGTAATTAAAGAATGTCCTCTGAGTTCAAAGGCAGGTCGACGACAGACTTTTGAATTAACACTTACACATCCAGAAATAATCAGTCTTCGAATTTTAGAATTTGACACCTGCTCTTTAGAAATCTCAAAATCTTTCTGTATATGAGAATACAAATTCTGTCGTAAATATTCGTCAAGACGAAGTACCTGACTTGACGTAAATGAATAAACCATAGAACTAGAGAATCTTAAAATCAGGTTCGTCGTATTCGTTTAAGAAAACTTTAACCGTACAATGTTCCATACAAACATCGTTTACAAAACCGTTAATATCCATTGCTTCAGGCCCAAAAAGTTCTTCAGGATTATATTCGGTCTCTAAAACCGATTCTGTTCCATCAGAAACAAGACGACTTAAAGCTCCGTTTAAGCAAACTATATCTGTTACAGCAACAAACAGATGAGACTTTTTCTTTTCTTCAAACTTTTGCTGTAAGAATAAAAGCTGCATTTTTTCGATTTCGTGATGAGTTACCATTTCAGGATTAAACCCTGACTTGTAGTCACAATTATTACATCTCTGCCATTCAGCAAAATCACTAAAAAACACAGAAGGAGTTATGCGCAATGCAAATAAAACAGAATTAAACCATGGAACAGCTCTTCCGCTGGAGTAAAAGGTTTTACAGGCAAAAGCAATATTTCTTGCAGAACGAATATCTTCTGCACTGAAAGTCTGGCTAACTCTGGCGCTTTGAGCAAGTTCTGCATCTTCTAACTGACAAAAATCAATGTGATTTGGATACTGCTCAACTGTAAAATCAAGACGATCTTTAAAAGCCTTTAATGAATCCCCTTTACTGTCCGCATAAGTAAGTTCTGCACCAAAAACCAGACCTGCATTATTGAGTGTAGTTGCTCTGCGGGAGAGAAACTTTTTATCAAAATGGCCGTCCTTTGGCAAAAAAGGCACCTCAAGGGAGCAGTTGAGATTTTGACATTGACGACAGACTTCGTTATCAAGAACAGACGGTTCAACCCTGATAGAAACAAATAAATCAGGAGCCTGAGCCTGCACAGCCTTTAAAAAGTGAAGCAATTTCCCCTTGTCTTTAGAAAGGGAAACATCGTATACAGACAACTCTGTTATACCGTTTTTACTGCAGTTTATTAGCTGAGACTCAAGTTCTTCTGACGTAAATTTGTATTCAGTTTTCACAGGCGAAATTATAGAAATTATAAAAGAGGAATGCCTTTCTTTGCGCAATCCTTACGGATTTCTTCAGGCCATGCACTAACCTGGGTTTCACCGATATGAGCTTTGCGCAAAAGGAACATGCACAAGCGGCTCTGTCCGATACCACCACCAAGAGTAGGAACAAATTCTCCGTTTAACAAACGAGAATGGAATTCAAGTTTTGCGCGCTCTTCGCAACCGCGTTCCTTAAGCTGTGCACGCAAACTTGATGGAATAACACGAATACCCATTGAAGAAAGCTCAAATGCGCGTCCAAGAACTGAGTTCCATACGATAATATCACCGTTTAAACCAACATGACCGTCACCAGCATCGCTGATCCAGTCATCATAGTCAGGAGCACGACCGTCGTGGATAGAACCATCTGGCAACTTTCCACCGATACCTGCAATAAATACAGCACCGAATTCCTTAGCAACCTTGTCTTCTCTCTGTTTTGGAGTAAGGTTTGGATACATTCTCTGTAAGTCGTCTGAATAAATCAATTTAATATTTTCAGGAAGGACTGGTTCAAGCATTGAGTATCTGTCATAAAGGAAGAACTCAGTTCTTTTAATACAACGGTATACTTTTTTTACAATATCAAAAAGGTAGAAAACAGTGCGATCTTTTTCGTCGATTGCCATTTCCCAGTCCCACTGGTCAACATACAAAGAATGAATCTCATCAAGAGTTTCATCCGGACGAATAGCGTTCATATCTGTATAAATACCAAAGCCAGGATTCATTTTTAATTCGCTGACTTTCATTCTCTTCCATTTAGCAAGAGACTGTACAATTTCCATTTTCTTGCCACCCATATCATGTACAGGGAAAGAAACCGGCTGTTCTACGCCGTTCAAATCGTCATTAATACCAATACCTGCAGGAACAAATAAAGGCGCTGTTACACGAGTAAGGTTTAACTCAGTGGACAATGCAAGCTGAAAAAAGTCTTTAATACTAACAATAGCATGTTCTGTTTCTTTTACAGAAAGAAGAGGTTTATAATTCTTAAGCATTTTATTCTCCATCGTAGTTAATCAATGTTGTTACAGGTGTTGGTTCAAGAACTTTTTGATACTGCAATGCAGGAAGTCCGATTACGCCAAAAAATTCGCAAACGGTTGCGCCGCCCATCTCAAGTAAAGTTTTAGAAGCCTTTAAGGTTCCGCCAGTAGCGATTAAATCATCAACTACAAGATATTTTTTACCAGATTGAATATCTGATTTATGTACTTCGATTTCTGCTGTTCCATATTCAAGAGCATAGGAACAGGAATATGTGTCACCAGGAAGTTTGCCTTTTTTTCTTATTAAAACAAGAGGAATACCCAGACGTTCAGCTAAGGGAGCGGCCAGTAAAAAACCTCTGGACTCTACACCACAAACTCCGTCCAGTTTTTTGTTTTTGTATAACTCAACCATCTGGTCAACAACAAATTTAAAACTATCAGGATTAACAAAGATTCCGGTTACATCATAAAATAAAATTCCTTTTTTAGGAAAATCCGGAACTCTACGAATAGATTTGTCTAATAAGTCTAAATTCATACATCTGATTTTATATCTAAATTGGTCGATTTTCAATATATACAAATAAAAATGGGTGCAAAAGAAGCTTCACCCACGCTACCGTATTATTAATTAAGATTTCTTTCCTTTCAAAATTGAAAGCACAAAAATTCCCGCGCACATTAATATACCCGCAATACTTGTTGCACCAGGAACATGAAGCGCATTCAAAATAAAGAAAAGTAAAACCAGATTCAAAACAACCATGGTTCAATTGTGCACAAAATATGGAACCCGCCTCCAAGAACCGCAGAACCAATTCCCCCTATAAGAACAATCTCACTCAAAACAGGTGCAGAAGTTTTTGTAAACTCATATAAGCCCACCATTCCAAGAGCAATCAAAATCATCGAGCATAGCCAAGAGCACCAGTCAGAATTAGTATTTTCGAATGTTTCATATTTCACCTTCCCTATTCTATTCAGTCTGCTTACCATTTGAATGTAGCCCAGCGGTCATTCATCTTTGGCAAAAGCTTTGCAAAAAGCCAGCCGCCAAACGAATACTTTTTCATTTCTTCGTTAAAGCTGTGTTCTTCAACAAACTTAATTCCATCACAAAGATCTGCAATTTCTTGTCCGCTCCAGGTTCCACTTTTAAAAACGGCCTTGGTATTTTTCACAGTGTCGTGCAAGTTTTGTTTTTCAACCATCATCGGATTATTCTGTTCTGCAATCAACGTTCCTCTTCTAAAATTCATTTTCAGAATCGAAAGAAGCTTTCCTATCTCTTCAAGGGAAAAGTACATAAAAAGACCTTCTGCAAGAAACAGAACCGGAACAGGATTTGTTTTTGAGGAACTGCGTTTTTCGATTTCTGTAAGAACTGCCGCACACCAGTCTGATTCAAGAACGCTGCCAGAAATCATCAAAACTCGTTCGCGTACAGGGAACACTTTTTTTCTAAGCTCAATAGAATCTGGTAGATCTACATCGAACCACGCAATTTTACCATTATCCACACGGCTAAAACGATTATCAAATCCAGACGCAAGATTTACAATTACACACTCAGGATTTTTTTCAATAAACTCCCGAACCGAACGATCAAGCATAATAGTGCGCGCAATTACACCCTCATGACTCATAAACTTATCTAACGGCTTTGTATCAATTCCAAGCGTCTTTATTATTTCAACCGCAACCTCATCCCGAACACGAGGCTTTTTTCGCAAAGTCTCATTCGCCTTAATTGCAACAGGAATCAGCGCAGTCATCTGAACATCGCCTAATTTCATATCCATAACAATGCCTCTCTAAATTAGTTAGCAATTGCTAACAGTATATAAAAAAGAATAGGTTGTTTCAATAATGCGATTTAGTTCACATCGCTTTGAAGGAAGTTTTCTGTTATAATTTTATTTATGAATATTTACGTTGATTTTGATGATTGCCTCTGCGAAACAGCCCGACATTTTACAGGGCTCGTAAAAGAATTGTTTAATCTTGATATCCCTTACGAGCGGATTCACTATTTTAATTTGCAGAAATCTTTTAATCTGACAGACGAACAATATGATGAAATGATGATCAAAGCCCACCAGCCAGAAATTCTTTTGTCATATGATGAAACTCCGGGCGCCGCAAAAACCATCAACAGCTGGCTCGCAAACGGCCACGATGTAAAAATCATAACCGGCCGCCCTTTCAGCGCATATGAGGCATCCCGCGAATGGCTGAATCAGCATGGCTTAGAAAAAGTTGATTTATACTGCCTGAACAAATATGGCCGCGACAATTTCTTAAAAGGCAGCAGCTTCAATCTGGAACTTGAAGATTATTACAAGATGCATTTTGATTTAGCAGTCGAAGATTCACCTTCCGCCTTTAAGTTTTTCGATCACCTCCCAGATTTAAAAGTAATGGTCTTCGATCGCCCCTGGAACCAGACCACACCCTTCCCTAGCCCGAACTACAAAAGATGTTCTGATTGGGAGGCAATTAATATGCAAATGGAAAAAATAAGGTTAAGTTAAAAGGACTGACTCCTTTACAATTCAGGAATCAGTCCTTAAAATCAGCCTAGTTAAAGTGTCCAATAATTGGGGTGCACTTCATTAGTCAATACAACTAGCGCGAAATCTGAATATGGAACGTATTGCAGTACCACTGAGAACCACTACGTGCACATGCGTTGAATACATAAACTTGAGAATTCAAATCTGTTGTACTTAAAGTAAGAACATTGCTTGTTCCTGCCTGGTAAGAAACACCATTGATATAGAATTCAAAGTAATCATATTCTCTTTCGTCTTCGTATGTACCAAGTGTGCCATCAATTGTGATTGTAATTGTCTTTTCGGTAGTTGCTACAACTTCCCCATTCTTACAATTCTGATTAACAGCATTATCAAGATATGTAGCTGTAACACGAGCTGCATCCATATCTTCCCAGCCTTCCTGTTCATAAGTCAGGTAATAATCCTGGTTGTAGAATGCATAACAATCAATATTGTGCCAGTCGGTTTCTGTTATTTCCGCAGTATAATGGTCGCTTGCTGTATCAACCCACTTAACAAATGGATGGCTGTTCTTTGTAAGAACTTTAGTAGAACCATCAATGGCAAGAACCGGAATATTAACACCCGCGTAAGTCTCTTTTGTATAATAACTGTCCCCTCCAGTGTAAGGATTACCGCTTTCTGTGAGGGTACCACCATTAAGATGATGAGTAATAACAACACGGTTAATACGGGCATTATTATCAACCTCGTAAAGAGTTTCATTGGCAATTGTGTTTCCATCAGCAACACGGGTTGCAACGGTAGAATCACCAATGGCATTTCTTGCAAGGAGAGTAATATCGAACAATCTTCCGGTTGGAAGTGTAATAACAACTTCTTCGTTACCACTGAGAAGAGAACCTGAAACTCTACCATTCCATGCTGCAAAATTTGCGGTTGCCTGGTCACTGTTAGTAAAGTAAACATCTCCTTCTGTTGTTGGATTAGTGTACTCTTTAACTGTAAGAACAAAGTATTCTTCGTTATTTGAATTATCTTCCCAGGTAATATGAACTTTGTAAGAATCATTTGTTGTAGAGCCATCAACAAGATAAGCATTCAAATCAGAAGGAGCAGCAGGAGCTTTATTAAGGATATTACCCAGGTCAATATACGCCTGTCCGTTTTCTGTTATAACACTATTAGTTGTATTTGTTTCTACAGTAGTATTTCCGGCATCGATTACAATTAAATCAGACCAGAAACCAAGTTGTTTTGGCTGTGTGTCACCAGAATAGAAGTAAATTTTGTACATGTAAGTTCCTGGTGTCAGACCATCGATTGAAGCTCCAAAAGATTTGTAATCACCATTTGTAGTAAGAGCATTAATAGTTAAAGTTTTTCCTGTAATTTCGTTTCCAGTTTCTTTATCGTAAAAACCGGCTTTAACAGAAGCAAGCTTACCCTGAGAGTCTATAACTCTAAAATGAAGATTTGAACCACCAGTTGTTGTAACTCCACGACTGCTCAAAATAAAAGGAATTTCAGCTCCACCATTAGTCAAATCAATAAATGTTGACCCTTGAAGAACTAAGTCTCCATTTTTATAAGCTTTTAAAGTAAGCTGCCAGCGGTCAAAAGCAAGTTCAACTTTTGCTGCACTCTTTGTTTCATAGGTATCGTTAAACTCAATTTCAACTTCGGCTTCTGGATCTGCAACACCACTTCCGTTTACCCCTACTGTATTACCGCGGCCGCTAAAACCACAAAGAGTAAAATCTAAATCTCCTGCCGAGAACACATCAGGCAAAATAGAACGAGAATTTGAAGAAAAATCAGATAAAGCACCTGTTAACTGATCTTCAGTCTGGGCAGTCAGATTTACGATAACCTTGTTACCATAAGAGTCACCCACTACTTTAGCATTTGTGACATCCTGACAAGAGAACATAAATATCGTTAATATACCACAAATAAAAAACTTACTTAAATCAGATAAAAAATTTCTTTTCATAAGAAACCTCCTATTAAAACACCGTGTTAGCGGCGAGCCAGGGATGGCGAGAATCTTAGTTTGAAAATGCACCGCGTTTTCAAACTAAAATGATAAAAAATACAAGGAAGTAATTTTTATCATACCTTCTGTCTCTTAATGTATTTTTTGTCATTCAACTTTGCCAATCATAAGCCAGGCAGAGTCATTACTTGTTCCCCGTTCTGTAGAAACTGCAAGCTGCAAATAAAAAATACTGCCTTCTACGTAAACAGAGTCACTTGGCTTAAATTTAAGAACTTTTTCTCTGGTACTATAAACTTGTTTACTTTCGTCTTTTGTTTTTCCCTTTGGACAATACAAAACCGTCCAATTATAAACTGTTTCAGATCCTCCTTCTGGTGCACAAATACTAAAAACTGTATTAAATTCTATATTGTATGCTTCTAAAGGAATCATTAATGACTCCTTAAAACTTTCATCATCAAGACCGTTTACAGATTCAGTACCCTCTGCAAAACCAAAACAATCATTGTATTCCTCAAGCATTTTTTCATAACTCAAATCACAACTTGTTAAAGACATTGCAAAAAGCAAAATAAAGAGATAAAGATTATGTTTTTTATTCATAACTTTTACCTCCAAACTTTAATGGTATTCTGTACGATATTTTAACACCCTGAGTAAATGCATTTAACGAATCATATTCAGAAAAAAACGATAACTCAAAGCCGTAAATTATCACTCCCACTGCAAGTCCTGCATAGGGAAAAACGTGAAATCCTGAAGCAGCATTTGTTCCCAGAGTTACTAACTCACCCATTCCAACGCCAGCTCTTAATTCAATTAAAAACTGAATTCTTTCGTTTTCCATGGGGCTAAAAGCAACACCTAGAGGCACATAAGCTGTTCCTCCGACAAAAACCGGGGTTCCTAATTCTGATCCCTGGTATGAATATGTATACGGAAAATCTTCTTGTGGAAACCCTAAATCTCCTCGAACTCCTATACCAAAATAAAAAGGATAAAGGACTCCTGTAAATAAGTAGTCCAAACCAACTCTGATTGCGGCCACATAAGGAGCCTTTAAAAGACTTCCTTCAATAAACGGGCAAACATTTGTTCCCGAAAATACCGCATCATTTTCCTGATAATCAGAATAACCATTATTGACGTAGGATTGAGCAAAAACTCTTTGACCAAATAATAAAAAAGTCATTACTACAAAGAGAAGAACAGGTTTTAAGCAAGGCTTATGGCAATCCATTATCAAAAAATCCTTCCCCTTAGAGACTAAAAATAGTCCTCCACCGTGGATTAATTGTAAACCGAGAATTTTAGAACTGTCAAATTTTATTTAAAAGCTGCTATTTTTTTCTATACTAGAAGATGAATTATCTTTTGATTTAACAGAAGTTCTGATAGCACCCATTCTAAGGCGTTTTTCCCGGGACAAAGAGAGCAACGCCTCAAGCATTTCAGTGTCGCTTTCTTTAATTGCATTATCAAAAGCATCAAGGCAAGCTCTAAATTGATTTATATGCTCAGAAAGTTTTTCTTTATTAGACACAAAAAGTTCAGCCCACAGAGGTGCATTAATCATTGCAATACGGGTAAGATCTTCAAAACTGCCGCCACCAAATGCTGTAATCTCTTCGTTTTCTGCACTATTTACAAGAGAACAGGCAATTACATGGCACAACTGGCTTGTAAAACCAATTTTATAATCGTGAATATCACAGGTAGTTTCTGTAATACGAGTAAAGCCCATTGCGGTAATCAAATCACGCATTGTCTGAAGATTTTCTTCCCTATTAGACTCAATGGGACAAAGAATATAATTATGTTCTACAAAGAAAGATGCTTTTGAATTTGCATATCCTTCTTTTTCTCCTCCAGCCATTGGATGCCCGATAATAAAATCTACATCTTCTCTAAGAATAGCAGGCAACTGCTTTTCAAAAATACCTTTTACTCCGCTGATATCTGTTACGATTGCACCGCTTTTAAACTCGTTTTTATGTTCCTTTAGAAAATCCAATGTAGCATGAGGATACAAACAAATAAAAACCACATCACAATCAGGAAGCATCTGAGAAACACTGTCAGAAGTAAAAACCTTATCTGTAACACCTTCTGCCATAGCACTGGAAAGGCAGGCTGTACTTCGGTTACAGGCATAGATTTTTCCTGTTGAACCGTTTTGACTTAAAATATTCTGACGGATAGCTTTGGCAAAAGAGCCACCCATGATACCAAGACCTACAATTCCGTATGTAAGATTGTTTAACTTCATAGTGTTTTTCCTTCTACTGCGGCGTATTTTGAAAGTTTATCACACATTTGCCCAAACTGTTCAGGAGTTAACTGCTGACTAGCATCGCTTACAGCTTTTTCTGGATTGCAGTGAACTTCAATTTCAAGGCCATCTGCCCCAACTGCAACAGCAGACTGAGCCAGAATTGGCACCATCCAGCGAATACCGCAGGCGTGGCTAGGATCTATAACAACCGGCAGATGACTTACTTTATGCAAATATGGAACCGCACTTACATCAAGACAATTGCGGGTATAATTATCGTAAGTTCTGATTCCCCGCTCACAAAGAATTACCTTATCATTTCCGTTTGAAATAATGTATTCTGCACTCATTAAAAGTTCCTGGATTGTTCCGCAAAGCCCGCGCTTCAAAAGGACAGGTTTTCCTGTTTTTCCTAGTTCTTTTAAGAGATCATAATTCTGAAAGTTTCTTGCACCAACTTGAATCAAATCTACATTTTCAAAATATTTTAACTGGGAAACACTCATAAGTTCCGTACAAATAGGAAGAGAAGTTTCTTTTTTTGCTTTTTCAAGGATTTTTATTCCTTCAGGACCAAGCCCCTGAAAAGAATAAGGACTTGTACGAGGCTTATACGCACCACCTCTAAGTAAGCGGGCACCGGCTTTTTTTACTGCAATTGCAGCCTGCATAAATTGTTCTTCACTTTCTACAGCACAGGGCCCTGCAATAACAGGAACAATTTTTTTATCGCCAACAGGGCACGGAATAACTCCAGACTGACCTTCTCCTACCACAACAACAGTATTTTCAGGATGAAAACTACGACTTGCAAGTTTATAAGGAGCTGAAACCCGTTCAACATTTTCTACCACGTCGTTTACAAGAAAATCCTGAGGATCAAGCTTAGATGTATCTCCTAAAAGTCCGAGAATTGTTTGGTCCACACCTTTAGAAACATGAACTCCCAGGCCTTTTGACTTAATTTCTTCTATAAATAAATCTATTTCCTGCTTTTTTGCTGAGTTTTTTAATATTAAAATCATAACTTACCACTGCCCCTTTAAGATTTATCTATCAAAGTTTTTTAAACCACGCTTAAACTGTGGGATTCTTGCACATGCAGTCGTATCCCAGCCGGAACGATCTCCTCGTTTTAAGAAATGATATGCAACCCCTGCAATCATAGCACCATTATCTCCGCAAAGCTTTAATGGCGGGAAAATACAGTTAAGATCTTTTCTTTCTGCAAGCATTGCTCTAAGGCGGCTGTTTGCAGCAACCCCACCCCCGGCAACTACAGTCTTAAGACCGGTATCTTCTACTGCTCTAAACAAACGGCTTACAAGTGTTTTACAGGCAGTTTCCTGAAAAGCTGCGCACATATTTTCTTTACTATGCTCGTATCCGGGATTCCAAAACATATCACACTGATGAATTACCGCAGTTTTTAGTCCGCTAAAAGACATATCATAACGATGTTCTTCTCCGTCGAGTTTTGGAACTGGGAATGTTGCAGCTTTTGGATCTCCCTGCTTGGCAAGATTATCGATTATTACTCCTCCAGGATAGCCTAAGCCATAGAACTTTGAAACCTTATCAAAAGCTTCTCCTACAGAGTCGTCAACAGTTGTTCCAAGTACTTCTAAATCATCAAAACCATTTACCTTACAGATGATTGAATGCCCGCCACTAACCAAAAGTCCTAAATATGGATAGGGAATATCGTACTGAAGGTGAGATGCATACATATGCCCAAGCATATGATTAACAGCAATAAAAGGTTTATTATGCGCCCACGCAAGGGTTTTGCCAAAAGTAAGGCCAACAAGAAGAGACCCCATCAAACCAGGACGATTAGTTGCGGCAACTGCATCAACATCGTCCATTGTCATATTTGCCTGTTCCAGAGCCTGTTTTACAACTGGTAAAATCCATTCTGCATGCTTGCGACTTGCAATTTCAGGAACAACACCCTTATAAATCTGGTGAAATGGTATCTGAGTAGCTACAACATTACTTATTATTGTGCGGCCGTCTTCTACAATTGCAGCTGCAGTTTCGTCACAAGAAGATTCAATTCCTAATACACGCATATTTATTCCTTATGGAGTTATCAAAGCCCCTGATTTAGTTACTGTTGTAAATGTATACCCCTTTGCTTTTACAAGAGGATACAATTCCGTAAGTACAGCAGGAAGAATATCTGCCGACCATACATGACCAATCATTATTACAACGCCTTTCTTATTTGCAACAGAAAGGCCCCTTACAAATTCCGAGATAATATTCTGGCGGGTTTTCTGATTGTCCAAAAAAATATTTCTTTCGTAGTAAGAATACCCCAGGGCACTTGCTACAGCAGGAACTGTGGTATTAACATTTGTTCTTGAATCCAAAAAGAAAATTCCATAATCGCTGCACATTTTTAACACATAGCTCATCTGATATGCGTCAGCGGTGATTAAAGAACCTTCGTGGTTATTTATACCCACCACAGGACCGACTTCTGTAATATTCTGAAACAGAACAGACCGGATTTCATCTTCGGTCATACCCTGCTTAATTGCTCCCTGACCAGGATTAACACTTAAATTGAGAGCCTGCATTGGCTGATGAAGCATTACCTCATTTCCTGACTGTCTTACCCTTTGACTGGCTTCTTTAGAATGAATAAGTCTAGGTAAAACTGCAACTGTTACAGGGAAAGGTACGGCAAGACATTTTTCAAGTTGTGCCATATTTTGTCCGCCATCATCATAGATAATAACAATTTTTGCTCCGTTAACAGCCTGAGGAATAGACGGAAGGTCACTTATTACAGGTGGAATTACTGTTGAATTATCTGTTACAGCACTCGGTTTTACTTCTGCTTTTACAGTTTGTGAATTAGTCGTAGTTTTATCAGCGTTAGTGCTTTTTGAATTGTCACTACTAATTGTGCTGTTAGTATTTATAGAACTATTTGTTACAACAGTTTTAGAAGAATCAGATTTATTTGTTTTCGGTTTTGAATCTGAAGATTTTGTTTCCTGCTTTTTAGGCTGAGTAGTTTTATTAGTCTTGTTAGTCTTATTTGTCCTGTCAGAGTCTTTTACAATAGTTTTTTCAACTTTTGCAGGTTTTCCAATCTTACCGCCAGAAACCATAGCAGTGTTAAAAAGAAGCATTGCCGTAAAAACACCCACAATCACTGCAATAAAAACTACAAGAGTATTTTTAGAAATTGTAATAGTTGAATTCTTTTTTTTTGAGGAACTTTTTTTGTTTCGATTAGTTTTTTTTCTTGTCTGTGCCATAAAAAAATCAAAAAAGCTGCTTTTATTTCCTATACAACTTCTTTGATTTTAGTGATATGAATTGCTAATGTCTAGCAAAGGAAGTTAAAAATAAGATAAACTCCCTCTCGCCTGTATGATTCTCCTAAACATACAAACACCCTGCTCTCGCAGGAACTCTCTCCAATATCCGATTAAAACGTGTATATGTAAAAAAATAACGTTCAAATCAAAACTTTATTAAATTATTTAACGATTATTAATATATGTTATATACAATGCAAATCCCGTGCCAACTTTTACATTAAATAATGGTAACATTATTTTAAAATTTTAATAAAAAATCGTTAGAAGAACAAATCTTTATAAAACAGAAAAATACAAGGTTACACACAACAGTATACTATTTATTACGTTTAATTATACTCTAGTATACTTTTAGATACTGTATACTTAATTTATACCATATTTTTTATTCTAGATACCATATTTATACCATGCCTATACCCTATATTTTATAGAAATATTTTTCTCGAAAAATTGAAACACTTTCTTGTATTAAGTATAATTAATATGATTTTAATACAATACAAAGGATAATTAAGATGTATATTACCTGTTTAGATTTAGAAGGAGTACTTGTTCCAGAGATTTGGATTGCTTTTGCAGAAACAACAGGAATTCCTGAACTTAAAAAGACAACCAGAGATGAACCAGATTACGACAAACTAATGAATTATCGCATTAAAATTCTTAAAGAACACGGTCTTGGTTTAAAAGAAATTCAGGATACAATTGCTAAAATCGACCCGCTCCCTGGTGCCAAAGAATTTTTGGACGAATTACGAAGTTGTACTCAGGCAATCATCTTAAGTGACACCTTTGATCAGTTTGCTGCCCCTCTCATGAAAAAACTTGGTATGCCAACAATCTTCTGTAACACACTTATCGTAGCTCCAAACGGAGAAATCACGGGCTACAAAATGAGATGTGAAAAATCAAAATACACAACTGTAAAGGCTTTACAGTCCTGCGGCTTTGAAACAATCGCCAGCGGAGACAGCTTTAACGATTTAGGAATGATTCAGGCAAGTAAGGCTGGATTTTTATTCAGAACTACAGACAAAATCAAGGCAGATTATCCTCAGTATCCTGCATTTACAGAATACAAAGAACTTCTTGACGCAATTAAAGAAGTAATTAGTAAATAAATAATAAACCGTTGTATCAGATACCATCTTTAAGGACTGATACAGCGGTTTTTTTATAATCAGACAATTTTCTACAATATAAGAGGGTTTTTATTTTGAATATGAAAATAACCAGAAATCTTTTTAGTCTTTTCATCATTTTTATTGGATTATTTACTTCATGTCAGACAGACCTAATTCCTTCTCCAAACATTGAACAAATTACCGGTGGAACAAATACCACAACAAGCCTTACCGCACCACAAAATTTAGTTGCAAGTCACGGTGGCTGCAAAAAAATCATTCTTACCTGGGACGAAGTAACAGGCGCTACAAAATACAACATTTATTCAGCAGAAAACGCCTTTTCTACACCAGTGCAAATTGGAGAAACAAAGGATAATTCCCGCAGATACGAAATTACTGAGTCCAGTGGAAAATCCAAATACTATCTTGTTACCGCGGTAAATTATAAAAAAGAAGTTTCGGCTTACTCCAGCAAGGCCTTTGGTTCAACTCTTGCAACTCCTATTATCACAAATATCCAGAATTCAGAGTCAGGAACCAGTGCAACTGTAAGCTGGTGGATGGATAACTGTTCAGAAAAAACCTATCTAAAAAGCGTCAGATACGAAATCGAATGTTACAAAGAAGATAAAACTACCCTCGCCTGCGAACCTTTAACTTCAGAAGGAAACAACTTTGAAGTTACTTTTAACAATCTAGAAGCAAGCACAAAATATTATTATCAGGTAAAAGCCTACACAACAAACGATACAGAAAACTTTGAGTACAGCGACTTACTTGATTCAGAAACAGCACACAAACTTATTCCAAACGCAGTAGAAAACTTTACAGCAACTCAGGGAATAAACAAAGATCATATTGTATTAAAATGGAAAATCCCGGACTTTGTTGACTACAGCCTTGGACAATCAACTTACGAACAGCACCCGGTATACTTTACAATCGAAAGAAAAGAAACCGACCAGGATGATTCCGAATATCAAAAAATCGCTGTTTATGTAGGTTCAATAAAAGGATCTGAATACAACGGATTAACCGGAAGCGACTTAGAAGCAAAACTTTTAAGCGATGCTGACAAATTAATATTCTATTTTAGCTCAGAAGACACATCTGCAAATTCCTCAAACATAACAACAGTAACTAACACTGATCAGGACGCAACCAGCAATACAGAATACCCTGCTTACATCTCCGGCTCAGTGGTAAGCTTTACAGACAGTTACAATTTGAACAGAGGAATTAAATACTCATATAGAATCCAGTCTTATGTTGACGATTCATCAAAAGAAATAACCTCAGGAGAAACTATCCGGGAAGCAGAAGGCTGGTTAATCTCTACTGCAAGCATTAAAGCAAACGCTTCTTATACAAAAAACGAATTAGAAACCACTTTTGAAAAAATTGACATTTCTTTCAACTTTAATTTTGATACAATGGGCCTACCGGATGAATACAAATACATCATTACAGCTCAAAGAACCCCTTTCCCAACAGAGGGCGAACCAAATCCGGAACCATTGAATGAAGAAATAATTCTTCAGAATAACAGCGTTTCTTTTATAAACAGCCAGGTATTATCATTTACTTCTACAGCACTAACCGAAAACGAAGGCTACATCAAATATACAATTTACATCGTAAGTCCGGATGTAAGTACAATTCCCCAAACAGAAGACGAATGCTATTTAAAAGCAATTTCTCCAAATTCAATTACAGTTACCTCCGATGCAGAAAAAATCCCTCAAATAAATGATTTTGAAGTTGATGACGGTTATGCTAACAAATATGTTTTAACCTGGGAATACGACGATCACTGTTCTTATTCAATCAGCTGGAGTCTTTTCGACTCAAAAACTGAAGAACTTTCAAATACAGAAGAAACACTTGTTGTAAATCCAGAGGATTCTTCTCTTGTAATCAACGAAAACGATGACGGAACAAAAACTGCTATATACTCACATTCTGCAACATCAGGAGACTGTCGTTTATACAGTATCACGGCGGATAATGGACTTCAGACTAAGAAGGTAAACGAAGATGAACATGGTGATAACATTATCTCAAGAACATTAGGAACCCCAGAAGTTACAATAGATAAGCTTGACTATGACTCAATCGTTGTAAAATGGAACTCCGTTCAAAAAGCCTGTGATACAAAAGACGATTTTTCAGTTACAGCACATTACAGCGATAGTTCAAACGAATTATTAATTCTTGATACAGAAAATCAAAACACAGTAATCACAAAAAACGAAAATACAAAAACCTTTACTTGTGAGATAACAAAACCAGATGGTTATGACAATGCACTTTTAAGCGGAAAGCCTATTAATTTTACCGTTACAGCAAAATCAGCAGAACACGAAACAGAAACCACGAGCACGACTCAAATTGTAAGAACTGTAGGACCTGCTTTAACCAATACTACGTGTACTTCTCAAGATGCAAACAATATCTTGTTAAACTGGAAAAAAGTAGAAGGCGCCAAAGGTTATATAATTCAGCGAGTTAGATATACAGACGGCGCTGCAAGTGCAGATAAAATTGCTTCTCAGACTGACACTTACTATTATAACGCCGAGGATGATGTACTACAGATTCAGGGGGAAACTGTTGATGAAAACCGCGGAAAGGTAAGTATAACAAATGATATATACACTCTTATCGACACATACAAAGAAGCCTCTGATCAAAACAGTTCTTACGAACTAAACCAGAGTATGATTAGCTGGGGACTCCCGTACGGGTACATTGTCTTACCAATTAGTAATAGCGGAAGCAGTTCCGACTTTACATTTGATAGCCTTGAACTGTCTACAGAAGAAGGGGCTTCAAAAGTTCTGTATTCAAATCTGACAGATACAAAGGGTGCAACCACCGGCTATGGATTAAATACCTGGGCCCACAAAGCCGAAAGCGCAAGCATTCAGACTATTGAATGGGACTTACCTTACCATAAAAATCTAAGTCCAACTATTTACAGACGCACAGCTGGCAGCACAAGTAATACATGGTATGAAGTAACAAATGCAACTGCAGGGGACACAAAAACAAATATTTCTTCTTCTGAGGATGAAAGAACAGAAGCCTTTGAATATATAATTGCTTATAGTAAGAGTGACAAAACAATAAGTCTTCCGGAATCTTTAGTAAACGGAACTTCAGGAGACAAGGGCCTTAGCACCTTAGAAACCGACGATGAACACTACGATTATACTGATAGAAATCCTGAAAAATTAAACAAAGGATACCTTCTTGCTGTAGGCTTTAGTGCATGCTACGGAGGAAACACTCAAGAGGACGGAACTTATGAAGAAGATGATTACTACTACTATTCAGAAAAAGTTAACTGGAATCAATGGGACTACAACAGTCGTTCAATTGGTCCGGACAGCGCCTATATTTCTGTAAAAAACTACAATATCTCTGGGGATTGGAATCCAGTTGCAAATCTTGACAGCAATTTGCATTTTGAAAGCGCCAATACAGTAGATAACACAACTATTAAAAATAGCGGCGACGTTGCAATGTATCTTGCCCCAACCAATCGAGCCACTGCAGAAAGCGTAACAAACGGAACCATGATGAATACCGACGGACCTCTTATGGTACTCCGAGACGCAAAGCACTACTACTCCCTTACTTTGACCCGGGGAACTATCTCTCAAACAATTGGAAACGATGATTCGGTGTATGCGTATAGGCAGATAACAACTTCTGAGTTAATACGTGCTGCTATGATTCAGATGAATGATGTAATGTATAAAGTTGGAAAACTGGATTTTGAAAACAAGAACGGCGGAGGCTCTGTTAATAACGAGGCTTGTGGTACATATGCATTTGCACATCAATCTACGATGAATATTGGTAAAGAATATAAATATACCATCACAGCATACTGTTCAGACATGGAATCTCCTGCTGGTGTAAATGTTTCAGCTTTTAAAATTACAATCCCAGAATCTTCCACATATAGAAACATGGGAACTCAAGGTGGCTATCCAAAATCATTTGACTCTACAACCATAACAATTACATCTTATGATAATAACAACAATCTTGATACATATAAGGGAACAATTACCTTTAATCTTTCTAGTGCAAGTTCTGCCTCGCTTTCATTGGGTAGTACTTCTATAAGTATCAGTAGCGAAGAAATCAGAAGAAAATGGATACCATTCAATTTATATAACGACGAAAACTGGTATCACACAAGCTCCACCTACGGCTGGTGGCAGGACTAACAGGACTAAAGGAGAATTGAAGCAAAATGAAAAAGATTCAGATAAATGCAGTTTTAAAAACGGGTTTTCTTTTAGCGGCTGTTAATCTGGTTACAGGATGTGCGGCGTTTTTTCAGTCTAAGGTTCCGATGAACTCAACCGGAAACCATGGAAATCTTGGGGATCTTCTAAAAAAAGCAGAAGCAATCACAGAACTTGCTGCTCCTGAGCAGTTATTTGTAAGTTGTAACGAATATTCAGGTACCATCAATGTCAGCTGGAAAGAAGTAGAAGGCGCTTCCAGCTACAGAATTGAACGGGCAGTTCTTAAACCTGATGAATCCGGTAACTATGCAAAACAAATTCTTAACAAGGGAACAGAAAACGAATTCTCTGTTGAATATCCTGAAGCCGGAGAATTTGAAGTTGTAAGAGAATTTTATTACGACACAGTGTATACAGATTCCATTCTTACAAATCCTAGCGCAAACAACGATGAATACAACTACAAATATTTTTATCGCATAATGGCCGAAAATGTTTCTGAAGGTCTCGAAGGTATTTACACAAATCCAATCGTTAAACAAACAGTTTCATCTTCTTCTGGTAATTCTGTTGTATACACCTATGATGACAATTTTACGGGAATGGGGCAGCTATTTAAGGCTCCTTGTAATGTAAATGCCTCAAAAGGTAAAAGTAAAGAGACTATCACTCTTACCTGGGAAAAAGTTCCAAACGCAAGATATTATCGGGTTTATCGCGATACCCGGGAAGATTTTACCAGCTACGCCTTTATCGAACAGATTAATGCAACCAATACTGATACTATTACCAAAAATCTTAGCGTAAGTTCCAGTGACCAGGGTACTGAGTTCTACTACAAAGTTAAGGCTGTTACCTCTGCCGGTCAGGAATCAGCTTTTAGTTCAATTACCATGGGGTACGCCTTAAAAGCAGGGGCTCCAGTAACACCTAGCGACTTACAGGTTGTAAACGGCTACGCAACAATCGACAAACAGTTTACAATTTCATGGACTGCACTTGAAGCAGAAGAAGGTTCAACTACTACCTACTCCCTTTACCGAACTACGAGTCAGGACTCTGTTTTCTCTCTTGTAAAAAAAGATATCGATGGTTCAACTTCAAGCTATACTGACAAATCCGGCATTAAACCTGGAATTTTCTATTACTACTACATCCAGTCGGTAAAAACAGATGACACAACTCAGGAAGTTTCTAAAAGCGCCTTCTCCGAACAGTCTAACGAGGCAATGGGCTTCTTATTAAGCCCTCCTGCTTCTGTTTCTGTAGAAGACAGTGACACCGAAAACTGTGTAAAACTCGTATGGTCAAAGGCTATCGGTTCAACAATTACAGATGACTATGGCTTAGAATACAGTTACAAGATTTTCTATGACACAGACAAAGACGGAACTTTTGATAATCAGCTTGGAGATGTCGTTACTGGAGAAGTATACAGCGACGGCTATTTATATGCAGAAGTTCAAAAACAGCCTTTTTACAAAATCAGTACTATCTATCAGGATAAAGAAAGCACAAAGAGTTCCACTGCGGCTCCTGCTCCAAATGCTCCTAAGAACGTAAACGCTACAAAGAACAAAAATCTCTGCAGTGATAAAACACAATTTGAATCTACTTATACTCCAAACACAAATAATGTTTATCCGGTTAGAATTACCTGGGAAGAACCTGAGGACGGAGCTTCTTCTTATAATATCTATCGTTCAACTGTGCCTGATTCTTCGTTTAGAAAACTAAATGACACCCCACTTACAGAATGCGTTTATATAGACGAAAACGCAACCGCAAAGGCAGGTGTATTCTATTACTACAAAGTTATTTCTCTAAATGTTTTAGGTCAAGGTACAAAAGGAAACAATCCTCAAGACGATGATCCTTCTAATGGTGGAAATCGCGAATCCTGGGGATACGGAGCATTAACTCGAGATCAGTGGTTCAGGGAATACAACAAAGAGATTGCAACCAGTCAGTCAAAACTTACCCTTATGCATAAATCTGACGACATGGCTAAACTCGGTTCAGAAACTATTAATGCATATCTAAAGGTAAACGGCTCACTGGGAACTCTTAGTTACACTGCAAAGATTGCCGGTCTTGGAGCAGAAATCACAATGCCTTATGTAAACTATGCAGATCATGCAATCATAAGTAACGGTAAATTCCTTGGTGTGTACTACATTCTTAACGGTAGTACAGATACAACTTCTAACATGAGCGCAAACGGAAATATGCACAACACCGTTCATTGCTATCATTATGCTGATTACAATATTACAAGTGATACTCCAGTTACAGATGTTGTAAACAACACTTCGTATACACTATCTGCAGGAACAAAATTATTCCAGGGAATGTATCCTGGCTCTGTTATATACGACAATCTTGAAATCAAAGGTGGTGCCGCAGGTGGCGGATACTATCTTGTTACGACTTACGAATTAGACAGAACTTCAAGTTCAACTGGTACAGAAATCTTATCACAAGGTAAAGTTGACTGGCTTGTTGGAGAGGAGATTCGCTAATGAAAAAAATCTTTACTTCACTTTTTATTGCAATTCTTACTACGTCCACAGTCTTTGCACAGTTCAATCTTGAAGCCAGCAAAGCCGCATGGATTGATGGAATTACAAACAGCGAAGCAAATGCAAACAAAAACGGTGTTTTTCCAGTTTTAATTACCTGGGACACTATCCCTTTTGCAAAATCTTATTCTGTTTTTCGCGGGACAGATTCTAACAATATGGAATACATCGGACTTGTTTCTAATACCGCTTTTATCGATGCAAATGAAGCTGCCGTTCCAAATCAAAAGTATTTGTATAAGGTTAATGCAAATCTTAACGATCAGATAATCGAAAGCGAACTGGAAGAAGGTTACGGTGCCCTTACAATTCAGACATACATGCTGACTTACAATCAGACAATTTATATAAATCATCCCAAGATGGTTTTAATGAACAATAAATCCAATCTTGCAAAACTTGGAAAAGAAGAAGTCAGCGGAAAATACAGCGGAACCTGTCTTTATCAGACAAAAGTCAGAGGATTTTCTGGTATCGTAATGATGAAATATACCAACTACTGCGATACTGAAGGCTGGATTTTTAACGGATATGCAAATGTCAGGGCCAATATCAGTGCCAGTGGAATGATGTTTGGAACAATGATTGTAAGTGGCATGTACCCGGGTACAGTTTGCTACGATAATATTGAAATAAAAAAAGGAAACGCCGGTGGCGGCTTCTACACGATAGAACCTGAGGGATTTGATAAAGCAGAACTACCATGGGATGCTGTCCCGGAAGAAATAATCGCAAACGAAGAACTTGATAAAGAGGATAATAGATAAAATGAAAAAAAATAATGGAATAAAACTTTTGATTACAGTCTTAACTTTTGGTCTTGTACTCACCCTTTCTGGATGTTATACACCAAATCCTTTATATGGAACCTGGTCGGATAATAATGGAAATTACATCAATTTTATTAACGACGGAACTTATAATGCAAAGGTTAACATTAATAATGTTGACTATGGCTTTAACGGCGACTGGACTGTTATAGAAAATATTTTAATTTTTAGTTTTTCTGATGGCGGAAGTATAAACACCGAATGGGATATTAGAGGTGCAATGCTTTATTTAATCTGGACTTACGGTGGATCTCAAACCGATTTAATTCTTTACCATACAGCGAGATAATTATGAACAAGAAAAAACTTTTATTTATTTTCTTTGGATTAATTTTTACAGGATTTTCATGTTTTTCCGTTAGTTCCAGCTATAAAGACGAAGAAGTAGAAATTAACCCTAAAACAGGATTCCCGGAAATTATAGATAAACCATTTTTATCAATGAACGAGGGTCTCAGCGGTGCGATGATTACAAGAATTATTATCCCTGAAAACAATGATAAAAGCAATTTTGTTTACGAAAACTACTTAATCGGTGCCTACTATAATCTCCATACAGAGAATCTTAAACCTTTTAACTACAACATAAAAATCAGCGCGTATTATCCTTTTAAAAATACATTTAGAGGAATGGATCAGCCGGCAAAACAAGTTCTTTTATACGCATTTGATTTATTTGCCGGTCCTACAATTCAGTTTGATTCATGGAAGTATATCTACTACAACGTAAGCGTAGGTCTGCACTACATGTATCAGCTTACAGATGACTTTCACATGAATTATCTTGGTCTTGGTGCTCTTGTTGGGATCGCATTGCCAGTAGCTCATCACTGGACAATAAACCTGAACGGTTCTTTATGTGTAGACTACCCTAATCTTGGTACGAACTCCCTGTTAAAACCTTTTAACTATGCCTGGCAGTATCACCTTGATTTAGGTGTCTGCTACAGCCGTAAAAAGCCTAACAAGTATTCGTACATTCATTCTAGAAAACGTAATCAATAACCTCTTCAACACGGCTAACTGGTACAAAGGTAATGCCGTGCTTTACATGTTCTGGAATCTCATCCAGATCACGCTTATTAGCATTAGGAATCAATATAGTTTTAATGCCGTTGCGCTTAGCCGCAACGGTTTTTTCTCGCAATCCACCGATTGGCAAAACCTGTCCTGTTAAAGACAATTCTCCAGTCATCGCAAGATTAGGCTTAATCTTTTTACCACGCAAAAGGCTTACAAAGGTTGTAGCCATTGTAATTCCGGCGCTTGGACCATCTTTTGGAGTCGCCCCTTCAGGAATATGCAGATGAATATTGTTCTGTTCAAACCAGGAAGCTTTTTTAATCTTGTGTTCAACTGCATATCGTTTAGCCCAGTTCCAGGCGATTGCACAGGATTCTTTCATAACGTCGCCCATCTGTCCTGTAAGAACAAGTTCACCTTTACCAGGGAAAGAAACGCTTTCTATTAAGAGTGTATCACCACCCATACTTGTCCAGGCAAGTCCAATTGCCGTTCCAGGAACATAAGCCTTTTTTACTTCACTTTCGTCAAAGATTGGTTTTCCAAGGTACTTTTCCAAATCAGGAGCATCAATTTCCCACTTTTTTTCCTGTTCAAGGAACTGTTCTGTGGTAATTGCGTTTATTTCTTCCTTAGATTTGTTTTCTTCTTTTGCCTTTTTAATTGCATCATTAGCCTTAGAGTCTGCGTCGCTGATTAAACTTGTAACCAGTTTACGATGAATTTTGTCGAGATTTTTTTCGTAATTACGAACTCCAGCTTCCCGGGCGTATTCTTCTGCGATGCGTAAAAGGGCCGCTTTTGTATACTTTACCTGACCTTTTTTAAGACCGTTCTTCTTAAGATTTTTAGGAATCAGATATTTCTTTGCAATCTCAAGTTTTTCCTGATCGATATAACCTGCAAGCTGAATAATTTCTGCACGGTCAAGTAACGGCTCTGGAATTGTATCCAGTGTATTTGCAGTCAAAATAAAGAATACGTTTGAAACATCAAAAGGCAAATCCAGGTAATTATCCCGGAACGATACATTCTGTTCAGGATCTAAAACCTCAAGGAGCGCACTTGCAGGGTCCCCGTTATGACTTGACCCCATCTTATCGATTTCATCAATCATAAAAACAGGTGCCTTTGTATGAGTCAGTTTAAGTCCCTGAATTACCTTTCCGCACATAGAACCAATATAAGTTCTGCGATGTCCTTTTATTTCTGCTTCATCCCGCATTCCACCAACGCTAAATCGGTAAAACGGTTTATTCATCGCATTTGCAATGGATCTACCAATGGAAGTCTTACCAACTCCCGGAGGTCCAACCAAAAGTAAAATTGATCCTTTAGCATCTTTTTTGAGTTTTCTTACGGCAAGAAATTCCAGGATGCGCTTTTTAACATCTTCAAGACCGTAATGATCATTTTCAAGAATCTTTTTTGCAGAATCCAGATTGTAAACTTCCTTGATATCTTCGTTCCACGGTAACTGGGTTATAAGTTCAAGATAGTTACGGCTGGTTGTGTATTCTGGTGAACTAGGATCCATAAGGCGGAATTTATCCAGTTCGCTTTCTACAGTTTCTTTTATTTCGCCTTCAAATTTAAAACTTTCAATTTTTTCTTTAAATTTGTGATAGTCGTCCTGATTTCCTTCTGCATCTGTTCCTAATTCTTCCTGAATTGAACGGAGTTCTTCCCTAAGAAAATATTCCCTCTGATTTTTTTCAACACGCTCGTTCAAGTCATTCTGAATTTTCTTTTGAACCCGCAAAAGTTCCTGTTCTTTTTTGATAAATACAAGAACCTGCTCCATTCGCTGGCGAACGTTAAGAATCTCAAGAACGTGCTGCTGATCATTTTTATCGATGTTCAAAATCGAAGCTATAAAATCGGCAATTTTTCCAGGATGGTCGATATTTACCATGTTAAGACGCATTTCTTCGCTGAAAAGAGGATTATTCTCACTTACCTCTTTCATTTCGCTGATTAAAGCTCGGGTCAAGGCCTTTACTTCAAATGTATCGTCTTCTTCGTCTTCAAGATATTCTACAGCCGCAATAATCGGATCTTTTGAATGGAGTGCCTTTCTGATTTTAAAACGCTTTATTGTTGAAATAAATACGTTCACACCACCGTCCGGCAAGTTGATTTTTTTGATAATGCGGGCAACAGTTCCAACCTGATGCAAATCCGTATAACTTGGATTTTCAACCTCGTTGCTGAGCATTATTATACCGATGTAAGAATCTCCGTTGTAAGCCTGTTCTATGACTTTTGTGTCTTCCGGAGAATTAATCATCAGAGGTGTAAAGATTCCAGGGAAAATCGGACGTCCCTGTAAAGGAATAATTGGAAGCTTATTTGGCAAAATCTTTTCGGCAGGGACTATTGTTCCAGCTTTTTTTGTACCTTTTTTGGCTTTCGGCTTTTTTTCTGTCTTAGACTCAGGCTCTTCAGTAACAGATTCTGAAGAACCTTGCTCTTCATCGTCTTCTACAGTATTATCTGTTGCACTAACAATGATATCTCCACTGTCAATGCCATCTTTTATCTTATCTAATAATTCATCGAGTTTAGCAATTGTCTCTTCTTTTGCTTCATCAATAATGTCATCTTTATCAGTCATATTTTAAATATACATATTAATAAAGCGTTCGGCAACATATTTTACAACCTCAAATGTCAGGAGCCGATTGGATTTAAGCTTGCACTTATGTATAAAGCGTCCTGAAGCCAGTCCAAACGAAGACTAAAGATTTCTTCTGTATAACCTTCTGCCCTAAAACGGAACTTAAAGACATTTCCGCTTATAAGTTTTTCTTTTGGATAATCTTCAAGAGGAACCCATTCTTTACCATTTAATACAGAAACTTCAGAGATACTTGAAATATCTTTTCCGGTTTTGGAATTATACACCATTGGAACAACGCTTACATTTCTTCTCATATTTTTTAAGAAATCCGCGTTGATGATAACAGCCTTTTTTGAAACCGTAAAACTCTTCCACCAGACATAAGGACCGGCAACAACTTTGATTCGATAATTTCCGTGAGTCAGGTAAACATCCTTCGTTGTATAGGTGCGGTTCTTTGCATTTTTTTCTGAAGGAACCTTTTTTTCGCTTAACTGAGTAAGAACTCTACGGCTGTTTGCAACTTCAGGGAAAGAATCGCCGTCATTTACAAAGAAAAATGCATTAACAGGAAGGTCGCTTCCGGCAATACTTGTTGCAGGCATTTTCATCTGGATTGAAACTGGCGTATACCAGTACCTGAGTACGGTTTTATGAAAGACGCCGTGCATCCAGCCGGTAATCATAAGACAGACGAATAAAACAGCTGCACTTACAATTGCCATTACCTTCTTCTTTTTTCTGTCTATCGGAATATATTCCTGTTCTTTTACGGCATCCTTACTCATCAAAAGTTTTGCAAGCTGAACCCTTATGGAATGAATATCATAATGTTTTAAATAGCGCTTAATTACTTTTAAAATTGGAATCGTGGACTGATATCGCTTTTTGGCCTTTGGTGAAAGCATCTTTCTTATCAAGCGACAGATTACAGGAGGAATTTTCTTATCGATTTTACGAGGAGAAATATACTTTCCTTTTTTGATGGTATTTAGAGTTTCTATAGAAAGAGTGCCCGGATAAGGTTTTGTTCCTGTTACCATTTCATAAAGCATAATTCCCAGTGCATAGATATCAGCCCTGCAGTCAACGCTGGCACTGTTTTCAAACTGCTCTGGAGGCATATATGCAGGAGTTCCGAGAGCTACACCACTTTCTGTAAGGGTATCTTCTTTTTCGGCTTCGGTTGCAATACCAAAGTCGGCAAGTTTTATTTCTGCACGGCGGCTGATTAAAATGTTTCCCGGCTTAATATCACGATGAACAATATCCTTGGAATGAGCGTACTTGAGTGCAAGACAGGCATCCTGCAAGATTAGCATTGCAAGCTGAGGGCTTAAAACAGTCTGTTTTTGCAAAAGTTTATCCAGCGCCATACCATCTACAAGTTCTTCTACCATGTAGCGGTAGCTGTCTTCTGTAAAATAATCAAACAGGTGAACTATATATGGACTTTGTAAATCAAGAAGAATCTGAGCTTCCCGCTTGAAACGCTCAACATTTGCTGTATTCTTTCTTGCCGTCATTTTTTTTATTACAACGGGACGGTGTAAAGAAGGATGCATTGCACGGTAGACTACTCCCATTCCACCTTTTGCGATTATGCCCTGAACTTCGTATTTTCCTATATTTTTAGGAAAGGTTTCTGCCATTTTTTAACTCCCACTTATTCTAAAACTATTTTTTGTTCTATGTCCACAATATCCGTATCCGGATTAAAGGATTTATTCTTATATAAAAGCGCAATATGCTGTTTTTGCGGATTATGTATCTGAACATAGGAACCTTCCTGCCGTAACAGATACATTCTTTTTACCGGCCTGTGGCCCCCGAGATAGCGGGGAACGATTCCTTCTTTTGGAGGCAAAAGTTCTTTTAACATTTGAGGAACACTGCCTTCCTGAGCCGCATTATTTTCTGTCCAGGTTAATCCCAATATTACCTGATCGTCGTTCATTCCGTTTATTATCTCATCACGAATAAAAGCTCTTGCAGGTTCTGCATGAGAGACAATTGCCTGCGGTAATGCTGCAAGCAACGGCAGAGCGTTTTCAAAGCAGAAAATAACCATTGTTACATCATCGCCAAATTCCTTTTCCATAAAGATGCGAACCATTTCGCCTTCATTTGCAAATTTTCTAAAGGGAAAATTTCCGGGACTTCTGACGTTCATTATGTTCTCGTGATTTCCTTTTAAAATATGAAAATTTTGAGGAAAAGCACATTTTAATTCCATTACAAGGGCAAGAAGATTAAGGCTTTCTATCATCTCCTGCATCATGTTTGGACCGTTGTATACCCCACTCAAAAACTCTTTCTGGGCACCAATCCAGCGGTCTTTGCATCGTAATTCAGAATGAAGTAAATCGCCGACGCAGATTATTCTTATTTTATTCTGTTCCAGAGCCTCGAGGACCGTCATAGGCCTGTTGCAGCATAAAAAATCTGCAGTCAAAGAATAATTCAGTAAATTAGAAATAAAAAATGCTCTTGCATGTAAATCAGGAACAACTATCGTTGGTAACTGCTCCAGCTTAGGATTTGTAAAATCCAGAAGACCTCCAATCTGATTAGAAGAAGACAATGGACGCCACAATGCACATTCCGACTCAAGAATACCTGCGGTTTTATCTGCAAGGGCAAAAAGATAGTCGTGATGCACCAGCGTATTTGAAGAGCCTAATTCATTTATTCGGTTGTAAAAATCTTTATTCAATTGCTTAATTATGAAATTACCAGATTCATCGTTCCGATAGTAATTTTATCGCCACTGTTCAAGCGTATATATTTGTCTTCTGGAATCTTTTTTCCATTAACAAATGTTCCATTTGTGCTTTTTTCATCCTTGATAAAATATGCATCGCGGATTTTTTGAATTACTGCGTGATGACGGCTTGCAAGTTTATTGTCTACGACTACACTGTTGTCGGTTTCGCGACCGATTGTAATCTTTGCAACCAGTTCAATTTTTTTGTTATTAAACATCAAGTAACTTGCAGGAACTGATTCCGAAATTGCTCCTAAATGTCGACCAACAGGGCTGTCGGTAATAATTGTTGTATCTTCTAATAATTTTCCCATAATTTAATTATACCCCCTGTTTTTTTGATTGTCTATTTTTAACCCAGGAAACGTTATCCGTGATTGCCTTGAACAAATCTTTTACAACTGCTTCCATTATTTTTCTAAGTTCAGGGTCAAGTTTACGAATTGCATTTGCAATTTTAATTGAATTGAGCCATTTATTTTCTTCAAACTCAGTATTTGTTTTAGCTCCTGTAGACTTAATAATCTTGAATAAAGTATCTACAAATATTGCTGTTTGTTCAGGTTTTAGCTGATTCATCCAGGTATTTAACGAGTCGCTTATTACAACTGTTTCTTTATCAAAGTTTTCCAGGGTAACAAACTCACGTCCAAGAATATGCCATTTAAATGGGTCGTGACTCATTATTCCTGCAGGGTCGCTTTCTACAACTCTGTACTCACCAGCGTGTTCAAAAAGCATTCCAACTATGGACAACTGTGGATAATATGAACGAATCAAAGGAATTATCTGATAAAACTCCTGAGATTTGATTCTTTTTTTTGTAAATCCAGGGCCGTCAAAATTATATATATATTTAATACGCTTTAGATTCTTGGGATTTGACATTGCAGAAGCAAAAATTGCTAAATTTCCACCTTTAGAGTGTCCTCCTACTGTAAAATCGCCTTTAAGAGCTTTCATAGCATCTTCGAGATACTTTTTTGCATCCTGTTGAGCTGGTACCTGTTCTTCAATTGCAAGATTAAAATCTTCTTTCCAGCCAACAAGGGTATCATCTGTACCCCTGTAGCATACATAGTTCAGTTTGTTAGTTATTTTATAGGTAAAAGCAGTAAACTGTTCTTCTTTTTCAGGATCAAGAATGGAAACATATCCGGTTACACTTACATCCTTAAAACGAACACTTTCTGATGCAAGCTTTAAAACTTCTACCGTTTTTTTGTTAATCAAAAGCCCCACATCTATTCGTCGTTCATAATCTTCTGCTGAAGTAAACTTTTTATAAAGGTTTCCCAGGCTTACACTTTCTGTGAACGAATCTTTAGATAATAACCCGTCAAAATGCAAATACGAAATCTGACATAAAACCAGAGCATCGATTTCTGAAAAAGGAGAGGCTTCAAAAGTTAAATCTCCTCTCCACTTTAAATAATCAGTTAAATTAGCCATACCTATATAATAATAAACTTTAATTCAGTAGAAAAGATTAATCTTTTTATTTATGGTTTATTTTAAATAAATCTCCGTGTATACTCGTTCTTATGGAACAAAATACTATTAAATCATTTAATTCTGAACTTACAGAACAGAATAAGTTTATCGCCAGAGTTTATGGCTGGATGAGCCTTGCCCTGATTATTACGGCAGTGGTTTCTTTAGGAGTTGCGATTTCCGCAGTCAACAATCCTGCTTTTTTTAAGGTTCTTTTTAGCAAAGCCTTTTACATTGTTCTTATAGCAGAAATTGCCCTTGTCTGGTTTCTTTCTGCTCGCATTCAAAAAATGTCGGTTGGTGGAGCCATTTTTGGTTTTCTTTTATATTCAGTAATTAACGGAGTTACAATTTCTTCTATTTTTTTAATCTACCAGATTACTTCAATTGTAACTTTGTTTTTTGTAACTGCCCTCACCTTTGGTGCAATGTCCCTTTTTGGAGCCAGAACTAAAAAAGACGTTCTATCATGGGGCCGATACCTCTCAATGGCATTAATCGGACTTATCATCGCCTCATTTGTTGAACTTTTGCTCGTCCTTATTTTTAAGCGTCCTTTTAGTCTATTTAATCTAGGGTTGAGCATTGTCGGTGTAATTATTTTTACTCTTTTAACCGCCTATGACACAAAAAAGATTATGATCGTAAGCGAACATTCTGATGGTTCAGACAAGTTCAAAAAAGCAAGTATCTTAGGAGCTTTAGAATTATATCTGGACTTTATAAACATCTTCTTAAATCTTTTAAGAATCTTCGGAAAACGTCGCTAAGTCTGACATGTTTTTTCAACCTGCCTTTTTAGGTTCAATATAATTTATTTTAAACTGCTCTTTTTTAAGGGCAGTATTTTTTTTACGTTTATCAAAAAAGTAATACCCGATATAAATTAAAATAATTACTGTCATTTAAGTCTCCATGTCATTTAATTGTAATCATAGAATAACAGAGTAGGTGTATCAGCAAGTGATACACATAAAAAAATTTTTACAGATTTTATTTTTAGGGTTATCATTAAATAAATAATTAAAAAGAGGTCTTAAAATGAAAAAAAAGTTATTCGGTTTGCTTTTAGCATTAGTCGGCGCTGCATCACTTAGTGCACAGTATTTTCACTTTGAACAATTATATGATGTTGACTCTGACAATGTAGAACAGGAAGCAGAAAGAATAATCGGAGAAGACGAGTTTAACAGAAAAAAAGTAAATCTAAAGAAAAGTGGCATTGTCTGCTATTTTGCTGATGATACGAACTATCAGACAGGTATTTATGCGGAAGGTGCCTGCCGTTTTGGAAAAGACAAAAATGCAAGCTATAAAAGAGTTATCCTTGTAAATGAGAATGAGCTGAAACATGCCTTCGCAAAATGTGCTGAATGGCACAAACAGGTCGCAGATTTAATGAAAGCTTCTGAACTTAGCAAGAACTTTACAAAAGAAATCTCTTCTGTTGGAGGATATTCTACCGCGGTTATTGGAACAAATAATCCTAAGATGGAAAAACCTTCTGAATGCAATGTACGATTCTACTTTGTAGAAGAAAGTTTGTATGGAGTATCGGTTAAATATGGATTAAAAATCGTTGCTCACGAAAAATCTCAGGATATCCATTCAGAAGTTATGTTCCTGAATCATGCAATGGATAATGAACATCTTAAAAAAGAATACCGTGCAGCCTTTCGCATTATGAACAATAAAATTGGAAAGAACTTTCCAACTGACGCATTCATAAAAACTAGCCGCGATGAGTATTTTAACAACAAGAATTATTCTTCAAAAATGGAAGAAGCTCAAAACAAGCTTCGAAATATCGAAAATTTCTTGAATTAGAATAATTTTTTAAGGACTTGGGCAAAATTAAGTGAATCAACAACTACCGATTTTTGCCCTTCCTTAAAATTTAAGTCAACCTTGAACGTTCCATCTTTTTGAGGAAGAATAGACCAGGTTGTATCTTTTCCGACGCACATCTTAATCAAAAACGCCTTTATAAACTCTCCACTAACCTTTGAAAGCAAATTGTTTTCCAAGTCTTCATTTATTTCGCGTTTTAAATCCTTTTCGTACTGATCTCTATTAGAGAGGATGGTTTCAATTTCCGGGAACGGGTTATTGATAAATTTTGCATCGGCAATTTTTACCTGTTCACCGTTGTTATACTGAAGCAAAGTCCCTTTAACCTGACTTTGAATAAAAAGTCTGAGTGTTATCGTATTTGTAACAGGAATTTCCCATGTTACGTAAGTTCCTGTGTCGTTTATAACAGGATTCAACTCAGGATGTCGTTCGCCAAAGTCTTTTATCTGTTCTGCACTATCGGCGTAAGTCAGCCTTGTAGCCCCGGCGCGGCACATGTTTCTATGCTGAGCATGAGTAAATATTTCTTTCCAAAAATCGCTTTCTACATCTTTCATCTTTTTCTCCAAATAGTACTAAAAAGGCATATAAGTTGATTTACTACCAGGAATTGATTCTATCCAGCTTTTTGAATTTTGATAATCAATACGGCTAGTTAAAATCCAGAGGATATTTTTATTCCATTCTAAATACGGAACAGCTCCCTGTCCGTCTGTAAATATTATAAGCCCGTTATACTCTTTATGTTCTACAAAAAAGTCTATCGGAGGCTGAAAATTTGTTCCGCCCCGCCCCTTTATAGAATCAAGTTTTATCTTTTTTTTAATAGAAACTGGTTGTGACAACTTAAGCTCCGTATCAAAAAATATAACATCTATTTTTTCGATAATTCCTAAAAAGAATATATTGTTTATTACATGAAAAAACCTTGAAAAAGCTTCGTCTGTTATAGAACCGCTCACATCTACTGCTATAAGAACATTTGCCTTTCTATTATATCTGCTTCCCATCGCACTAAAACCAAATCGGCGGCTTGGCTTCATTCTTGTAAGAGTTCTAGATGCAGAACAAATCGCCTGTCTAAACTGAGAAAGCATTCTCCTGTAGTCCATGCTAAAATCACATTGAGAAAGAATACTTCGTTCCAGACCACCGCCTATACTTCCCCAGCCCTGGTCGATTTCCGCTTTTTGTATATCAGTTTTTATCTGATTCTGGGCTTCCTGATTTTCTTCCCATAGTTCTGAATACTCTTGTGCAAGACCTTCCGTTTCTGCAAGAGAATAGGTCCCTGCATTATTACCATTTGAACTAATTTCTTTGATAAGAAAGAAGATTTTCTGGTACCATTCTTCAAAACTCAACTCATCAATAGTTTCGAAAGCTCCGGTATTGCGGTTTATATTTAAATTTCTCTGAAAAAAAGCTTCTTCTTCGGTATCGGCCCATTTTGGACCAAGGGGATTTTTTAATTCTTTGAATCTTGGTGTTAAGCTTTTTAGATATTCTACTCCACTTAGGGATACAAAAGTCTTGTAAAAAGAATTGATTACTACATCGCTTGCAAGCACCAAAATTACAGGGCGTGCGTTATATGGTTTACGGCTATATGGATGACCTAAGAGTATGCGATATACTTCAATTTTTAGATATTCTTCAAGAGTTTTATCTGAATAAGAATTTAAAAGCTTTGAAGAGAATTCAATTCTTAATTGTCCACAACGCATAGGAATCTGCATCATGGGATTTTCAACCAGAATATGAGTTGTACAAATACTAAAACAGAGGGGCTCGGTATAAAACCAGTTTTGAATTATTGTCTTAAGCCTTTTTTCTACAGTCATACTAAACTATTTTTTTATTGAGTTAATAATTTCCTGATAAAGAGAAAAGTCATTTTCGATTATGAACGACAATGTTTTAGGATAGAAATTTGCACTGCACAAACTTATAAAATGAGACTGCAATTCTTTTGCATAACCAGTTATAAAAGAAAAATACGAATTAAGATTTGTTTTAATATTTTCTACAGAATCTTGTAAGTCGTTTGTGCAAGATTCGAGATATTTAAAGACAGATTCATTTACCTGTGTTAATACTGGAAGTGTAAGATTTTTTAATTTGCTAAGAATCTCATCGTTCCAGTTTAATACAATTTGAGAACCTGAAGGAATATTGTTTTCTATAATAAATCTAAAAAATAAGGCTGTTGCCTTGTTTCCAATTATTCCTGATACTAGAGGTTTTAGTTCATCAGTTAATTCAGGAAACTTCTTTATAACATTAGATGTTCTTTCCCAACTTCTACGATCTGGACTACGCTCTAAATTTTCGTGTTCCATTGAAGAATCAAAACTGTCGAGATAGTCGGGATTTTCAGAAATAAACGAAATAATTCTAGAATCAATACCGCTGGATTTAGCCCATTTTATCCAGTCCTGAACACTAGGAGCAAATTCATAAATATTAAATCGGCTGACAAGAGCAGGGTCTAAATCTGTCAATTGATATTCACTACCATTATTTACTGCACTGATAATACGACTGCCCGCTGGTAGAGATTTTCCTGCAAGTTTACGATTCAAGGTTAAATCCATAATTGTCTGCAGGACTTCCGGGCGAGCTCGATTAAGTTCATCTAAAAATAAAACAATCGGGCTATTATCAGTTGGAAACCAGTAAGGCAGCATAAAATCTGTCTTACCGGTTTCCATATTTTTTTCCGGAAGACCGATTAAATCTCCCGGATCGCTCATTTGACCAAGAAACAATGTAACAACTTTGCAATTTTTACCAGCATAATAATCTTCCAGAATTCTACTCTTTCCGATTCCATGCTTTCCAACAAGCATAATATTCTGTTCGTAGGGAGTATTATCTAAAATAAAATACAGCTGTTTTGCATCAATTGTCATTTAAAGTTCCTTATAGCCAAATTACTCTGTCGGACGCTTTTTAAGATTTTTGCTTTCTGCAATAGCCTGACCTTCACCAACCTGCTGTTCCATCATAGCTCTTACTTTCAATGGCAATCCAGCCAATGTAATAAAGCCCTGAGCATCTTTATGATTATAGAGTTCGCCAGTTGTGAATGAAGCAATGGATTCATTATATAAACTATATTTAGAACCAGAACCTGCACCACGGATAGCACCCTTAACAACTTTAACTTTAGCCCATCCAGTTACATTTTCTTCTGCTTTATCCATAAAAGCCATACAAGAATCCATCAATGTTGTGAACCATTTACCTTCGTAAATCAATTCTGACATACGAAGAGAAACCTGCTGTTTGTAATGATAAGTTTCACGATCCAAACAGATATGATCCATCATTCTGTGTGCAAAATACAAAATAGCTCCACCTGGAGTTTCATAAACACCACGGCTCTTCATACCTACAAATCGGTTTTCACAAATGTCAACAAGACCAACACCGTTTCGACCACCAATAACATTTAATTCAGTAAGAAGATCAAGAGCATTCATCTTCTTGCCGTTCAAACCAACAGGAATACCCTTTTCAAAATCGATAGTAACATATTCACCATCATTTGGAGCTTCTTCAGGTACAACAGTATTCTTAAGCATGTGCTTGTAGTTTGGTTCATTTTCAGTTTTTTCAAGTTCAAGACCTTCATGGCTCAAGTGCCAGATGTTCTCGTCTCTTGAATAAGACTGATCTTTCTTCATAGGAACTTCAAGCCCACGATCTTCCAAAAACTTAATTTCAGCTTCACGACTATCCATGTTCCATTTATCATCACGCCAAGCTGCAATTACCTTCAAATCTGGAGCAAAAGCTTTAATTGCAAATTCAAAACGAACCTGATCATTACCTTTACCAGTAGCACCGTGACAAATTGCAACAGCCTTTTCCTGACGAGCATATTCTACAAGAATTTTTCCAATCAAAGGACGAGCTGTAGAAGTACCAAGGAGATATTCATCTTCATAAACAGCATTTGCTTTAAGAGCTGGCCAAATGTATTCTTCAATATATTCTTGCTTTGCATCAACTACATAACATGCAGCAGCACCAGTTTTTAATGCACGTTCTTTAATTGCAGCCCAGTCATCGCCCTGACCTACATCGATACAAACTGCAATTACATCATAATCGTAGTTTTCCTTGAGCCATGGAATGATAACAGTAGTATCAAGTCCACCAGAATAAGCCAAAATAACCTTATCTTTTGCCATTTTTATGCCTCTATAAATGAATATTTATTCACGAATAATGTAACATTATTCAATTCTAATATCAATAGAAGGAAAGAATTGCACGATAAAGCCTATATTCCGCATCATCCCTTTTCAACTCAGTCTGCGCCAATCTGTTTTTTTCCATCAAAACCCCCAGAGAAGGAATTCTTCCAATTTCCAACAGATGTTCATAACTTTCCAAGCGGGTACGACCTTCTTCTACCTCCTGAATCATAGATTCAAAATTCACCAAAGCACTTTCCTTTTCTAAAGCCTGTTCATCAAAAATCCTTTTCTGAACTCGTTCTAACTCATTCATTTTTAGTTCATAAGCCTTTTTTTCAAAAGTCCCGGATTTTCTATTGGAATCACATAGCAATGAAGGAAAAACTTCCACTCCAATACTCAAACCCAAATTCCAGTTCATATTTTTATTCACAGAAAATGTCGTCTGCAACACAGGAACCTTCTCGAACCGGTTTTTAATAGAATAATAATAGCTTTTTGTTAATTGAGCCTTTTCATACTCTATTTTATACCCAAGAGCTTCATCAAATCGTGCACAAAAAACTTTTAACCATGCCAAAAATTCCCCAGAATCAAGATTCAGATCCTCTTCCTCAATACCCAATAAAGCAAGCTTTTTTCTGGAAGTACAAAAACATGACCTTATCTGAATGATATCATTCTTCAAATCACGGTGTTTTGCATTCTGCTCATAAAATTGTACAACTGTAATTTTTCCTTTTTCTAACAATGTCTCATAATCTTTTTCCAGCTGACAATAAAGAGAATCTTCCTCTAAAAGCAGTTTTATAAGGCGCCCATAATACAAATAATCCCAAACAACCCCACAATACTCTTCAATCAATGCCCTGAATTCAATCTTATAATCTAAATCCAGACACTTCTTTTCAATTACATACTCATTTTTAAGAACCGAAAAATACGACCTCAACAGAGAACAATCGAAAGTTACCGGTAGATTTAATCCTAAAGAAGAAACAAATTCCCCGCTGAAACTTTGATCTTGACTCTGGGGATAGAAAGCTGTAAAAGGAAAATCCATCTGAGCCCATACAGCACCTCCAAAAGGCAACTTTTGTTTAAGTCCCAAGGTTAAATCACCCGTTAAACAGGACATTACATCATCCACACCTCCATGCATTTTATAATCACCATTTATATCGATAGATGGTAACCACCCGTATTTAAGCCTTTCTATTGAATTTATTCCTACTCTATAGTCATAGGTTAGTTTTTCCATGGCGGAAAGACCAAACAAATCAGAAGTCCATTCTTCACTAATGCACAAAGTTGTGGCCAAAATAATTAAAAATAAATAACAAACATACTTTTTTAAATAACTTTTTTTCACTTTTAAGCTCTCACAAATCCAGGTCTAGTTTTCTTAATAAAAATGTTAGAAGAGTCTGTCGTTCTAAAATTATTCTTGCATCAACTTCAAAGCCGCTTTTTATCTGATACTCTTCTTTTTTTCTACCCCGTAATAGAGTTGAATCCAGTTCAACATAAGCCTTAAAATAGACTCTTCCATCATCAAACACCCTTGAATCCGGCTGTATCATGCTTATGCGCCCCTCCAGCCCCTTGAACTCACTGAAGGGAAACGCCGGAAACCGAAGTAAAACTTTTTGACCTTCCTTTATCTTTCCCATTTTCTCTGCAGGAATATTCAGTTCAACCCTGCACCCGGAATCTAACGGAACTATATTTAATATTTCCTGATCGGCAAAAACAAAATCGCCAGGATTTAAAAGGCATATTTCCTGAACACACCCCGAAACAGGACTTTGCAGTTCCAGATTTTTTAATCCAATTTCCAATTGCTCCAAAGTCTGCTTTATTCCTGCATATTCGATTTTCAGAGAGTCAAGTTCACCTCGTATGGCGCTTATAAAGTTCTTTTCATATTCATTTTTTTCTAAAACTGCATATTCGTAATCAAATCTTTTATTTTTTATATCAAAATCAGTTGTAGCAGAAGGCGGAAGCTGCTTCTCATCTTCATAAAGCGTTTTAAGTCGTTTGATTTTTACTTCTATTAATTCTTTCTCTGCAATAAAAGCTGCGTAGCGGGATTTGCATGTTTTACTTACGCAATTAATATCCTGTTTTTTCTCTTCATAACCTTGAATCATCTTTGTTAAACCATCCAATTTTTCCAGACAGTCTTTTTCTTTTATAACATATGCATTCTTTTCGACTTCTAGTGCCCCGGAATCAATCCGTAAAAGTACTTCACCTGCATTAACGAGTTGCCCAGGAACATAATTAATGGAAGAAATTTCACCCCCAGAATAAACCTTTACACAGGAAATATTTTTTTCAGTACGCACAAGTCCCGATGAACGAACCTTTTCATCAACCTTTCCAAAACAAACAAATAGAAACACCGTAACCATCAAAGCAAAAGCTATGTACCCAGTTATATGTAAATAAATCGGCTCTTCTGTTTTAAGAACTTCTTCAAACCCTTGCACACAATTTTCAGGCAACACAATCAATTTCTTCATTTTGTGCACTCCACATTTCAAAATATTTTCCCCTTTTTGCAAGAAGGGTTTCATGATTTCCACATTCACAAATAGAACCTTTATCAAAAACAAATATTTTATCACAACTTTTTATTGTACTAAGACGATGGGCCACAATTATCATTGTTGTTTCTCTTCCGGCTTTATTAATCGTATCCATGATTCCTTTTTCACTTATGCTATCCAAACTGCTGGTTGCTTCATCCAAAATCAAAACATCCGGTTTTCGCAACAGAACTCTTGCAAGAGAAATTCTTTGGCGTTCACCGCCAGAAAGGGTTGCTCCCCTTTCTCCTACGACGGTGTTATACCTGCCTTCAAGACGCTGAATAAACTCATCCGCCCTTGCCTCTTTTGATGCCTTTATCATATCAAACTGACTTTTTCCCTGACTTCCCCAGCAAATATTTTCTGCAATAGTTCCACTGAATAAAAGAATCTCCTGAGGAACATATCCAATACAATTTCTATAACTTGAAGTATCTATTTCCCTTAAGTTTATTCCATCAACAAAGATATCGCCCTTCTCCGGTGCGTAAAACTTCATCAAAAGTTTAGTCATAGTAGATTTTCCAGAACCACTCAGCCCCACAAACGCAACTTTTTGACCTGCTTTAATATCTAAACTGATATTTTTTAATGCAGGGCCCCTTGAACCATAAGAAAAACTTAAATTTTTTACTTTTATGTTGCCTTTAATCTGATTTATCGAACACGAGTTAGACTCATCCATATCATCCCCTTCTTCTGCTAAATCGAGAATTTCAGATAACCTGACACTAGAAATCATTGCTTCCTGAAGCGACTCCTGCAATGTTAAAAGGCGTCCAAGGGGCTCTAAAAAATATCCACTGAGAGTTACAAAACTAATCAACTGTCCAAGGCTCATCTCGCCTTTTAGAATCAATATACTTCCAACCCAGTAAAGTGCTAAGGTTCCACACCTGCTTACCAGGGTCTGTAATGCACTCTGAATATTCACCATAGAACCAAGTTTGATACTTCTTCTGGTACAATCCGTAATTTTTGACTCCGTTCTATAAAAAGCAGAATCCTCACTACTCAGAGCTTTTATCGTCCCAATACCGTTTACAGACTCAACCAGGGCAGATTGTTTATCAGCCTCTGCCATGGCCTGTTCTTTAAGTTTTTTCTTAAAGGGACCTACAAAGATCCAGACAAGGATTGAAGAAACAACAACGGGAACCATTGCAACAAAAAGAAGCTTAGTTCCAAACAGAAACATAAAAGCTCCCCCTACCACCAGCATACAAGAGTCGATTAAAACTCCAAGGGTAGTAGAACTTACCATATGTCTGATCGTCGCAGTATCACCAATCCTCGAAAGAATCTCTCCAGTTTTCCTGGAAGTGAAAAAATTCATCGGCAGACGCAAAATGTGCTTAAAGTACTCACAAACCAAAGCCAAATCGATCTTATTACTCATATAGTTCATCAACTGTCTTCTGGAAAAATCAAGAATTACCTGAAACAGTATCACGACTAAATAAGCAACAGAACAAAGCCACAAGGTGTTTACCAAACTGGAATAAAGAACATCATCTATCAAGAACCTAAAGTAAAACGCACCCAGAACACCTAGCACACTTAAAATCAGTCCGCTCAAAAAGCATTCCACAAGAGTTCTCTTATGAGGTCTCAACAAATACAAAAAGCGTTCAAAAACCCCTTTAGTTTCCTTTGTCCTTTCAAATCTCTCCTGAGGCACCATAATAAAGAAAACTCCACTCCATAAATCCAGAAAAGACTTTTCTTCCATACGGACAATTCCCCGGTCGGGATCTGCGATTACAACTCCAGAACGTTTTTTACCATAAACAACAACATAATGCTCAAGGCCATTCTTTTTGATATGAGCAATCCAGGGTAACGGAACATTATCCGGCACACCTTTCTTACTTCCAATCAACCCTCTGCAAGAAAAACCAATTGCCTCACTACCTTTTACAATACCAAGTCCACTGGTTCCCATCGCATCAGTTCCTGCATAATGCCTTATCCTGTTTAAAGACACTCTTTTTCCATAATATCTTGCAACAGTAGCAATACAAGCAGCCCCGCAGTCTGTTTCATCCTGTTGTCTAACAACTACGAATCTTTTCATATCATCCCCAATGCATTAGTCGCTTTAAACCTGTGATTTTCCGCAAATCTTTTTTATTTTTTTTATTTTTTATTTTTTGCGTTTTTTTACATATCTAAAGCGTTATATAGTTTGAGGTAAAAAATGAAAGTTTTATTTGTAACATCCGAACATCCTTCATGCCTGTATGGAGGTTTAGGAACTTTTACAAGAGAATATGTAAAAGAATTAAGAAAAAGTGCAGAAGTAAAATGCGTTTATTTTCATCTTAGAGCGGAACCGTCTCCAGAGCCAGACGAAACCGTAGACTATGTGTTCTCTCCATTCGGGACTTTTGAAGCATTTTCTCCAGAAGCACAGATTTTAGAATCAGCTTCTTCTTTAAGAGCGCAAGTTGATTCCATTATTAAGGAATTTAAGCCGGATATAATTCACTGCAACGACAGACAAACCTATCTTCCTTTCAGGTTTGATGATAATGTCTTTTACTCTTCTCATCTGATTTATACTGACTTGATTTCTTCAAGTGCGCTAAACGATTTTTATTTTCAGGAAATTAAAGTTGAACGATGTGCCCTCGAAAACTGTGCAGTTCTCGGTGTATATTCAGATTTTGCAGCAAGCAGCGCATACAAACTTGCAGGGGGCCACTGCTCTCCAGTTGTTCTTCCTCTGGGACTTAAAACAGATTCTTTTATTAAAAAATCCAGTCTTAAGACAACACAAAAACGGCTGGGACAAAACAACGATAACAGGTTAACAGTTTCCTATTTTGGCAGATTCGAAAATGTACAGAAAGGAATAAACGACTTTATCTACGCAGTTAATCTTCTTGGTTTAGATTTTAAGAACAATCACAATTTGACTTACAATTTGTACGGCCGAGGAGAAACTGATTCATACATGGATATAAGTTTGTTTGACAATATCACATTTTTAGAGGGACAAGACCTTATAAACGCTTATCAAAACTCAGACATAGTTGTAATGCCAAGCCGATATGAACCTTTTGGATTTACAGGACTTGAAGCGATGGCTTCGGGTGCATTGCTTTTGGTTACAGAAGGACTTGGAATGGATATGTATGCAGAGCCAGGAGTAAACTGTCTTTCTATTCCACATGACCCATACGGAATTTCTGTTGTCCTCAGGCAGGCAATCCTTGACTACGACAAACTTAATCTTATAAAAGAAAATGCTGTGAGAACTGCACGACAATGGACCTGGGAAAGATGTATTAATGCACACATAGATATTTACAAAGAAATCATAAAAAAACGTATCTCCCAGATTAGTTCTGCTTATCGCTACGAAACAAGAGAAATCATCAAAAGCTATAAAAAAGCAAGCGATGTAGAAAAACTGTATTGCAGCAATATGGAACAAAAAGCAATCGACAGAATATTAAAAAAATATGAATACTGGAACTCGGATGAAAAAATCCTGGTTCTCACAGGAGCTTTTAAAAACGATATCAATTTTTATGGTCAAAACATTATTTTTGCTTCGTCCCTTAATGAAAACTCAAATGGAATGATTACAAGACTTGAATGTCTTCCTTATAAAAATAAAGAATTTGATTTAGTAATTGTTTGCGGGGCCTGGGAAACTGTAATTGACCCCTGCGGAGCACTGTCAGAAATTGAACGAATAACTAAAAACAACGTAATTGTTTTGTACAACAAGGGAAAACCACATCAGTGGCAGACTATTCAAATGGAAGATGAAAACGACTGGATAAACCTTAACAGAAAAAACTGGAAGTGCTTTCCAAAAACTAAAAACAGGCTTTTAGAAGCCCTTAATCTTGAAGAAAGCACCCCTTATGCAGCTGTAATTTACAACCACCTTTACGAAAAATCTCCGTCAAAAGAACTGATTACAGCGTAAATTATAATTCCTGCATGGCTCTTGCAAGCTGATCAGCACAAGAAGTATTTCTTTGTCCGCAAATATTTCCACCGCATTTTTGTGCGATTTCTGCAGGAGTCATGCCTTCGAGCAATTTAGAAACCATTTTAAGATTACCATTACAACCGCCATCAAACTGAATATTGTGAACAGTTCCATTGGCAATTTCAAATGTTATCTTGCGTGCGCAGGTACCTTTTGTCTTGTATTCGTGGATTCCCTCTGTCATTTTTGTGTCCTCATAAAAAAAGCCCTACGGGAATCGAAGGGCTACAGTCGTTTACATCCTGTAAAAGCCTGAACCCTCTTACAAGATTTTTCTATTAATTTAGTACAGCCCCTACGGGAATCGAACCCATGTTGACGGAATGAGAATCCGCTGTACTAGCCGTTATACGAAGGGGCCAGAAAAAAAAAGCTGAACCTTTTAAGTTCAGCTTTAGTTCCCCAAGGAGGATTCGAACCCCCACAGTCAGAACCAGAATCTGAAGTGCTACCATTACACAATCGGGGAATG
>CADBSK010000096.1 GCA_902797305.1 uncultured Spirochaetaceae bacterium | reverse complement strand
GAAGATTCTTTCCTTCCTGAGTTTTCAGATAACATTTCTGATGAGTGTCGCGGGTAAAGATGACAGTCTCACCTGTAACACGGGCTTTTGCGATTTTCTTTGCAACATCAGGTACGATTGCTACAGCTTCTTTTGTTCCAAGCGAACCATCTATAAAATCATTCTGCATGTCGATTACGATTAAAAGTTTCATGTTTGTCTCCTGTTTTTATTTCTTAATTACAACAACTCTATCTGTCCTATACATTCCTTTTTGAGAAAGAATGATGAATGGAATCTCCAGACAATTACTATCGCCGTAATCGAATATTGGAATAGAATAATTCTGGTTTCCTTTTCCTTCGAAATAGGCAGTTTCTATTGAAGGAATAACGCCTTTACTTATGAGAATGCGGCATTTTGCTGATGACATAATTGCTTCAGCAAACCCTTCACCATAATCATTGTCGGTGTCAGAATCAATGGAATCTGCAATAGATTCATTTTCACCAAGAAGAAATGGTATATAGCACTTTGTTCCGGAAATTGTTGGTAGAAAAGCCTTTTCTGTATCATCAGTTGTTTTTGGATCAATACTGAACTTAAACTCAGCTCCTACTTCCAAATCTGTATTTACAGGATTAACAGACGCATTTTCTGGAACTTCTCCAAAAGCTTCTTCATCAAAATCTTTGAATATCTCTTCTGGATCTTCATCCATCATGGCAAAGAGCAATTTGGACAAAGTGACTTTGTAGTACATCTGATAATTGCCGTTTTTATAGGAAATCGACTGAACATAATCAACGCATGATGTAAAGAGTAAGCAGAGTATGATTAGAAAAGCGAAAGCCGTCTTTTTTTTCATCGGTACTACCTTTTAAATGAAATTATCATTTAATATTTAAAAAAAAATCAAAGTTTTAAGGAATTGAGGTCCCAAAATCCTTGCAAAAATCATTAATATAGAGGCAATAAATCCAATAATATAGATACAATATTTTATACCTTTATGAAAATATTTATTTGCATGTATTTTTAGTATTGCAAAAGACAAAAGTAAAAAAACTAAATATAATACCAACCAAATTATTTCACGGTCTCCAACAATTGTATATGTCATTCCCCAAAGTGAATTATTTAAGAAATATCCAGGAAATTCTTGTAGAAATACGGATTCATTAGCTTTTTTACTCTCTTCATCCAACGTTGCGTTCTTTTCACTTGACCCTTTTACCTTCAGTGCTTTTTTCGAGGGTTTATCACAATAAGCAAAGATACATGCCATAAAAGGAATAAAAAAAGCACAGACAAAGTGATAAATATACATTAATCCTCTCCTGTAATTCGACGAACATGTTTGTTAATTGAATTTGTAATTGTATTCCAAACATTTATACTAGAAAGATAGGCGAATTTTGAAACTGAAGGGATGTCAAATGGAACATAATAGAATTTTTCTTTTTTATCATCTATAGATATTTCCAAAATATTCAGCATGCGTAAACTAACAAATAAGTCTAGGTTTTTATTTTCTAGACTTTTTGGAACAAAATAAAACTGTGGTTGAACAGAATCTGTACCGTTCCAATCAATAAAAAGAAAGTCCGAAAGCAAAGATGTTTCTTTGTTATTTTTGTCATTTGAATGGGATTTTTCTATTTCATCCAATACTCTTTCTTTAAAGCTATCAGTATCCTGAGAATGTCGAAATAACAGGTTTGTAAAACACATAAAAACTCTGATAAAATTGAAAATTTCTTTTGAATCTATTATTTTCGAATTTAATTGTTGTATTATTTCTCTTTGTAAATATGTTTTGCCTGTACCATATTGTTGATTATAATCAATAGACATTTCTTTAAAATTATTTATTGATATTGATTCGGAATTGTATGCATTCTGAAAAGTGACTTCATTATTATCAACTGTAATAGTAAGTGAATATTCATATCCCTGTCTTCCAGGTGCATAAAATTTAAAAGTACACATTTTTTTAACCTCCATAATTTATATATATATATTTACTAAAAATAGTTAATTCTGTTCCAATGTCTTCGCTACTCCATTGACAATAGTCTCATGTACAAAGACAATCTGACCTTTTTTGTTTTTATAAAAATCACTGCTTAACCGTTTAAAATATCCGCGGCGGAAATGAGGTATCACTACCCCAGCCTCTGCTTTTTCTGTAGCATCCAAAACCTTTTCTGATGTGTTTAGATAGTGATTATTCTCTGTCTTTACATCGTGGGGAGCACCATCTATTAGACACTCCGGAAAGCAGTAAATGTATGAAATAAGATTTAATGCAAGCTTTGTAATTTCATTAATTTCCGGGTCTGTATAATATCCACCTTATCATTGAGTCTTGATTCGATTTCTTCAATTATTCCTTCTCGTGTAATATCATCACATAAAACAGCTCTTTCAATTTCTTCATCTGAATAATTATAATATTTCATTCGAGTACGAAGTGTTTTACAAGCAGCTTTGTCTATTTCAAGATGTAAAAGAGCCTTATATCCTTCTTTATAAAAACCTTCACTGAGCCCACCACAACCGGCAAATAAATCTATAAAATTATAAGTTTCTTTTCCTTTCATTCTTATTACCTAACAGTTGCATAAGGCCAAACAGTTTTTATTTGCTCAAGCAATTTATTCTGTCTTTCCTCAATTGTATTTTCATTCCATTCATTATATGAATCAAAATCAAAGGTTTTTAATCCAAGTGCATATCGATTATAACCAAGATTTGCTGCTACACCTGTTTTCTTAACAGAAAACTCTCTATTCTTTATTGATTTATTTAAGCCTTTTGCTAAAAGAGTTTTATTGCCAAATAAACCGATATGATAAACTCTATTATCACGATTATCAGGTGTATCATTAGAAGGATCTAATGCCCAATATTGTTTCCAATCTTTAGGCATAATATGTTCTAAATCATATGACTCTAAAGGCAGAACAGACGTACTCTCTTTTCCTGGTTGTCTTAATCCTGTTTCCAATAAATAGAGAATACCCCTAGCTTGTGCATTAGTATGATCATAATTGATTAACTTCTGTAAATCCAAATCAGTCGGTAAACGATCTTCATTATCAGCTCCATCCATAATATTTTTATAAAGAGCATCAAAAGTTACTATTTTTTGCGTTAGCATTGTTTTAAACTTTTTATTATAGTTTTTAGTCCAATCATGGCATAACATTCGCCGAACAATATATGTTTCAAGATAGCCGAAAATTTTATTGGCTTCTTCTGGCTGTGCATTCTTTAAAACATATAAACAATAAGGTAAGAGCGTTGTTGTATCCAATCCAAAGAAAATAATATTTAGTCTGTCAATTGAATTCTTAGAATCATTCAATACAACACTTTGAATATCTGGATTTATATATTTTCTATAAATTTCTGCGTATTCAATTAACTCTTTAATAAACACTTCTTTCATGGCAGCATTATTAATTGTCTGCCCTAAGTATTCTTTGTAAGAATTGAATAGAGTTTTATACCTGATATCTTTGTTATCACAAATATTGATATATGCAAAAAGAAAAGTATCAAGATTACTATGTTTGTCACGACTTCCTACAATTGTATCCCAGAAAGTTTTTTCATACTGATCTTTTTCGAAACATTTCTCCCATGTATTTTTGAAAAGGTCAATTTCATCATTTGAATATAAAGTGTTTTTAAGTAATTCAGCTGTAGTAAGCCGAACACCTAATGAGTTAATTGTATCAAAGATTTGCTGTTCATCATCATTTGGTTCCAATTCAATAGGAATAAAATAAATATTATCAAAAAGACAATTAATATCATATTCATCAGGATTTAGATTCTCTTCGAAGTACTTATATGCCAGATAAACATTATTGTTCTTGTATTCATCTTTTTGACTATCTGTAAGTTTTTGATTTGTTACTAATAATTTAAAAATTGTCTGGTCTGTATGATTATGAGTTAATACAATTTCTCCTTTAAAATTCAAGAAAAATCTTGCAAATCCCATTGCATAATCATTTTTCTTTAAAGAAAGAATAAGAAAAAAAAGTATCAAAGTAGTAAAACGCTGCTGGCCGTCAATAACAGATTTACATGGATTTGTTGGAGATTTTTGTTTTAGAATATAAGTTCCCATAAAGTATTCTTTTTTTGTTGCGCATATCTCTTTTAAATCGTCAAGAAATCTTTTCCAATTATCTTCATCCCAAACATAACTGCGCTGAAAATATGGTATTTCAAGTTTTGTTGTTATATTAAATATCTCTGGAATCTTTCGTTTTTCCATTTTTTTCTCCTGGTTATAAATCCATTTTACATTACAATAATGCCAATGAATGACACTTTAATTATTTTTCTTCAAAAGTTACAATATCGCCTACATCGCATTCCAAGGCTTTACAAATCTTCTGTAGGCTGTCCATTGATACATTTTCGCCTTTGTTCATTTTTGCCAGAATATTGCTGGAAATATTTGCAACTGTTAAAAGGTCTGTTTTCTTCATGTCCTTATCAATAAGGAG
>CADBSK010000095.1 GCA_902797305.1 uncultured Spirochaetaceae bacterium | reverse complement strand
TTTGCGGTGGTTGAGGTTCTCGAAACCACCAGATATAGTGTAAATGGTCATTTCGACAGGCTCAATGACCGCAGTCACTAAACTTATACAGCTCATTCCTTTTGTATCACTGTAACTCAAATCTTGACTTATTTGTAGTTAAATCCAAGTCCGACAGAAAAAGAGTGAACTTGTGTAAAATTGTCAAAAAAGTTTTTGTTTGCGTCAAATGCAGGAATTGAAAGATCCATGTTAAAACCGTAATTTGCAGTAATAATGAAAATTTTTCCTATCATGAGGTCTAAACCTGCTGAAAATCTGGTAATTAGATTTTCACTTGTTACATAATCTTCTGAAATTAATATAAAAGGTCTGAAAATATTGGCGATATTAACACAGGCACCAAGTCCTGCTCCGATATTTATCAAAAATTGATTTGTTGAAATATCTTTTACTTGACCGCCTACATCGGCTTCTAAAAAGAAAAATTTTCCAAAACCGATTGAGAGCATTACGTTTATGTTGTCAAGGCCGATATTGCTACCTGTAAAATTTTCAAGCTGCTGAGTTGTTTCATAATCAGAAAAATTTAGGGTAACTGTGCTTCGTCCTTTCTGAATTACAGGATTTTTTTCTGTATTAATTTTATCCAGTTTTTTATAACTCTGTTCAGGGAGTTTTGTATTTGCAGCAGAAGGGTGCTTTTTATTGTAAAGAGAAAGTTCCTTTGAAAGTATTTTTTCGTTTTGGCTTCGTTCTTTTTCTATCTGGGCAAAAGTTCTGATTTCTACCTGAGGATAGACATTAAAACTGGCAGAATTAAAATCTTCTTTTTGCAAAGAAAAAATAACTTGATTATTGTAATCCGTTCTTAAAACTTCAAGGGTGACAGGAAAAAATCTGTACTCGGAGGCATCGTTCCAGGGGCTAATCTGGTAAATAAGTCTTAGAGTGATGTTTGGATTTTCATCCATAAGCATTTTATCGTATAAAATTACGTGACTTGCATAGTCTGCATATTCTTTTGGAGTCATTTTGTCAATTTTTGCAAGTTTTGTTCCATGAATTGCTTCCCACGGTAAATCTACGATTTGATTGAACAAACTTGAGGAGTCAAAAAGTTGGGAGGTAACAATAATTTTCCATGTTAAATCTTTTGAGTCAAATGGCAAAACCTGAAAAGAAAGTTCATTTGTAGCAGAAAGAGCAACATAGTTATTTGACTGTAATTGTTCGTAGTTTTTGTGTAATTGAGAAATAAGGAGTTTTTCTGATTCTGTATCATTCAGGTCTCTTGCGTTTAGTATTTGAGTTTTTATCTTTTCTATTTCTTGAATTTGCTGCTCAGGGTTTACAACAACATCGTGTTCAATATTCTGACTGAAACCAGCCTGGCAGAGAAAAAATAAAATAAAAATTGTTCGTAACTTTCTTTTCATAGTACTTCTATTATCGGTCAATTCCAAAATTAGGCAATAAAAAACTTAAAAACAAATTGTTTTATGGTATAATAAAGTTTATGAGCGACGATTTATTTTCTACTGCTAAAAGACTAAGAGAGCCTCTTGCGGCACGTATGCGACCACGTAATCTTGACGAATATATCGGACAGGATCATATTGTAGGAAAAGGACGCCTTCTAAGAAGGGCGATTGCCGCAGACCAGCTTACTTCTGTTATTTTTTACGGACCTCCAGGTAGTGGAAAAACCACCCTTGCTCGCGTAATTGCTAATCACACAAAATCAAATTTTATAACTCTAAATGCTGTTTTAACAGGAGTTGCAGAAATTCGTAATTCAATAAAACAGGCAGAAGATTATTACAACCTGTACAGTCGGCGCACAATTTTGTTTGTAGACGAAGTTCACCGATGGAATAAAAGTCAGCAGGATGCACTTTTACCATGGGTTGAAAACGGAACAATCATTTTAATCGGTGCAACTACCGAAAATCCATTTTTTGAAGTAAATAAAGCTCTTGTAAGCCGTTCAAGAGTATTTCAGTTAAAGCCGCTTACAAAAGAAGATCTGGAAAAAGCTGCAAATCAAGCGTTAAAAGATACTGAGCGTGGTTATGGCAAATGGAATATTGAATTTGAAAAAGGCGCTCTTGAACATCTTGTAGATACGGCAAACGGAGATGCCCGTTCATTATTAAATGCCCTTGAACTGGCGGTAGAAACTACTCCTGAAAAATGGGACCCCTATGCAAATCCACCAGTTCCAGCTCCTGGCAGTACGATTTATATTTCTAAAGAAGCTGCAGAAGAATCAATTCAAAAAAAAGTAGTTTTGTATGATAGGGATGGAGATTACCATTACGACATTATAAGCGCTTTTATCAAATCTCTAAGGGGAAGAGATCCTGATGCAGCCTGTTATTGGCTTGCAAGAATGGTTCGGGCAGGGGAAGATCCGCATTTTATATTTAGAAGAATGTTGATTTCTGCCTGTGAAGATACAGGTCTTGCCGATCCCACTGCAATTAGTGTGGTGGAAAGCTGTGCCCAGGCTTTTGACAGGGTTGGTATGCCGGAAGGACGATATTTTTTAGCCCACGCGGCTTTATATCTTTCTACAGCGCCAAAATCAAACAGTAGTATGGCATTTTTTGATGCTCTTGCTTCTGTTGATAAAGAAGATGCTGATGTTCCAAATCATTTAAAAGATTCAAGTCGTGATGCAGAAGGTTTTGGTCATGGTGCCGGTTATCTTTATCCTCATGCTTACCGGGATCACTGGGTAGCCCAGCAATATTTGCCTGATACCCTGATGGGAAGAGTGTTTTATACTCCGACGACACAGGGGTATGAAAAGCAAATTCGAAATGATGTTTTAAGTAGAAGAGAATTACAAATAGCCGCAATTCTGGAAAAACAAATGCCTTCAGATACAGATGCGGCAGTAACAGGTTCTGTAAACGGACCGGAATACGATTCTTATGAATCAAAAAATGGCTTTAGGTCTCCAACTGCAAAAAGCTGTGCCGAAGATCCTTTGCTGCAAAAATCAGAATTTGGAGAAAGTCCGATTAGTCAGTGGTGGATAGATCAGCATTTTAAGGGCGGGGCTGTAAAGTCCAAAGAAAATCTTACTTTTAGTCCAATTGATAATGTTCGTGAAAGTGCCCTTGATAAGGCTGATAAACAGTGGAGAAGCAGAATCGATTCAAATCGGGCAGAAGTACTCCTTTCTATCCGAGATACGATGATAAAGATGGCAAACCTTGTAAGGCATTCCAGATGTCTTGTATGGAATGCAGATGACGGACTATTAATTTGGGAAATTTCCCGTAAAACTCCAGAAGGAATTACTTGTGGTGTTTGTAAAACAAAAAAAGGAAAAGAAATCCTTGAGCAGTATTCTCGAACTTTAGGCGATCTTGATAAACCTATGCTTCAGTATAGGCCTGAAACTTCTACTCCAGATTTTATGACTCCAGATGTTTTTAAATCCCTGATGTTTAAGTTTCAATATAGTGGAACTGTTTTTGACCGCGTATTCTTTAGAGATCCATTTGCAAGTTTGCAGGGGATTACTTCTCTTGCAGAAAGTATTTCTTTCTTGTTAAATCATGAAAAACAAAAAGGAAAGGTTTTTGCAGATGAACCTGATGCGGAACAGATTATAAATTATGATAACGAGCACCAGAATCCAGATCAGGAAGAGCAGGATAATCAGGGGGCGCAGAATGAATGTGCTCTTGCAAAGGATTGGAGCGTTATTATTTCTCAGAGAATTCCATGTAACGGTCAGCTTATCAGTCTTTTGATAAAAAATCAGATTCTAACAGAAACTACTTTAGGAGTTTATGCTGATGCCCTGGAAAAAATGGAACAGGCAGAAAGAGCATTCTTTGGAAATAAAGAAAATCCTCTATTTAACTGGAATGCTGACACAATAGCCGGCGTATTTAGAAAGTATGGCTTTACCGTAAATTATGAGATTCACCGCACTAATGAAAAACGCAGAATCACTCCTCAGGACATCCGGCGTTGGTTCAGCACAGAAAACTCTGCCTATGGAAAAGCAATTTATGATGCAGTAGGGCAGATAGAACTCCAAAAACTTATTTTTCTATTGGAGAACGCTGCCCAGTCTTCAATTTTTACATGGCAGACAGAGAATGCCTTCTTTACCATTGAAAAAAAGAATTAAAAACTGTGCTTTGGAAAGTACAGCCCAATTGCAAGTCCAATTTCAGGTACGACCTTGAATTCTTTTGCGCTAAAAAGGAGTATGTTCCGCTGGAATAAATATAAACTTAAGTATTCAAAGCAGTAATTATATCCAATGTCCCAGGCACTTTTCCATTTGTAATACAGAGGCTGGTAATTGAACATTATTGGAAGCAGGTACATTGGATAAAAGTAAAGACAGGTTCCAGTTAAATTAAAAGCCTCTGGTTTATTCTTGTGATATAGTCCTACTCCTAAAGAAAAGTTCATGCCGTCCACTTGAGAAGAAACGAAGCCTCCGCACAAGAAACCTGCCGAAAGTGTCCATCTATCCTTTGTAAGAATGTCGATCCTTCCTTCGCCACAAAAACTTTTATACCAGTCAAATTGTCCGTCTTCCAGTTTATATATTTCTTGGTTATAATTACCCGCGCTAAAGCCAGAAATCGTGGGTAAATATCCTTGAATTATAAAATCAAAATCTGTTGCAAATACAAAGGTGCTGCTAAAGAGTACAAAAAGAATTAAACAAAGACGTTTCATGATTATATTTCACACAGGAGCAAAGTCATTAGGTATTATATTATCCAGCTGATAGCGGGCATGAAGGTTGTACAGGTCAATGTAGCCAGTGGGTTTTGATGAAGAACCCATACAGTCTTCTTCATCGGGAAAAAGCACATCACCAAGCTGCATCACTTCTGCATCGGTAGCGTCATCTGGTAAAAACATGATTACATTTTTCTCTGCATCAGAATACATAGTCATAAACATAGGCGTTACCTCCTTTTCCTTTCTATTTAAATAATAACTTACTATGATTAAAAGTCAATTCATATTCTGAGTCAGACTTCTTCAATTTGCTCTCTGTACTTGATATGGGTGGTTGAATTTTGTATAATTATAATTATCGACTAAAAACTAATGAATAAATATGCATTTTTATGCAGTTATTCAAATACAGGAGCTGTTATGGACACTAAAATTAATAGAAAAATCATCGAAAAATTCTCAAAACTTGCAGTTTTAAATGATCCTATACAGCCCGATTTATATACAAAATACGATGTTAAACGTGGACTTCGTAACGCAAATGGTACAGGTGTTCTCGTTGGGCTTACCCGCATTGGAGATGTTGTAGGTTATGATGTAAGCCCTACTGGCGAAAAAATTCCTGTTCCTGGTAAACTTTTGTACCGTGGTTACAATGTTGTAGATTTAATTCGTGATGCAGAAAGTAATGATCAGTACTGTTATGAACAGTGTGCTTATCTTTTACTTTTTGGTGAATTACCAACACAAAAAGAACTTGATCTTTTTAGAAATTTTCTTGGAGAGAGCCGAATTCTTCCACCAAACTTTACAGAAGATATGATTATGAAGGCTCCTTCTAAAGATATTATGAACAAACTTGCCCGCGGTGTTTTAGCTTCATATTCTTACGATGATAATCCAGAAGACCGTGATGTAGCAAATATTGTAAGACAATGCTGCGAATTGATTGCACGTTTTTCAACTCTTGCTGCTTATGGTTATCAGGCCCGCCGTCGTTATTATGAAAACCAGAGTATGTTTATTCATAATCCTAAGGCAGAGCTTTCTACAGCAGAAAATTTCCTTCATCTTATTCGTCCTGATGGGGAATATTCAAAACTTGAAGCTGAAACTCTTGACCTTGCATTGATTCTTCATGCAGAGCACGGTGGCGGTAATAACTCTTCTTTAACAGTTCATGTAGTTTCTTCTGCAGATACTGATACATATTCTGCAATCGCAGCTGCCGTTGGTTCCTTAAAAGGTAGCCGTCATGGTGGTGCTAATATCCGTGTTGTAGAAATGATGGATGAAATTAAGCAGAACGTAAAAGACTGGAGTAATGATCAAGAAGTAAAAGCATATTTATATAAAATTGCCAGAAAAGAAGCTTTTGATCACACAGGTTTAATTTATGGTATGGGACATGCCGTTTATACAATTAGTGATCCTCGTGCCCTTCTTTTAAGAGATAAGGCTCGTGAACTTGCTCAGGTTAAAGGCTGTATGGAAGAATACAATCTTTATCGAATGATTGAAGAGATGGCTCCTGCAATTTTGATGGAAATTCATCATTCTGATAAAAAGATTTGTGCAAATGTTGACCTGTATTCTGGATTTGTATACACAATGCTCAATATTCCTCGTGAACTGTTTACACCTATCTTTGCTATCAGCCGTATTGCAGGATGGTCTGCTCACAGAATCGAAGAGGTTGTTGCAGGTGGAAGAATCTATCGTCCAGCTTACAAGAATGTCTGCGAGCCTCGTGAATATATTCCAATCGAAAAACGTTAACCATGAGTCTGGAGCGTTTAGATAAAATCTTAAGTCATCAGGGATTGGGAACTCGCAAGGGAATTAGAAAGCTCTTAAGAACTTGCGAGGTTACTGTTAACGGACAGCAGGTTTTTGATCCTTCTTTTAGTGTAAATCCTGATAAAGATGTGATTGCCGTTGACGGAGAAGAACTTTTTGTTCAGAAAAATGTTTATCTGATGATGAATAAAATGCCTGGTGTTGTTAGCGCAAACAAAGATGGCCTTCATCAGACCGTTTTTGATTTTTTAGACGATCAGTATCGAACTCCTTATTTTGAAGAAAAGTTACATCTTGTTGGGCGACTGGATATCGATACGGAAGGTTTGATTCTTTTTACAACTGACGGAGCAATGACTCACAAAATTACTTCTCCTAAAACCCATTTTCCAAAAAGTTATCTTGTACAACTGGAAAAGCCTGAGAATGAGGAAAGACAAAAAAATATATACGACGAGTTTAAAAAGGGAATACATATTCCCCCTGAGGCAAATGATCCGGAAGCGGATTGTAAGCCGATTCATGATCTTGTCTGGAACTCTCAAACAGAATGCATTCTTACAATAAGTGAAGGAAAATTTCATCAGGTAAAAAGAATGTTCAGGGCATGCGGAAACGAAGTTGTGTTTTTAAAGAGACTTTCCATTGGCGCTCTGGTTTTAGACGAGAACTTAAAAAAGGGTGAATATAGAGAATTGACACCTTCAGAAGTAGAAAATCTGCTCAATATATGGTAGAATATCGTTGAAAAAATAAGGTACAAGGATTTTTTATGACAGATATAGAAATTGCACAGAAAAATGTCATGGTGCCAGTTGCAGATGTGGCTGCAAAAATTGGAATCGAAGCTCAAGATTTGGAAATGTATGGTCCATATAAAGCTAAGATTACCATGAAAAAACTTCGTGAATTTCAAGCTAAGGCCAGCAATCCTGAAAAACGTGGAAAACTCATTCTTGTTACTGCAATTACTCCTACTCCTGCTGGCGAAGGTAAGTCGACTGTTTCAATTGGCTTGGGAGATGGATTAAGAAAGATCGGAAAAAATGCCGTAATTGCATTGAGAGAACCGTCCTTAGGTCCTTGTTTTGGTGTAAAGGGCGGCGCTTGCGGTGGCGGTTATGCACAGATAGTTCCAATGGAAGATATTAACCTTCATTTTACAGGTGATATCCATGCCATTTCTATTGCAAACAATCTCATTGCCGCATTAATAGATAATCATATTCAGCAGGGTAATGCTCTGGGTATCGATCCTCGTACAATTACCTGGAAACGCTGTGTTGACCTTAATGACCGTCAGTTACGAAATATTGTAAGTGGCCTTGGCGCGAGAACTGATGGCACTCCTAGAGAGGATCATTTTCAGATTACAGTAGCTTCTGAAATTATGGCGATTATTTGTTTGAGCCGCTCAATCACTGAATTAAAAGAAAGAATTTCAAATATTATTATTGGTAAAAATTATAATCGTCAGGATGTTAAGTTCGGCGAATTAAAATGCACCGGTGCTATTGCTGCTCTTTTAAAAGATGCAATCAGACCAAACCTTGTTCAGACTCTTGAAAAAAATCCTGTATTTGTTCATGGTGGTCCATTTGCAAACATCGCTCATGGCTGTAATTCGATTAATGCGACATTAAGTGCTTTGGCAACTGGTGATTATGTTGTTACAGAAGCTGGTTTTGCGGCAGATCTTGGTGCAGAAAAGTTTATGGATATAAAATGCCGTGTTGCAGGAATTGCTCCTAGCGCTGTTGTAATTGTTGCTACAATTAGAGCTCTTAAGATGCATGGTGGTGTTGCTAAAACTGATTTGTCAGTACCAAATTGTGCTGCTCTTGAAAAAGGTTTTGAAAACTTAAAGGCACATATTGATAATATAAGCAAATTTGGAGTTCCTGCAGTTGTTGCAGTAAATAAATTTGTTACAGACACCGACGAAGAAATCGCTCTCCTTGAAAAATTGTGTAAAGACAATGGTTCTGTTGCCGTTCTTTCTGAAGGATGGGGAAAAGGCGGTGATGGTGCTGTTGAACTCGCAAAGGTCGTTTCTCAGGTTGCTGACAGTGGTAAGGCAGATTTCCATTGTTTGTATACAGATGATTTACCTTTAGACAAAAAAATCGAAAAGATTGCTACAGAAATTTATCATGCAAAATCAGTGGAATTTCAGGGATCTGCTCTTAAGAAATTAAAAGATTACGAAGCCCAGGGCTATGGAAAGCTTCCTGTTTGTATTGCAAAAACACAGAACTCTATTAGCCATGATCCAAAATTAATCGGTAATCCAACCGGATATGTTTTCCCGGTTAGAGATGTTCAATTGTATGCTGGTGCGGGCTTTGTTGTAGCTCTTGCTGGTGATATTATGACCATGCCAGGCTTACCAAAGGCTCCTGCTGCATTGGATATTGATGTAGATGATGATGGGGTTATCTCCGGATTGTTCTAATTGTATTGAAAGCTTATTTTTTATAATATATAGAAAATGGTTTTGGTTCGTCAATCCTGCGCCGGTTCGGATTGGCAAAGCCATGTTGAAAAAAAACTCCTTCGGATTTTTTTTCTTCGATTTAGACATTCGCAAATCCTGCGCCGGCTCGGATTTGCTCATTCTGATCCTGTAGCTCAGTTGGATAGAGCAACTGCCTCCTAAGCAGTAGGTCGTGCGTTCGACTCGCATCTGGATCACCTAAAGGCTGTGTAAAACGATTACACGGCCTTTTTTTATAACCTGTTATTTCTGCTTATTTTAAATTGTTTACTTTCTGTTCTTTTTGCTTAAGTTTATTTAAGTACATATTTTCGTCACTTGCAGAAAAAATTTGTTCAAAATCGTTTCCGGGAAGATACTCCGATAAACCGCAGGCAACGGTGTAGGTTGTAGATTTTAATTCTTTTCTAAAATTTTCCAGTGAGCGTTCTATATCTTCTCTTTTTTTGTTTATAAATAAGGCTGCAAATTCATCCCCACCGAGACGATATATGGTTCCAAGTTTAGAAAAATTATTCTGCATACTTTTTACAATGCAAATAAGGGCTTCATCTCCTTTTTTGTGACCAAATTCTTCGTTGATTGCCTTTAAGTTGTTTACGTCCATTGAAAGTATTGTAATTTGCGAGTGATAAAACTTTTTAGCATCTGTAAAGAAACTTCGACGATTTAAAAGGTTGGTTAGGGTATCTCTTCTGTATAACTGAATATTCAAATACAAAAAATATACAGTTATTGAAACTACAAAGGAACTTGGTAATAGCAAGATAAACTTTGGCTTTAGACTTATACAATAAGAAATTGTGCAGAGTGTAAAAATTGATACGCACAAAACTGATTCCCAGGGGTTGATATGGAACATTTTAATTCCGTTCCAGAAAAATATAACCGTTAATATTGCAGCGATTGTATACGGAATAAAGAACAATGGTCCTCTTATAAAGGTGTGTTGAGAATCAAAACTGAATACAATGTTTGTAAAGATATTCAGGACAATGACAAAATCGTTAAGGGCTAAGAGTCCATAAATTATTTTGGTAATAATTGGTTTATCTCTACAACTTATAGCTACAACATAAGCAACGGTTCCAATTTTAAAGATTGTTGCTCCGTTATAAATTATCGATTTTAAATATACATTTCCTGTATGAGTGACATAATAAGATTGCATACAAGAACATATTAATAAGATAAGTTCGCAAACCATGGCGGCATAAAACTTTTTAACTGTTTTTTCCTGAAAAGTATGATTAGAAAATATAAAAATAAATAAAAAAAGGCAGCATAAAAATCCAGGCAGAACAGGTTGAATTGTAGTTATTAAATCATTTAAATACATCGGCTCTTTCCTTTTTTATATTTCTACTGACTTAAATACGGTATCAAGAACATCGCGTTTGATTTTGCTTTTAATTGTTTTTTTATCATTGAACATTGCTTCATCTGCAATGTTAATAATTCTTTCGTAATCGTCTTGAGGATAGCAGATGGCGTAGCCACAGGCAACTTTGTATCTAGTTGTAGAAACCTTGTCTTTTAATTCCTTTATTGCTTTTTCCACATCCTCAGAAGTGGTTTCTTTGCACAGAACATAAAATTCATCTCCTCCGGTTCTGTAAATGTTGCCAATATCTGTAAAGCAGGAAGTTATAATGTCAACCACAGTAAGAATCGCTTTATCTCCTGATTTATGTCCCTCTGTTTTGTTAAAATATTTTAAGTCGCTTAAATCTATAGAAACTATAACTGTCATAAATTTGTCTAAGCGCTGCAAATCCTGAAAAAAACTTCTTCTGTTTAAAAGGTTAGTAAGGGTGTCCCTTCTGTAAAGCTGTACGTTTAGACATAAATAATAGAATAATATGCAGATGATATAGGAATTTGCCAGTGCAAGCTTAAAAATTCCCAGTAATTCGAGAATATTTGCTAAAAAACATATGAAGAGAACTGAAATAATAATAACTGATTCACTTGGATTTGATTTTCTTTGAATAAAACTTTCTTTTAGCATCAGGTAAACATAGAATAAAATTATTGAGTATGGAATAAAATATAAATAGCCGATTTTCCAGTTAAGGTCCTGGTCTAAATAAAATAACCATCCTGTTTTAATGCTTGTAAAAGAAACTATCGCATTTACAAACATAAGAATGTATATCGCTTTGTATGTATAACTATGGAATCGTTGAGAAATTAAAACCAGAAATCCAACTGTGCAGATTCTTAAAGTGTAGCAGGTAGCAGCTACAGTCAGCAAAATCGAGGTATTGGTTGTGGTTCTATAAAAATAATAGTCAAGGCAGTCAAATATTAAAAGAAGTGCGGCACAGTGTATGGAGTGTCTGAATTTTGCAATTGTCTTTTCTGGAAAAATTTTATCAGCAATTAGAAAAATCATCATAAAGCAAAATGAAATTGCACCAATGAATGAGGATTTTATTAAAAAGTAAACTAATTCCGTATTTTCCATTTTTTAAAGTATATAGGATATCACTTAAATGTAAAGGATATTAAAAAAAATAATTAAATTATATTATTTTGGTAGAAAAAAATTATAGTTTGGCAAGTTATAATTTTTTTTTATAAAAATGCCAAGATTAGAATCTGAGTATATAATAAAACAATATGGATATTAATGAAAAAGTTAGATTGTTTAATGGGCAAGGGGCATGGAGCACTTATTCTGGAGAAGGAAAGTTTCCATATTTTACAATGAGTGATGGCCCTAATGGAATTAGAAAGCAGACTAAAGAAAATTATTCACAAATAAATAAAAGTCAATTATCCACTTGCTTTCCGTCTTCTTGTTGCATTGCCTCTTCATGGAATCGTTCTATGGCAGAAAAGGTAGGAATCGCTCTTGCAAAAGAAGCTTCATTTTTAGATGTTGATGTTTTACTTGCCCCGGGAATTAATATAAAAAGGTCTCCTCTGTGCGGACGAAATTTTGAATATTTTAGTGAAGATCCATTTCTTACTGGTCAACTAGCTGTAAGTTATGTAAAAGGATTACAGGATTCGGGAGTTGGATGTTGTGTTAAACATTATGCCTGTAACAATCAGGAAACCAGAAGACAGGTTTCTAATTCCATTGTAGATAAAAGAACTTTACACGAAATTTATCTTTACCCATTTGAATTGGTGATTAAGCATTCGTCCCCGGTTGCCATAATGGCTTCTTATAATAAAGTAAACGGAGTGCCGGTTTGTCGTTCTTCTTATCTGTTAAAAGAAGTATTAAGAAGAAAATGGTCCTATTCTGGGGTTGTTATTTCTGACTGGGGGGCATGTCTTAATCCAGGAATGTGTCTGAAAGCGGGAATGGATTTAGCAATGCCGGACTCTAACGGATATTTTGATAAGAAATTAAAAGAAGCTTTGGAGCAGGGGCAAATTAATTCTGATGATTTAGAAAAGGCTAACCAAAGAGTTTTAACTCAGGCATCTATCTTCAGTTCTTCAAGAAATAAAAGAAAAAAGCTCATAAATTACAATGAACAGCATAAGCTTGCTCAGGATTTTGCAAAAGAAGGTGCGGTTCTCTTAAAAAATAATGGAGTTTTACCCCTTGAACCAAAAAGCAGAGTAATTGTAATTGGTGAATTTGCTACTCATATGAAATTTATGGGGCAGGGGTCAAGTCATATAAACTGTGGTAAATATCCTGATGTCGTTGATTGCTTAAAGAAAAAGGGTTTTAAGGTTCAGTACGAAAGTGGGAATAATTTATGTGCTGTTAAAGAACTTGCAAGATTAGCTTTTGCAAAAAATATTCCGGTACTGTTTTTCTGTGGGCTTCCTGAGTCTGTAGAAGGGGAAGGCTTTGACCGAAAAGACATAAACCTTCCTGGCGAACAGATAAAACTATTAGAGTTATTATTAAAAACCGGATGTAATGTTACGATGGTTAGTTTTTCTGGCTCTGCATTTGCTATTCCTCATCAAAAAGAATTAAATGCCATTCTTCATATGTATTTATGTGGAGAAGGCTGCGGTCAGGCATGTGCAGATTTGTTAAGCGGGGATGCCAATCCTAGTGGTCGTTTGGCAGAAACATTTCCGGTTAAAAATGAAGACGTGCCTTGTTATAAAGATTTTGCACCTGAGACAGACAATGTGGAATACTCAGAAGGCGTTTTTGTAGGTTACCGTTATTACAATACTTTTGAAGTTCCTGTTTCTTATGAATTTGGATGGGGGCTTTCGTATACGACTTTTGATTATTCGGATTTTTGCATTACTCCTTATGGGGATACATATCTGGTTTCCTTTAATGTAAAAAATACAGGTCGTTATGCAGGTGCCGAAGTTTGTCAGGTTTATGTAGAAACCGAAAATTATAAATTAAACGATACGACATATATTCGTCCTAAAAAAGAATTAAAAGGTTTTGATAAAGTTTTCCTTGATGTACATGAGCAAAAAACTGTAAAAATTGTTCTGGATAAAAGAGCTTTTACTGTATATAGCGTAAAAGACGAAGATTTTGTTTCTGTCCAGGGGGAATATAATATTCAGGTTTGCTCAAGTGTGAGCAATGTTATTTTTCAGGAGAAAGTATCGGTAAATGGTAAAGAACTAAATCAGGTGTTTGACGCTGGAGATAAAACAAATGTATTCTCAGTTCCGGAATATACAAAAGAAATGTATGTCCAGGGACATAAAAAAGGTTCGTTTACTACAGAAGATTGTTTAGAGGATTTGTCTAAAGAAAGCATTACTGTAAGGTTTTTCCTAGGGATTTTTACTCTGGTGATTCGATTAATGAATTTCGGAAAAAGTAAAGATGATCCTGTGGTAAAAATTGCGATAAATGCAATAAAAGAAAATCCTCTGGAAAGTTTAATCAGCACAAGTGGCGGAGCAATAAATGAAAAGTTGTGTAAGTTTCTTGTAAAGAGAGCTAACCGTTAATCAAAGTCGTAATAAACGCCGCGTTCAACGATTCCGTAAAAGCCGTCTTTTTTAACATCGCGGGTTGCGGCATCATCTCCGTAGTGGCACAAGAGGGTTTTTGCTTTTTGTTCTGGAGTTAGGATTTCTTTTAGTTCATCGTAACCTGCGTGAACGGCATTTTTGTAGAACTGACAGTCGTGAATAATGTATTCAATGTTGTACGAGTCGCACATCCAGTTGATAAGTTCTTTGTCAGCTTTTGTATCACCGCTAAAAAGGATTCTGTTGTCGATTAAAACTCCTAGTGAGTAAAATGAGTTTTTCCAGTTGTTTTTGCTTGAGAATAAATGCTTTGTTCTAAAGAGTTTTACATTAATAGAACCTATATTTGCTTCGTACATCGGACGTAGAGAGTTCTTTAATTTTTTTGGTTTAATCTGTGTAAAATAGTCGTCAAAATACATTTTTTGCCGACCAGTTTCTTCACCCCTTATTGCGAGGCCTCCAGATAAAGTTTTGTTCCACAAGATTTTTTTGTATTCATCTGTAATAATCATGTTAGGCTTTTTCTTTGTAATGTACATGTTCATTAAAGCTACTTCTTCAAGGCCGCCTGCATGATCTGCATGAGAATGAGTGATTAAAAAATTAGAAATAGAAGTAATAGAGGAATTAAAGGTGTGAAACGCATATGGACACATATTTCCACAATCTATAAGAAGATGATCCTGGCCTTTAATTACAAGAATATTATTCTGAAAATTTAATTTTGTAAACGCACTGCCTGTGCCAGGGAAAAATAGTGATAGTTGACCTTGTGTGGTAAGTTCTATTTTTTCCTTTAATTCTCTTCTTTTCATGTTCTTTAAATTATAACACAGACATTTAATTATTTAAAGTGCGACAATATTTCTGGGAGTTTATAGACATCTTTAACGCCAGATACCTGAATAGCTCCCATTCCCATTTGAAGAGGAAGGCTCAAATCCAAATCGTATCTGTCTCCAATGCTGATTGCGTTTTCTGCCTTAGAGTTTGTAATTTTCAAGGCAAGTTCAAAGGGTTCAATTGCAGGCTTAGATTTTCCGCAAGTATCAAGACCTATAATGTCAGGAATAAGGCTATCGATTCCAAGGGCAACAAGAGTTTTACGGGCTGGCAGTACCGGATTGTTGGTTACGCAGATAAGTTTGTATTTCTCATTAAGAAGCTTTATGGTATCTATAAGTTTTTGATCTTTTGATAAGAAATTTTCAGGTTTAACAAGATCCCGTCTCATTTGAATGCTTTCTTCGATGGTTACGCCAAAATGAGTGAAGGCGTTCCCGAGACTTATTTTTTTACCATTGTGTTCCTTTGACCAGTTTTTTCTAAATTCGCTGATTTTGTTTCTTGCTTCTGAGTGGCTTATGCCTATTTTTTCTGCCCATGCTCTGATTTGTACATCTACCTGCTCTAATGCGTATGCCTCTGAGGTGTATAATGTTGAATCAATGTCAAAAATTATGGTTGTAAGATTTTCGGGAATCTTAAAAATTTTCATTCCTTGAGAATTAATGTTTTCTGTACTTGATTTATAAACTTTATCCGTTTTGACCATCGCGTTTGCGCCTTCCTGCAAGCTGGAAAAGATTTTAAGCGCGGTAAAACCTGTGATTGCATCGCCTAAAAGTTCTGCATCTGGGCAAACTGGTACCCAGAGGTCTATTTGAGCGCTTGCAGCTCTTTCTAAGATCCATCGGTTATTTTTTGCCTGCCCTCCGGTTATGGTCATATGGTCATCGATTTGAAGGTTGTTTTTTTTTGCAATTGTTTTTAATGTAAAAACCGCATTCTTGAGTTCGTTTTTAAGTTCAAAGAGTATTTTCCATCCCTGACTGTTTTTATCGGCAAATGCGTAATCAAAAATTTGTTCAAAGTTGTGTTCTTCGTTTTCAAGTGCGTTTATCTGATGCTTAAAGTGATTAATCAGACTTCCGCTTTTTTCTATTAATATGCTTATATTCCATAACCCGGGAATTATGCTGGGAAGAGTTCTTACTCCCGGGGCAAAAACAGGTTTGCTTGAACAAAAATTGATTCCTTCGCTTGAGCCTGCTCTGTCGCATAATTTTCCAGGACTTAAGGTATTTGTTCCAATTAATGCAGCAACAAAATCTGGTCCAGTTGCGATAACGGGTATTTTGGATTGTAATCCAAGTTCCTGCTGTAATTCTAAAGATAAATATCCTGCAATATCTCCCGTTTTTATAAAAGAGGGAATCTTATTTACATCTGACTTTGAAAAACCGGCTTTTTTTAATAATTCAGTGTCCCAGTAGGCTTTGATAAAGCGCTCTTCTGGTAAAACGGAAACCTTGCTTTGTGTTAATTTGTATATTAAATATTCAGGACCGCTAAAAATAGAGTCACTCTTTTCCCAGTCTGATTTATATAGTTCTTTTAGTGTTAAAAATTGTGGTAAAAAAAGGGAAGTGGTATTTTTTATAAGATTTTGACTTTCTTGAGAAAGATTTTTTGATTCAGAATTGTTCCAGAAAATTGTTCTTCCATTGCTTGCTACAATTGTAGGGCCATTTCCTGAAATACTAATTGCTCCGATTTCTGGTTTTATATTTCTTTCTGATAAGTTTATAAGTATTTTTTTTGTGCTGTTTACAAATACCGGAAGCCACTGTTCTGCTGCGTAAGGAGTGTTTTTTGATTGCAAAGATTGACGATAAAAAGATAGAACCTTTCCGTCCGGTGTTATAAGGGCAGTTTTTAAAGAGGTGGTTCCTATGTCGCAAGATAGAATATTCAATCAAAATCTCCAAAAAAAAATCATTGCCGGTAAATATTTCTAAATACGGGCAATGATTATAAGTAACAGTTAAAAAAATCTTTTATTCAGACTTTGCAGTTTTGTCTGCAGTTTCTGTCTGTGATTTTACGATTTTTTCGATTATGTTGCGGTTATCTAAAAGATCTCCGATAGACTGGTTGTGGTGAATGCGTGTAATTACATTTGCAAACAATCCAGAAACATCAGTGCTGATGTACCATTCTTTTTTGAGGAGTTCTTCGTGGTAAACGGCATTTGTTCCGATTACGCGGTAGAACAAACCCTGTTTGTAAGCTTCGTCAAAGAGTTCGATAGCGTTTCCTGTAAAGAAAGGAAGGCTGATTGCTGCAATTACCTTTGTAGCACCGTTGTCTTTTAAGAAAGACATAGCCTTAAGGAGAGTTCCACCAGTTCCAAGCATATCATCTGCAAGGAAAGCAACTTTGCCCTTAACGTCTCCGAGGAGTTTTACAGACTTGATATTTGTATCTTTAGCATTCTGAGTTACAACAGAATAGTCTCTTTCTTTGTAAATCATTGCTAAAGGAAGTTTAAGACCAGATGCGTAGAATTTGTTGCGGTCGATAGCGCCTGTATCAGGACTAACAACAACAAGGTCTTCTGTTTTACCAGTAAGGTCAACGATTTTTCCAAGTTCACGGATAATCTGATAGCTGGCATGAAGGTTTTCAAGATTAATAGAGTTGAATGCGTTTACGATTTCGCGGCTATGAATGTCCAATGTGATGATTCTTGATACACCGAGCATTTCGTATACATGTCCAAGCATTGCAGCTGTAAGGCCTTCGCGACCCTTCTTTTTGTGCTGACGGCTGTATGGATAAACTGGAACTACAAGAGTGATTTTTGCGGCACCAGCCTGTCTAACTGCATCGATTGTGTTCAGAAGACACATAAGATGATCGTTAACGCTCAAAGAAAGCTTGTTTTTACCACCGTTAAGTGAAATAACCTCGTGGTTTTCAACATCCTGGAAAATGAAAATGTCTTTACCGCGAATAGATTCGTTGAGTTCTGTTTTGAATTCACCATTTGCAAAGTAAGTAAAAGTCGTGTCTACTTTGAAAACTGGTGCTCGATATTTGTCTGTAGCGCCTCTGATTACTAAATCAGAAGTTTCAAGATCGTTTCTGAGATTGATGTCTTTAACAAGCTGTTCCTTGTCTAGATCATATCTCTTTGAAATTGCATCGTTTTTAAGTGTAAAACGATGTTTGTACATGTGTTTAAGGTGTGTGATTACTGCATCTGCAAAGGCTTCTCCGCCAGGGCATGCGATAATCCCAAGATCTGTTGGCTCAGAATATGGCATTTTCAAAAACCTCGATATAGATTTGAGTATCTTGATACTATCATTTTTGGGGAGAGATTTCAACGGGTGAAGGGATTATGTTCAGGGCAACCGCATTATAAACTGTTCTGTCTACAAAAATGGCTTCCAGTCGCAAAAACGGCTTATCAAAACCGAAAACTAGTTTGCTACACGCGTTTTGTGCTTGTAATTATATACATTCGCCGCTCACGCGGCAGCACAAAACGAGTGTTTTTGTAAGCC
>CADBSK010000094.1 GCA_902797305.1 uncultured Spirochaetaceae bacterium | reverse complement strand
AGATATTTATAATGCTGGTTCATGAAGACTAATTGCTGCCGTATCTGACGTACCGCCATGTGTGTTATATTTATCAATGTTTACAATATGTATTGGATGGCATGGGCCTGATAATACGAGAGAAGCAATAGTTTTTTCAGTTTTACCGCATCTTTTGCATCTGTATTCACTTTTTTGTGTTCCTTCATATAATTGACAATAGTGATGCGATGGAGGAACACCTCCTTCTAGATTTGCCAGAGCTTTATCATAACGTGCTTTTACAAAGCATGGATTATAAGCTGCAGATTTTGGATCTTTAAATTCTTTACCACAAAATTTACAATAATATCTAATACTTTCTTGTCTACGCCTTTCTTGAACTTCTGGTCTTTGAGCATATTCATCAGACATTTCAATTATTTTTGCTGTTGCTTTAAGAGGTGCTAATAAAACTTTTCCTAAAAATAATCCTGTCTTTTGTAAGTTTTGCTTTGTTTTAATTTTACTTATTGTTGCTTCTATTAATTTTCCATTTTCATTAAAAAGCATATCATAATGATTATTGATTTTTCTGTTCAATTTATTAATTTTGTAATTATTCAATATTTTACCTATATTTTCGCATGTAGTTGAAATAACAATATAGGCATGTCGATATTTAAGTGCACTCTGAAGACTTTCTAGATTTTTCCCAGGTTTGCCCTTAATTAAAAAATCATCTAAAGCTTCTTCTATTTTGTTTATTTGTTCTTGAACTAGTAATTCTGTAACTGTATCAATTAATTGCTCTGCATTTATATCATTATATGTTTCATTATCAAAATGACTATATAATGCATTTTTCATTCCATTGACTTTTTGAATTTTTTCATCAGTTATTACATTATCATCAGTTTCTTCCCAGTCAGCAGAATCAGATTCTTTGTCATCATCATCTGTAAAATCAAATATATTTTCGGATTTATTTGATTTTCTTTGATTTTGAGTCTTTTCTTTATTATCCGAATTAGCCTTGGCTAAAGCTTCTCTATAGTTTGGATCTTTAAATATGTATGCTTTAAAAGCATCCCAATCTTCTTTAGGCATATTACTTAATGCGTTTCTTAAAGCTTGATTAAAATCTGAACTATTTAATATTTCTTTTTTTATATTTTCAAATTTGCTATTTGTTTTATTGGATGTGTTTACATCTTCTTCATCATCTTCATCCCAATTAAAAGTACTGGAACTTTCATCATCATCTTCATCCCAGTTAAAACTACTGGAACTTTCATCATTATCGTCGTCGTCCCAGTTAAAAGTACTAGTACTTTCATTATCTTCATCGTCCTCCCATTCACTAAAATCAAATTCTTCTTTTTCTTTCTTTGTTGATTTTTTATTCGATTTTTCTTCTTTATCAGGATTTGCAGCATTTAGAGCATTTCGATATTCAGGATCATTTAAAAGATATTTTGTAAAATCATCCCAGTAAGTTTTAGGTACTAGCATGAGTTTATTACGTAATTCATTGTTAAGATCGGTTGCTGCTAATATTTCCTTTTTGTATTGTTCGAAATATTTTAATCTTTTATTAGAATCCTTATATACTTTCTCCATATAGTTTTCTGCAAATCCCATAATATTCTCCTAAAAAATCTTATAATTCTTTATTTATAATCCTTTTCAACATATTCAGTAACAATTGTGTCTTCACTATCAAAGAATTCGACGACATGAATAGTACCCCAGCCTTCGCCAAATACCTTTTCATAAACAGATTTGTAACATTTAAGGTGTTCAATTCTCATCGAATCTTTTACAGTTGTTGCTTCAAAGTCTGGACTATCAATAATGAGGTTATTAATCATTTTTGCACCGATAAATAACTGTCCATTAGTTGTATTTTTTACTGAAGATGAAAATTCCAGTTCATTTACCGTCAAATTTTTATTATATATACTATACCATACAAAAGTTTCATTTTCGAAACTTTCTATTCCATCTGCAATGACAATCTTATTAATGGTTTCATCAAACTTTGGTTCCCAGGAAGCTCCAAAACAATATTTTCCATAAACAATATTTGGTTTTATGGTAATTTCTTTAAGAGAAACACAGCCGTAAAAAGCTTCTTCACCATATTCTTCGCAGTTGTCTGGATATGACTCAAGTAAAATACATCCAAAGAAAGCTCGCTTAGGTATTTTTTTAATGTTGTTTGAATATTTTACTTCGCGTAAAGATTCACAATCATAGAAAGCCTTTTCGCCAATAGATATAACGGAATCTGGAATTGAAATCTTTTCTATTGCGGTATTTGCAAAAACTTCATTACCAATAGTTTTTACTGATTCAGGAATATTTACTGATTTTAATTTATTGCAATCAGTAAATAAATTGTTATTTAGTGTTTTTACAGATTTACCAATTACAACTGTTTCAAGGTTCTCGCATTTATAGAATGGGCTCTCTGCATATTTTGATTCAATGTTTACTACAGAATCAGGAATTGTTATTTCTTTTAGTGATTTACAATTGATGAACACACCTGTAGGAATTGCTTTTAGGTTGCCACTAAGTTTTACGTTTTCAAGTTTTTCACATTCTGAAAAAGTTTTCTTTCCAATTGTAGTAACTGCATCCGGTATTACAATTGACTTTAAGCTTTTGCATCCACTAAAAGCAGAGTCTCCGATTGTTTGTAAGTTTTTTGAAAGATTAATTGAAGATAAGTTGATCGCATTCTTAAAAGCAGCCTTACCAATAGATTTTACAGAATCAGGCATTGTAAAAGAATCTAATTTATAATTTTCAAAAGCGTTGTCTCCGATTCTTACTACTTTATTTCCAAGTTCAACAGAAATCAAATTAAAGCAGCTTCTAAATGCTCCGTCTTCAATAGATACAGGTGCATCAAGAATTTTTATTTCCATCAAGCTTTCACTTCTGAAAGCTTCT